>NZ_JBJGYW010000040.1:0-38742 GCF_054050215.1 Geodermatophilus sp. SYSU D01186 | reverse complement strand
CCGCCGCCGCGCCGAGGGCAGGACCGACCGCGAGATCACACGCTGCCTCAAGCGCTACATCGCCCGCGAGCTCTACCGACGCCTCGAAACCCCACCCTCAGCCCTTGACGCGGCATAGGAGCGTCCGCGCGGTCGGGCATCGCCCCGCAGCCGGACGCCGGGGTCTCTCGTCTGCGGGGCGATGTTGGGCCTGTCGCGGGCAGGTGGGGTCGCCAAGGAGACGTCGGGGAGCCCGGGACGGTGCCTGCGCCGATCGGCTCGGCGGCGGGTCCGGGGGGCCGGAAGTGCGGTCGAGCCGGTGCTCGGCCCGGCACGGACGTCGGCCCGCCGGCTCGGGCGGGGTGCTGCCGCGCGTACCTGCAGACCCGGGGCCGGCAGGCCGGCTGCAGCTCGAACTGCGCCGGGGCGGCCACCATGCCCGGAGACCTGTCATCAGACCTCAAGACGGCGGCGCGTCGTTCGCAAGCTCGGCAGCCGATCCTCGAAAAGGCCCCCGTGCGGGATGAGGATCGCCGTGGAGACAGCCCCGGACGGGCAGCGGTTCCGCCCGCACCAGCGTGGCCGGTGACGCCCGTTCACGCGACCGCCGGCGGAGGCCAGATCGCGTCGCCGCCCGCGGACACCGATCTCCTGGAGCACGAGATGCTCAGAACCGTCGTCACACTCCTGTTCGTCTGCGTGGTCGCCGCGGTCGCGGGGGCGGTCACCACCGGCATGTTCTGGCTGACCCTCGTCGCCGTCGCCGGGATCCTCGGCACCGGCGCCGTGGGGCTGAGCATGCTGGATCTCCGTACGGAGGTCGACACGCCGACCGCCCACCGGAGGGCCGGACTGACCCTGCTCGCTGCGGGACGCGGGAGGCCGCGCGGCCACGTGGCACACGACGGCGGAGAGGTCGGCCGGGCCGCGTAGTCGTCCCGCCGGGCCGCTCCGCGAGACGGTGGCAGTCTCGTGCGGTTCGCGGCAACGTCGAGCCCTCCGCGCCGTCACGACCAGCCGGAGCACGCGACCTCGGGACGGTGCACCAGCTGGGGAGCATCCGGACCGAGGAGCGGTTGCCGCCCGGTTCCACACACCGCGGCCGTCGCCGGAGCAGCGACGGCGGGCGCGGGCCTCCGAGGCGGCTCAGATGGCGCGGTGGCGAGCGCCGCCGACACCGGGGTGGGAGTCGGGCCGCGACCATGATGTTCCAGTCGCCGCGGCCCGTCGGTCGCCGTGACCGGAACCGCGGAGGGACAGATGGCAGCGGTCGTTGTCGCGAGACCGTGATCTCCACCGCGAGGCGGAGCGGCTCCGGCGACGCGGTGGTGACGGTGCCGACCGTCAGGTGCGGTACGGGGGAGGAGGGGTGAACCCGGGGCTCCAGTAGGGCCCGTGGCTCCACCCGCCGTGGACGCCGGCGTAGTGGTCCCGATCGCGGGCGAGCTGCGGGTCGTAGCCCGGGACGTCGAGCAGCCGGTCCCGGTCGAGGGTGACGATCACGATGTCCCGCCCGACCGTCGTGACGGCGTCGACGGGGACCCGGAGGTGTTTCCTGCCGATGCCCAGGAATCCGGCCGAGCCGATGCACAAGAACCTCACCCGCTCCGCCTCCTCGTCGACGAGCAGCTCCTCGACCGTGCCGATCCGCTCGCCGTTGCTGTCCAGAGCGGTGCGGCCCCGGACATCCGTCTCCGGATCGGCCACCTTCCTGTCCGAGTTGCTGAGCCGGACGAGCCGGCCGGGGAGGTCGAATGCCGACACGTGACCCTCCTCGCTCGTGGGCGGTGTCCGGTGGGCTTCCCGCTCCGTGGCCGGTGCAGCCGCCGTGTCGGGAAACCGCAACGGCATCGACTCCGGCAGGTCATGGGGCAATCGGCTCGGGGCTCACGGTGAGGTGTCTCCTGGCTCGGCGACGAGGTCGGAGACGCGGGGCGTTGGCCCGGGTGGGAGATGACCGGGCCCTGTCACAGGACCGCCCGGACGCGGGCTCCGTGCCCGGGGTTCGCCCCTCGGGGGACCGTTCCTGCCCGCAGTGACCTGTGGTGGTCATACCGGCCCGGGAAGAGGGAACCGTGACCGCGGGCCACCGCCCGCGAGTCAGCGGCGGGAGGTCGGCACCGGCGCCAGCCAGCGCACCAGCCCCCCGCGGACGGCCTCGGCGGCCAGGACCGCGACGGCGAGTCCTCCGCCCCAGACGCCAGGGGTCAGCACGGAGGCGGTGGAGGCGGCGGCGGTGTGCAGGACGACCGTCGGCACCGCGGTGGCGCCCGCCGCCAGCACGCCCAGGGCCCCGAGCGCCGCGATCCACCGGCTGGCGGGGTCGGCGCCGTCGGGCGCGCTCAACCGGCGCCAGGCGAGGACGGCGGCCGCCGCTCCCGTCACCGCGCTGACGGCGAGGAGGTCGCTGGTGCCGACCACGCCGGCGCCGCCTCGTGCGCCGGCCGCGCGGACGACCATGGCGGGGGCGAGCACGAGGACGAGCACGAGGACGGCGTACGCGGCCGACGCTGCCCGGGTCAGAGTCACCGCCCCTCCCGGGCACGCAGCTCGAAGCGGTCGAGCACCTGCCCGTCGGCCCGTACCGAACGAGCGGCCAGCCGGTCACCGGCGACGTCGACGTGCAGGTACTGCAGGGCCGATGCGGCGGCCGCGGTGAACCGGCTCCGGCCGACCGGCGTCGTCTTGCAGCCGCCACCGCTGACCACGTACGTCACACCGTCCATCGGCCGGGTGCGCTCGTAGTGGTGGTCGTGTCCGCTCAGGACGAGATCGACCGCGCGGCGGGCGAACACCGGCCCCAGCACGTCCCGGGCCCCGGGAGTGGAGCCGTGCGAGCCGGACGAGAACAGCGGGTGGTGCAGGCAGACGACCTTCCACTGGTTGGTGGAGCTGGCCAGGGCATCGTCGAGCCACTCGAGCTGCGCGGGAGCGTCCTCGCCGAACAGGCCGGGGGCGCTGGAGTCGAGGTAGAAGAAGTCGACCGGGCCGTGACTGGTCGTGTAGGTCCGGGCAGGGGTACCCAGCAGCCGCAGTTCCGCGTCGATCTCGGCCAGGCTCGCGTCGCTGTGGTGGAGATCCCCGTCGTGGTTGCCGATGGCCAACTCGAACCGCACACCCGCGTCGATGAGCGGACGCATCGGCCGGACGAAGACGTCGTCGAAGCGGTCCTCGACGCGGCCGTAGTAGCAGAGGTCACCCAGATGGGTGACCAGTCCGTAGGCCGCCTGCCGGTAGCCGCGGGCCATGCGCTCGGCGACGGCCATCGCCTGGCGGCCGCCGCTGCCGGTGTCGCCCACGGCGGCGAAGGTCAACCGGTCGGGCGCCTGCGTCCACGCCGCCGCCGGCAGCGCCAGGTCCGGCGCGGTGCCGGGGACGAGGTCCTCCCGGCCGAGCAGCGGCCACAGCTGGCCGACGAGCCCGCCGCCGGCGGCGAGGGAGCCGGCCGCGCCGAGGCCGGCGGCGAGCAGCTGCCTGCGGGTGAGCTCGGGCACGGGGGAGGTGACCTCCGGGGTGGGAAAGCGGGCGCGACGGCCCGACCGTTCCCAGGGTCAACGTCCGCCTGCCCCGGGTGTTCCCCTCACCTGCCGGCCGGCGTCACCGTCTCCAGGTGCCGGACGTCGACCCGCAGGTGCTGCACGCGCAGGTCCGACAGGCACCCGCGCAGCTCCCGGCGGTCGAACTCGTCGAGGCCGGGCCGCAGCCGGAAGGCGAAGACCCCGTCGCCGGTGGTGCGGAACGACTGCTCGATGACGGCGGCGTTGACCAGCAGCCGGCAGGTGCCGATGAGGCCGGCTGTCATCGAGGCCCGCACGTCGGGGTCCTCCCGGACCACTCGGGTGGCGACGACCACGTCGGTGTAGGAGCCCGCGGGCTGCTCCACCTCGACGGTCATCAGTTCCGCGCGTAACGCCAGCAGGCCGGCGACCGTCAGGACGATGACGGTCAGTGCGACGAGAAGCCTCCTCATCAGCGCCCTCCCTCCAGCGGGCCCAGCAGTGTCCGCAGCCCGGCGTCCGGCTCCTGTCCGCCGCCGGCCATCACCTCGCGCGCCGACGGGACGAGGGGCGTGGCCGGGAACCCGACGGCGCGCAGCCGGTCGGCCAGCTCCTCCTCGGCCCCGCTGCGGGCTGCCGCGCCGGCCACGCGCTCCAGCAGCCACGCCACCGCGGTCAGCAGGACTCCGCCGCCGATCAGGATCGGGACGAAGACGGAACTGCGGTCGGGGTCGGGCGGGTGTAGCCAGCGGAAGGGCGGGGACTCGACCGGCGCGCTGCGCAGCCGGTGCAGGAGGTCCGATGGCCGGCCTCCCGCGGGCAGCCTGCGCTCCAGCCGGCTGAGCCGGCGCAGCACCAGGGCGGTGCCGAGCCCGATCAGCGCCGCGAGGAAGAGGATGCCCACCAGCAGGGCCCGGTGCCATTCCCAGCGGTACACGTAGACCAGCACGTACCCGCCGGACGCGACCAGGGCCAGAGCGCCGGTCGTCCAGCTCACGGCTCGCACGACGTCACCTCCTGGACCTCCCCGGTCGTCCCGTCCACCCGCACGACCGTCCCCGGGGGGAAGCGCTCGAGCGCCCCGGCCAGGCCCACGACCGTCGGGGTCCCGGCCTCGCGGGCGAGGATGGCCAGGTGCGCCAGCACGCTGCCGGTCTCGGCGACCAGGCCAGCCAGTCGCGGCAGCAGCGGCGCGAGCGAGGGGTCGAGCGTGCGGACGACGAGCACCGCCCCCTGGGGCGGGTCCTCTCCGTGGTGGACGGCGCCGGTGGCGCGCCCACCGCCCGCGCCGGCCGGGCCCGTCCCCCCGTCTACGGCCACCGGCTCGCCGGTGTCGCTGAGCCGGAAGCGGGCCGGAAGGGGGTCGGCCGGGGTGACCGGTCGCGGGTCGGCCGGCGCCGTCGGGTCCGCCACCAGCGACGAGAGCTCCACCAGCGGCAGCGCACGGACCTCCGCCGGGGAGCTCAGCCGTCCGGCAGCGGTGAGCCGCTCTCCCAGCACCCAGGCCGCACGGGCGCCCACCTCCTGCAGCCACCGCGTGCGCAGGCGCAGGGCCTCGCGCAGCAGGCCGGCGTCACCCGGGTCCGTCGGGGGGAGTTCCCCGGGAGCCGGCACGTCCGCCGGTAGGGCGGGTGTGGCCCGGACCTGCGGAGTGCTGAGGGCGAGGACCACCGGGTGTTCGGCCGCGGTCCGCGCGTCGGGGAGTCCTGCGTGCCGTGCGCGGGCCAGGACGGCGAGGGCGACGCCGACGCCGGTGGTGCGGGGCGCCTCGGGATCCACGAGCAGCCCGATCAGCAGCTCGTGGGCGTGCGCGGACACGAGAGCCGGGCCCGTCCTGTGCAGCAACCCGACGAGCTGGGCGTCGCTGAGGTCCTCGAGCGGCGGCACCTCGGTCAGGGCGGCGTCCGCGGCGTCGAGAACGTCCGCGGCCAGCACCGGCAGCGCCGCACGCAGCCGCCCGACCCGCCACGATGCCCGCAGCCGGCGCAGCCGGGGCCGCGGATCGAGGGCCTCACGGAGCCCCGCCCGGTCGGAGCCGGGGGAGAGGAGGTCCAGGTCGACGGCGACCCGGCCGCCCACGACGGCGACCAGCGGGGAGGCGGCCACGCCCGCCTCGGACGCCGTCCCTGCCAGCACGAGCGCCTGGCCCAGCGCCGCGCGCAGCGGGGCGACCCACAGGTCCACCTCGAGCGGCTGCAGCGGTTCCGGGAACGTCTCCGCCACGGGCCCGGGCCCGAGGACCGGCCCGACCGGGCGCCCGCGCGGCTCCAAGGTGACCGGACGGCTCTGCAGCAGCCGCAGGCGACCGCCACGGTCGAAGGCCCACTCCACGTCCTGCGGCCCGCCGAACACCTCCGCCGTCCGGGCGGCCAGGTCCACCAGCTCGCGGAGCTCGCGCCGCCGGAGTCGCGCGCCACCCTCCCCGCGATGCACCCCCATCGGTCGGCCGTCGCGGTCGAGCTCGTACCGCGTGCCGTCGACCCGGCCGCTGACGAGGCGGTCGGGCTTGCTCTGGACGGCGGCCACCACGACCCGGTCCTCCCGGCCCGTGACCGGGTCGATGCCGAAGAGCACCCCGCCGCAGCGCACCGACAGCAGCGGCTGGACGAGCACCGCGATCGGCTCGCGCCCGGTCAGGGTCGCCGAGCCGGACACGGCGAGCTCCCGTGACGCGATCACCAGACCGACGGCGCGGCGGAAGCCCTCCTGCCCGCGGACGCCGACGACGGACTCGAACCGGCCCGCCATCGAGGAGCCGGCGAGGTCCTCGACGGTCGAGCTGCTGCGCACCACCAGCGGCAGCGCGTCGTCATCGGAGAGCCGACGCCAGGCGTCGAGCACGGTGTCGGGGAGAGGCATCCCCGCGGCGAGGTCCTCGGCGGCCGTGGTGGTCACCACGAAACCGGCGACCACCGGGAGCCCGCGGCGGGACGCCGTCGCCAGGGCCGCCGCCTTCGCTCCGGTGAGTGCCGGATCGGCGGCGGCGAGGTCGTCCAGCCACACGAGGGACGGGGTGTCGCCGTGTGCAGGAACGCCTTCACGGTCGGCGGACGGGAGAGGGCGCATCCCCCGTGTGTTGCCGTCGCCGCGCCGTCGACTCGCAGCGCCGCCGAGAGGTCCCGAGATCGACCGGGGACCGTCATGCACCCGCAAACACCACCGTCGCGCGCCCCCGCGCGGCAGGTGGGGGTGGCCGCCCAGCACGCCAGTCGGGAGCAGGCGAGTATGCGGTGCCGCGGACCGTTCCGCCTGGTCGGGGCGCCGGGACCCCGACGAGTGGCCGTGGGCCGTCACGAGGTCGTAACGGCCGCCCGCCGTGGTCCCGGTCCGGGCGGGTACTTCCGGTCGATGCAGTCAGACACCGTGGAGAGCGCCAGCCGAAGCGAACTGATCGAGCGCGCTCGAGCAGCTGACATCCGAGGACGCTCCTCGATGAGCACGTCCCAATTGAGAGCGAGCCTGCGCGAGCGGGGAGCGGCTGCGCCGGCCGAGGCTGCGGGCGGCCGCCGCCCTCGGGACGACGGCGAGGTCAGGCGGGACGGCAGGGTCCCGGTGGGCTCACGCGTGGACTCCTTCCGGCAGCTGGCCGAGGCTCGCGCGCGGGGGGAGATGGTGCTGTTGCCGAGGATGCTGTCCGGCAACGACCGGCGCACCCACGTCCGGGAGACGGTGCGCGAGGACCACGAGACCCGGATCGCCACCGGCGGCGTGGAAGCGCGGGAGAAGTTCGACAAGCTCGCCGGTTCGGTCTTCCACTTCTTCCGCGGCACGAATCTGCTGTTCTACCGGGACATCCTCGGCGAGGACGCCCGGATGCCCACCGTGCTCGCCCTGGGCGACGTCCATCCCGGGAACTTCGGCGTCATGCCCAGCTCGGACAACGTGCCCGTGTTCGGGGTCAACGACTTCGACGACTCGTTCTACGCGCCGTTCACCTGGGACCTGAAGAGGGGCGTCGTCGGCTTCGTGCTGGGCGCGGCGGAGAAGTCCGGGCTCGGGCGCAAGAAGCAGCGTGGCGTCGCCGAGCGATTCGTCCGCGGCTACATCGAGGGCATCGCCGCCTATGCCACCGACCTGACCGAGCAGGACGAGCAGTTGCGACTGGACAACGCGCCTCCGATGATCGCCGAGCTCATCCAGGGTGTCCTGGAGCGCGGCCGCCCCGAGTGGCTGGCCGAGACAGTGCTGAACGAGTACGGCACCGGCTTCCGCACCGACGACGAGCTGGTCCCGGTGAGCAGCAGGCGACCCGAGTTCCAGGACCTCGTCGACCGCTACGTGCGGGAGAACGACGTCACCGTTCCAGCCCGCGCGGGCGGCATGCGCGTGAAGGACGTCGCCGAGCGGAAGGGCGCAGGGACGGCGTCCCTCGGTCTGACCCGGTACTACGTGCTCATCGAGGGCCCACGCGCCGATGGCACCGACGACCTGCTGCTGGAGTTCAAGCGGGCGCGCCGGTCGGCGCTGGCCGGTCTGGTGCCGCCCTCCGGTTTCGAGGTCGACGGCCAGGGTGACCGGATCCGGCACGCTCAGCGGGTGCACCTGGTGAACGGGGACGTCTTCTACGGCAGCGTCGACTTCGACGGCCACAGCTTCCTGGTGCGTGAGCGGGCCCCCTTCCGCGGCGACATCAGCCTGGGGGCGCTGTCCGCGGGGGAGTGGAAGGAGTACGCCGGCGTCTGTGGCCGCGTGCTGGCGCACACGCACGCGATGTCCGACGAGAACGGCCTGATCGACTACGACGTCGAGCCGGCGATCCTGGGCGCGATCGGAGGGGCGACCTGTTCGTAGACGACCTGTTGCGCTTCGCCGACGAGGCGGTCGCCCGGGTGCGCGCCGACCACGCCCACTTCGTCGCGGACCACGAACTGGGCGCCTTTCGCAGTATCGACGTCGTCTACCGCTGAGATCGCCGGCCGGCGGAGGGGCGGCGCTCTCCGCCCCGCGACGGTGCCGGCCAATCGCCACGTCCGGTACCCGGACGTACTGCCGGGCAGTGACGGAGGAGAGGAGGAGGGCGCGGGTGGTGAGCCGGATGCCGGTGGTCGAGCGCCTGGACCGGTTCCAGCGCCGTCACCCCGTGGTGGGGTTCCCGCTGGCGGTCGTCTACAAGTTCTTCGACGACCGCGGACCGCACCTGGCCGCGCTGATCACCTACTACGGCTTCCTGTCCCTGTTCCCGCTGCTGCTGCTCCTCACCTCCGTGCTGGGCTTCCTGCTGGAGGACGACCCGGACCTGCAGCAGCGGGTGGTCGACTCGGCGTTGTCCAGCTTCCCGCTGCTGCGGTCCCAGCTGCAGGAGAACATCGGGACGTTCGAGGGCAGCGGGGTCGCGCTGGCCATCGGGATCGTCGGCACGCTCTACGGCGGCCTCGGGGTCATGCAAGCGGCGCAGGCGGCGCTCAACCGCATCTACGCCGTCCCGCGCTTCGCCCAGCCCAATCCGCTGATCTCGCGGGTGCGCGGCCTGTTGCTGGTGCTGGTCCTCGGCCTGGCCGCGCTGCTGTCCACCGGGCTGTCGACCTTCGTCCTCACCGTCGGGGACCTCGTCCCCGGCCTCGGCCCACTGCTGCCGATCGGTGCCGCCCTCGCGACCTTCGCCGTCAACGTGGGCATCTTCCTCGTCCTCTACCAGATCCTCACCGCCCGGTTCCTGAGCTGGCGCAACGTGCTGATCGGCGCCCTCATCGCGGCCGTGCTCTGGCAGGTGCTGCAGACCCTGGGGACTTACTACTTCGGCAGCTACCTGAGCCGGACCACCGACGTGTACGGCATCTTCGGCGTGGTCCTGGGCCTGCTCGTCTGGATCTACCTCCAGGCGCTCGTGGTGATCCTCGCGGCGGAGATCAACGTCGTCCGGCATCGCCGCCTGTATCCCCGGTCGCTGCTGACGCCGTTCACCGACGACGTCGAGCTCACCGAGTCCGACGTCCGGGCCTACACCGGTTATGCGCGCACCGAGCGGTACAAGGGGTTCCAGCGGATCGAGGCCTCCTTCCGCCGCGACCGGGAGCCGGGATCGGCCAGCGCGGAGGGATTTCCGGGGGATGTCGCCGAAGACGAGCGGGAGAGGAACGAGCGGGAAACGACGGATCGGTCGCGCTGAACGTGCCCGTCGTGCGGCTGCGGTCGGGGACGTTCGAGGTAGCCGCCCACCCGCCACGACGAGTCCCGGGAGGATCGGGCGGGGGATCACAGGTCAGGAGTTTTCCGTCGGTCGGCTGCCGCACGACTGGCACCGCGACGTCGGTCAGGGATCCGCGACCGCGCACCCCCCGGTGGCGCAGCGGTGCTCCGTGCTGCGGTGGCGCGGCTCGCGGCGGTCACGGGCCTGCGGTTCGTCCATGAAGGCAGCACCGACGAGGACCCGTCGGACGACCGTGGGCGGTTCCTGCCGGAGCTGTACGGCGACCGCTGGGCGCCGGTGCGGCTGCACGAGCTGGTCGGCCTGTCCCACGTCCCGACCCGGAGCCAGCTCATGTATCGCTGGCGCATCGACACCGAGGGCTTCGGCCCCGGCGACCTCACCGGCTTGGCCCGGCTGGGCCAGGGACCGTGCGTGCCCCGGATCTGACCGCTTGTCCGCTCGCGCGGGATCCGCCCGGCGTCCCGCTGCACCACCGGTTCCGTGCGCCGTCACCCGCTCGGTCATCCGCAGCTGTACCGACGTGCCGCCGGGCCCGGTTTCCGGCGGCACGATCCGGGCTGGACCGCGGCCGTCCGGGTCCCGATCGCACCGTCCCGCCTCCGCCTGACCGATCAAGGCGCCCTGTGCACCCTGTCCCGGCCCCTCCCGTCGGTCGGTTCCGTGACGGGACTGTGGCAGTTCGATGGCCACGGCCGGTGTCACGCCGGCCAGGGGTAGCCGTCCATCGGCAGGAGGAGCGGCGAGAGTCGTCCCAAAGCAGATTCGAAGGGGAACTCCCATGTTCAGTGTTCGAAGGCGCGTGGCCGTCCCGTTCATGGCCGCCGCGGTAGCGACCTCGCTCGCTGCCTGCGGGGACGACAGCGCGGGTCCGGAGACGGGTGCCGACGTCGAGGACGTCGCCGAGGAGCCGGTGGGGGACGAACCGCTCGAGCAGGAGGCCGACCCGCTGCTCGGCCAGACCGTCACCGTCAGCGCGGAGATCGAGGAGGTCGTCGCACCGAGCGCCATCCGGATCGGGGACGAGCGGCTCCTCGTGCTCAGCGCGGGGCCGACCTTCTCCGACATGGGATTCGAGGTCGACGAGGGACTCGTCGAGGACGACGTGGTCCTCCAGGTGACAGGCGAGGTCGCTCGCCTGGTCTTCCCGGACATCGAGGAGCAGTTCGGGTTCGACTGGAACGACGAGGACCTCGTCGACTGGGAGGGTGAGAGGGTCATCGTCGCCAGCGAGGTCGACACCCTCGTCGGCGAGCAGGTGACCTTCGCCGGAGAGGTCGAAGAGGTACTGAGCACGGTGTCCTTCGAGGTCGCCGGCTCCGGTTGGAGCGTCGTGGTGCTGGACGCCCAGCAGGCCGCCGTGGCCGAGGGCGACTTCGTTCAGGTCACCGGCACCGTTCGTGAGTTCGACCTGGCGACGATCGAACAGGAGTTCGGTCTCGACCTCGATGACGCGCTGTACGAGGACTTCGACAGACGGTTCGTCATCCTCGCGGAGAACGTCGTGTCCGCCACGCCGGTCGCCGAGTGAGCCACGGAACCGGATGACTGTTTCCGGACGGAGCCCGTCGCCCGGGCTCCGTCCGGCCTGCGGCCTCCGTGGTCCCCGCCGGGGCTCGGCTCGAGGGGCAGCAGCCACAGGCAGGTCACGTCGAGGCCGGACAGGTACGGCAGCCGGTCGGTCAGGCCGCGGAAGTCTCCGACGCCGTCGCCGTCGGAGACCATGGGTCGAACACGTCGTCGCTCGTCTCGGCGACCGGGGGCTCGGCCTGCGGGTCGGCAGCCGGAGGCGACGGCACGTCGGACAGGTCGTCGGCGGTCCGGGCCGGGCCGGGTCTCCCGGTGCGGCGCCCTCCGCCTCGCAGATCCCCGACGGCGACTTCGCCCTGGCCCACGGCGTCCTCGCCCACAGGGTCCTGGGCGCTGCCGCAGCCGGTCAGGGCGAGGGCCGTCGTGACGGCGACGGACAGGATCGCTCGGTGCGTGGTGGGAACGCCGCAGGGACGACGGTCTCCGAGGTCGTGCCCCCGCGGAGGGATGCGGCACCCCGCCCGGCCGAGCGCTCACGGAGTCGTCACGTCCCGGGCAGTGCACTGGGCGGCCGCCTCGCAGCGGCCACGCGTGGGGTCGACGCACCGGCAGGACCACGGCCACCGGCCGCGGCCGGCCACCCGATTCGCCGGGCGGACCGGGCCGGCTCGTCACGGATGCGCCATGCGGCCCGGTGGCACGGTTCGGGGGTCGGGCGCCCCCGGCAGACTCGCGGCCATGACGATCGAGGTCTTCGGCCAGGAGATACGCCTGCTGTTCCTCAGCGAGGAGAACGCGAGCAAGCTGCTGCTCACCGCCGTCCTCGTGCTGGCGCTGATGCTGCTGCGCTGGCTCGCCCGGGCCCTGTCCCGCTTGCTGCTGCGCGGCCTGCGCAACGAGCGGACCCGCTTCTGGACCCGGCAGGGCATCAACCTGGTCTTCACCGTCCTGCTCTTCCTCGGCCTCCTGTCCGTCTGGTTCGACGACCCGGCGCGGCTGGCCACCGGCATCGGCCTGGTCACCGCGGGGCTGGCTTTCGCCCTGCAGAAGGTGATCACCGCGCTGGCCGGCTACGTGGTGATCCTGCGCGGGGACACGTTCGACGTCGGCGACCGGATCACCATGGGAGGCGTCCGCGGGGACGTCATCGCCCTGGGCTTCGTACGGACGACGATCATGGAGATGGGCCAGCCGCCGGCGGTACAGCACACCGATCCCGCGCAGTGGGTGCGCAGCCGCCAGTACACCGGCCGGATCGTCACGGTCACCAACGACAAGGTCTTCGACGAGGCGGTGTTCAACTACACCCGCGACTTCCCCTACCTGTGGGAGGAGCTGAGTCTGCCGATCAGATACGGCGACGACCGGGACCGGGCCGAGCGGATCCTGCTCGAGGCGGCCCGGCGGCACACCGTGGCCGTCGACGAGATGCCCGCCGCGGCTCTGGAGAGGATGCAGCGGCGCTACTTCGTGCGTGGGGCCGATCTGGAGCCACGGGTGTACTGGCGGTTGACCGACAACTGGCTGGAGCTCACCGTTCGCTTCCTCACCGGCGTGTACGGGGTCCGGGACGTGAAGGACGCGATGTCACGGGAACTGCTGGCCGAGTTCGACGCCGCCGGCATCGGGCTGGCGTCGGCGACCTACGAGGTGGTCGGGCTGCCGCCGCTGCGGGTCGTCGCGGACTGACCGCGGGTCCACCTCAGCTGCCTGGCTGCAGCTCGAAGAACACCACCTGCGGCGGTGCGTTGATCCGCACCGGGATGACGCTGAAGCCGATGCCGCAGGTCACGAACATCTCGTTGCCCTGGGCGCCGTAGCCCTGCGGCGCCCACCCGTCGGCCACGACCTCTTCCTGCTCGGTGAGCTGGAGATAGGACCAGCGGGGCAGTCCGGGGATGGCGATCTGGCCGCAGTGGGTGTGCCCCGCGACGGTGAGCGGCGCACGGCCGGCCGGCAGCTCCGGGAAGACGCTCGGGTTGTGCGTCAGCACGACCCGAGGCGCGCCGTCGGGTACGTCGGCCAGCGCCGCCTCGACGTCGGCCAGCCCCGGCCGGGCCGCACCGATCCCCACGACGTGCAGGCCCCCGGTCCCGTCGACCGGAACCGCCTCGTTCTGCAGGACGGGGATCCCGATCCCCTCGAGGGCTGTGGTGAGCTCCTCGGCCATGCCGGCGGCGTGGTCGTGGTTGCCGAGCACCGCGAAGGTGGGGATGCCGGAGTCGGCCAGCGGCTGCGCCAGCTCCCGGACGCGGGCGACCTGGACCTCGACCCCCGGGTCACGGCTGTAGACGTAGTCGCCGCCGAGCAGGACCACGTCCGGGTCGGCCGCCAGGATCTCGTCGACGGCGTCCTCGACCATGCCGTCGTTGTCGAAGAAGGCGCCGATCTGCCAGTCGGAGACGACGGCGACCTCCGTGCCGGCGCCGGCCTCGGTCAGCCGTGGCAGCGCGACGTCGAAGCGTTCCTCGTCGAGGATCATCCGCGGCTCGATGAGGGTGCCGTAGGCGAGCAGGAGGACGAGCAGGACGCCCAGTGCGAGGCCGAGGCGCTTCAGCCAGCGCGTCATGAGGATCTCCGTTCGCCGGTGGGGTCCCGATGCACCCGGGCCAGCAGGCCCCGCAGCGCGGTGTTGACGGCGGCGGCGTGGCTGAGGGTGACCATGTGCCCGGCGCCGGGGACGAGGACCAGGCCGGCGCTCGGACCGATCCGCCCGGTCAGCCGCCCGGCAGTGGCGGGGTCGATGGTGGCGTCCCGGGTGCCGGCGAGGACGAGCACCGGGACGTTCCGCAGGGCCTCCACCGCGGCCTGCTGGCGGGAACCGGTGCCGTAGCCGGCCAGGCCGAGCAGGTGGGCGGCCATCACCGCGGTCGGCGTCCGCTCCCAGGACCGGATCGTCTGCCGGACCGCTGCCTCCGGCGGGTCGCCGGCGAACAGCCGGCGGCGGACGAGCCCCTGCACCGGCCGGGAGCGGAACGGCTGGACCTCGTGGATCAGCGGGGCGGCCAGCCACAGTAGCCAGGCGACTCCGAGTCCCAGCACCGTCCGCAGCCGGGCCCGGGCCCCCGGCTCGAGCCCGGCGGCGGCCGGCGGTGCGGCGGCGGTGGACAGCAGCGCCACTCCGGCGATGCGGCTCCCGAACTGCTCGGGCCGTTCGTGGGCCAGCGCGAGCACGGCCATGCCGCCCATCGAGTGGCCCACCAGCACGACCGGCCCCGGTCCGGCCACGGTGTCGACCACCCGATGGAGGTCGCGGCCGAGCCGGCGGGGCGTGGCCCGCAGCGACCCGGCCCAGCCGCTGCGGCCGTGTCCCCGCTGGTCGAACCGGACCACCCGGGTGCAGCCGCGCAGCGCTGCCCACTGCGGGTCGAACATCGAGGATCGGGCGGCGAAGCCGTGCACGAGGACGACGGTCACCGGCGCGTCGTCCGGACCGTCGGTCTCCACGTGCAGCCGCACCCCGTCGTCGGTGCGGACCCCGGCCGGGTCGCCGGTGAGCTGCAGCGCCGCCCGGCGTGCGTGCCACAGCCGGAGCGCGGTGGCAGCGCCAACCGCGGTCCCGGTGAGAACCGCAACCCGGCGGGCCCTCACGCCGACCGCCGCGGCGGCTCGGCGGCCGGCCGGACGGCCGTGCCCGCTCGGACCCCACGGCCGGGGGACGGCAGGAGGACCCACGCGCAGATCCAGACCCATGTCGCGCCCAACACCAGTCCGGCCAGCACGTCGGTCGGGTAGTGCGCGGCGACGTAGATCCGGGAGACGCCCACGGCGATGCCCAGGACGACGGGCAGCGCCACCGTCGCCCACCGCCATCGCGAGCGGCCGTAGGCGACGGCCAGTCCGGCCAGGGCGCCGTAGACGGTGACCGCGGCCGCGACGTGCCCCGACGGCCAGCTCGCGGCGCTGGGCAACCCCACGGTGAGGTCGGGGACCTCCGGCCGGAGCCGTCCGACCAGCTGGGAGGCGGCGCCGTAGACGGCGAGCTCGCCGAGCAGCGCGATGACGACGAAGGCGACCGGCCGCCAGCTCGCCGCGACCGCCAGCCCGAGGGTCATGAGAGCCAGCCCGACACCGATCACCGCCGGTGTGCCGCCGGCGGCGCCGACCACCTCCGTCACCGCCGACAACGCCGGGTCGCGCAGGGCGACGATCCAGCGGACGGCCGCGCGGTCGGCCCGGCCCACCCACGTGTCGACGAGCACGGCGGTGACCAGGACCCCCAGCCCGGCGACGACCGCGAGGAGCGCGAGGAGCGCGCCGAGCAGACGCAGCGCCGAGGCCCGGCCACCGGGCGACCCCGGGTCGGCGGCCGGCGCGGCGTGGGCGGCCTCGTCCGGCGGGACGTCGAGGGGGTCCAGTGCCTCGTCCGGGTGGCGGCCCAGGTCGTGCTGCCACGCGCGGAACGCCGCCACGGTGGCGACCAGCCACCCGGCACCGAGGGCCCAGCCGGCGAGGACGTCGGAGACGAAGTGGACGCCCAGCGCCAGCCGGGTGAACCCGATCACCACCACGAGGAGGGCCGTCGCGGCGATCAGCCACGGGCGGAGCCCACGCCGGACGGAGGGCAGAGAGACCAGCAGCAGGGTGCTCCAGACGACGAGCGCGGTCATCGAGTGGCCGCTGGGGAAGCTGGCGTTCGACGGCGTCTGGACGACGGGGATGTCCACGACCGGCCTCGCCCGGTCGACGATCGACTTGGTCAACGGTCCGAGGACGGCCAGACCCAGGCCGGCGGTCGCGACGAAGGCGGCCAGCCGCCGCTGTCGGCGGATCAGCAGGAAGGCCGTGGCCAGGGTCATGACGAGGACCGCGAAGGCGGTGCCGCCCAGGTCGGTGACCCCGCGCAGCACCGACACCAGCGCCGGGGACGTGCTGACCGCCTCGTTGAGGGCGGCGGCCACCTCGGCGTCGACCTCGGCCAAGGGTGGCCACGAGGCCTGGACGAGGAGCCACAGCAGCAGGAAGGGGACCGCTCCGAGCAGGACCGCGGCCCACCCGAGCACGGCGCGCAGCTCGAAGCGGCCCAGGCCCGTGGTGCCCGTGCGATCGGTCCGGAGGTCGACGGTGGATCTCATCGCGAATGGGGCTACCCGCAGCCGGGATCGGGCAGAACCCGGTCGGCCTTACGCTCCCGTGACAACCCGGCGATGGCCGCGCCCCGGCCGGGAGGGTCGCCTCGCCGTGTCACAGGGCGTCGACCTGGTCGCCCGGCCAATGGGAAGGGACGTGTTCGCCGGCTCTACCGCCAGCTACGTGAGTCACCCGCGGACTTCGGCGGGAGCGGCTCCCGAGGCCAGGGAACAGCTTCCCCGTGAGCGCCATTCCGCCGTCCCGCGAGCCCATCGGGCGTCGTCCGGACAGGACGGTCCCTGCGTCTGGCTCCGCCGGCCCATGAACGCGTGGAGTCGCCGAGCCGAGCAGCAGCGAACATGACGAGATCGTGACAACCCCCCTCGGTGCTCCCTGGCACCTGGGTCCTCGGAGGCCGGGGTATGTCCACCGGTCATGGACGACCCACGCAGACCGCGGGACGACCAGCAAGCCCGTCCCGCACCTGACACCACGATCGCCGCCGCCCTGGCGCCGCCACCCCGATCGACACGGGCCTGGGCCTCATCTTCCTCGTGGTCGTGACGGGGTTGTGCGCACAATCCGGGGTGCTCCTGCTCTTCACCGCCGCCCCCACCGGCTACACGTCGACCCTGCTGGTGGTGGCCGTGGCCGCCGCTCCCGCCGGAGGAGCTGGAGTCCTCAGGTCGCCGTGCTGCCGAGGGTGACCCGCCGGCCCGTGCATGACGGGTGGGCGACCACTCCGTCACGGAGCGTCCCCCCACCACGGCGATCGGCGCAGGCCCCGATCGTCAGCGACAGACAGCAGCAATGGCGGTCCGGGACTCTGGTCATGCATCGGCCGCCACGGCGTCCTGCGGGTACGAAACGGGTCGGACCTCCAACGGCAGCCAGGAGGGAGCGACGTCTCCGAAGCCTCTCCTGGCACCGGCGCTCATCTGTGGCGGCCAGTTTGCGGATCGGTGTCAGGACGACGGCAACACGGTCGAGTCCCGTCCTCGGGGCAACCGGTCGCCCGTGGCGCCCCAGTGCCACACCGCCCGAGCCGCCCCGCACCCGGAGGTCGCGATGTCCCAGGTCCACGTCCGCAGCCTCGCCGCCATTGACGCCGATCTCCACTCCTGCCGGATCGTCCTCCGGGACGCCGAGCAGGAGCTCACCGCAGTGAGGCGGCGCCAGGAGGAGCTCGCCGACCTCGAGGCGACCCTGGTGGTGACGATCGACGCCCGCAAGACGCGGGTCGACCACCTCCTCGACGAACGCCTGCACACGGATGCCTCCCCGGCCGAGCCGGTGCCAGTCGGGACGGCCCTGCACAACGGGCTGACGCCCCTGGGCTGAGGACACGTCGGCGTCACCAAGCGCACGTCGGCTCAGCCGACGGGCACCCGCCGCACCCGGCGACCGGCCCGGCCACCAGATGAGGAGCCTTCCCCGTGACCGACGAGATCCCCACCGCCGGTGGGGTGGACGGCAGCGCCGCCCTGCTGAAAGAGGGCTACACCTTCGGCGTCCACCGTTTTCTGCGGACGGGTTCGGACGTCTTCGAGACCCGGCTCATGCTGCGGCCGGTGGTGGTCGCCTACGGCGAGGAGGCCGCCCGGCTGGTGTACGAGCCCGACCGGATGACCCGCCGCGGGGCCCTGCCGCCAACGACTCTCACGCTGCTGCAGGACTTCCGCAGCGTCCAGCTTCTCGACGAGCGGCCGCACCGGCACCGGAAGGCGATGTTCATGTCGCTGATGACGCCCCCGGCGATCGACGAGCTCGGCGACCTGGTGGAGCAGGAGTGGCGCGCCGGGATCGGGCAGTGGGCGCGGACCGGCCAGGTCGTCCTGCTCGACGCCGTCCGGGAGGTGCTCTGCCGCGCGGTGTGCGCCTGGGCAGGAGTGCCACTGGCCCCCGACGAGGTGGCCTCTCGCACCCGGCAGCTCGCGGCCATGGTGGAGGGCGCCGGGTCGGTCGGGCCGCGCAACCTCCGCGCGCAGGTGCTGCGGCACCGGGCCGAGCGCTGGGCCGGGGAGCTGATCGAGCGTGAGCGCCGGGCAGTATCGGCGGTTCCCGAGGGCCGGGCCGCACAGGTGATCGCGCGGCACCGCGACGAGGACGGCCGGCTGCTCGACGTCGAGACCGCGCGGGTCGAGCTGATCAACGTCCTGCGGCCGACCGTGGCGGTGTCCCGGTACGTCGTCTTCACCGCCCTCGCCCTGCTCCGGCACCCGAACGCCCGGGCCCGGGCCGCAGGCGATGACCAGTACCTCCGTTGGTTCGTCCACGAGGTGCGCCGGTACTACCCGTTCTTCCCGATGGTCGGGGGGCGGGTGCGCGAGGAGTTCGACTGGCGGGGCCGTCACTTCGGGCCCGGCGCGTGGTTCCTGCTCGACGTCTACGCCACCAACCACGACCCGCGGATCTGGGACGAGCCGGCCGCGTTCCGGCCCGAGCGCTTCGCCGGGCGGGACGGCAGCCCCTACAGCTTTGTGCCGCAGGGCGGTGGCGACCACGAGTCGGCCCACCGCTGTGCCGGGGAGTGGTTGACCATCTCGGTCATGGAACGGGCGGTGCGACTGTTGACCACTGCGATGACGTACGAGGTCCCGCTCCAGGATCTGAGCGTCGACCTGTCCCGGATGCCGACTGCGCCGGCCGGCGGCCTGCGGCTGTCCCTGGTCCGGCCGGCCGCATGAGGGCCGGCCGTCCTGTCCGAGGCACTGGCCCGACGTGCGGGGGCGGTCGTCCCGGGGCTGCGTTGGTGAGGTGCCGAACCGCCGGTTCCCCATCGACAGGAGACGCGGACACCGTCGAGGCGCAACTTCGCCCTGGTCACCTGCGGCAGCGCCTCCCACCTCGACGCCGAGCCCACCGGGAGGACGTGGTCACGTCCACGCGCCTGGTGGTGGTGCCCTGACCGGCCGGTACCTGCTGGGACCCGGGGCTTCGGCTCTCTCGACGGTTCCCCATCGGAACGCGTCACGTGCGTGTCTCCGCCCTGACCCCGGGTCATCCGGAGTCGCCGAGGCCGTGCGGCAGCCTGCTCGTGTCCGCCCTCTGCGACTGGGCCGCGGTGTGGCTGCGCGGCGACGACGGCGCGGTGGTGACCACGACCCCCGGCACGACTGGGTGGCCCGGCCCGGACCGCCGCGGCCAGCGCGGCGGCCTTCCCGCTCGTCGCCTCCCGGTCGGCAGCGCGCTCGTCCAGCAGGACGACGCGTGGGTGCCGACGGCAGCGCCGTGCCGTCGGGACAGGGTGCCGTCGCCCGCTCGCGGTCAGCCCTCACCCTGGTCGCCCGCTGGATCGCCCGCGGTGTTGTCGTCGTCGTCGATGCCCCCGGTCCCGGGGTCGACGCCGTCGGGGTCCTGGTCCCCACCCTCGACGCGGTCCGGAGGCGAGGGGACCGGTGTGCCGTCCCCGGTCGGGTCCTGGTCGGCGTCGCTGTCGGGGAAGTCGAAGGGCGGGGACGGCGTCTGCCCCTCCGCGGAGACCATGACGTCGACGGTCACATCCCTGGCCTCGGCGAACGTGAAGGTGACCGGGATCGACTCCGAGGAGCGCAGGGACTCTTGGAGGCCGAGCAGGGTCACGTTCGGGGGGCCCTCGGCGCCGACGTAGAGGTTGTCGTCGGCGTCGACCTGCAGCGGCAGGCCCTGGCCGTCGGACGTCTCCACCTCGACGCCGGAGAAGTCCGGGCCGCTGATGTCGGTCAGGGTGGCCGGCTCGGTACCGGTGTTGGCGACGGCGAAGAACAGCCGGGCGTCCTCGCCCTCCTCGTACACGCCGTCGAGGGGGTACTCCAGCTGCACCTGCAGCAGGTCGAGGTCCTCCGTCACCATGACGTCGGGGCCGACGGCGCCGCCCTGCACCTCCCGTTCGTCGTCCTGCAGCGGGTTGTCCTCGTCCTCGCCGCAGGCCCCGAGGACGAGTGCGGCCCCGACGAGCGCGGCGGCCAGCCGGCGGGAGGGTCGAGGCAGCGTCGGGCGGTCGGTCATCTCTGCTCCCTGGAGTCGGTTCGGGGCGGCATCGCTCCCGGCCGGCCGGCGTGCCGGCCGTTCGGCGACGGGCCGGACCCGCCGGCCGGGAGGACACGGACGGTCACCCGCTCCATGCCCGGCTCGCCGCGTCGCCCGACGCCGGCAAGGGGACCTGTCACGGAGCCGTAACCTCGTCCCTCGACCGGCGGCACAGCCGCCCGGACCGGAGCCCGCGGCACCGTGGTCCGGCGGCAGCCGGGTTCGTCACCGGATCGCAAGACCGTCGCGGGGGCGATGCAATGTCGGCGGGGCATGGTGGGAGGCGTCCACGGAACCGGCCCACACCGGCCGCGGGAGGGTCGCCCTCCCCCGGGCGATGGGGGTCCTTCCGGGTCCGCAGTGGTCCGTTGCCGTGGGCGCACGGCACCCGCCCCGCCTCACTGGTCCTCGACCGGTCTTCCCGGGGCGCCGCACCGAACGGGCGGGTGATCCACCTCAGCCGAACCGCAGTGGCCGGATCGCGCAGCGATCGGCGTCCGCGGTCCCCGATCCTCGGGAGCACACCATGGCCCGACTCGTCGTCCCGCTCCTCGTTCTCTGTCTCGGCGCCGCGATCACGGGTGCCGTCGTTCCGGGCCTGTTCCCCCTCACCCTCGTCGCCATCGGCGGGCTCCTGCTCGTGGGGGGGACCGGGGTGGGCACCTATCTGGCGCGCCACCGAGAGCCGGCGGCACCCGCCGAGCAGCCGGCCAGGCTGCGGCTGGTCACCTCGGCGGCGGTCCCCGTGGCGCCCGTCGCCTCGGCGCCGGCAAGCCGTGCCGGGGTGCGGAGCCGCGCCGGCGGAGGCGTGCCCAGGGCGGCCTGAGGGGATGCCCCCCTCAGCCGGTGGGGGACGCGGTGGGTGAGCCGGGCGCGAGCTCACCGGCCCCCGGCTCGGCGCCCTCCGTCCCGCCGGCGGCCGGCCGCGGGCGGACCGTCGCTCTGGCGCTGACCGTCGTGCTGGGCACGGTCCTGCTCCTCTGGGGCGCCGACCGGCTCGCCCGCTGGGGAGCGGGGTCGGTGCTGTCCCGCGCGGTGCAGGAGCAGACCGGCGTGCTCGACCCGCCGGCTGTGACGGTGGGCCCCGTCCGGCGCGTTACAGCCCGATGACAGTTGCCTGCCACGGGGGTGCTGCCCCTTTCCCCGCCCCTACCGTCGGAACATGGAGACCAGGACCGCACGCTCCCGGCGGCTCTCCTCGGGCCTGTTCGCCGGCGCCCTGCTGCTGACCCCGCTCGCCGCCTGCAGCGGCGACACTGAGTCCGGGGACGTCGACGCGTCCCCTGAGGTCACCGCCACGGAGAGCGCGCCCGCGGACGAGACGAGCGGGAGCGGTGACGCCGGTGACACGACCGAGCCGCAGGACCCGACCGCGACCGCGGGGCAGGGCGGCGACACGGACCCCGACGTCGACTGCTCGGGGAACTCCTGCTCGGTGACCCTGTCCGGGGAGGGTGCGGAGGCTGACATCCTCGGTACGCAGATCGTGCTCGGAGGCGTGGAGAACGGCCGGGCCACCCTCCGGGTCGGGGACCGGGACCTGTCCTGCGGTCAGGGTGAGGACGTCTCCGCCGGCCCGCTGACGCTCGCCTGCTCGACGGTCACCGAGGACACCGTCACGCTCACGGCGTCGCTGGGCTGAGCCCCGGCCGGCCGTCGGGTGGGGGCCCCTCGGCCGGCGCCGGTGGCGGCGGGGACACCGGGTGGGTCCGCAGGTGCTCGCCCACCCGGTAGCCCACGGCCACCACGGGGACCGTCAGGAGGGCGCCCGGGAGGCCCAGCGCCAGCGTCCCGGCCGTGACGGCGACCAGGGTCACGACCGGGTGCAGGTGGACGGCCTTGCGCATGATGAGCGGCTGCAGCACGTTGCCCTCCACCTGCTGGACCACCAGGACGACCACCAGCACGATCAGCGCGTCGGTGACGCCGTCGGTCACGAGGGTGACGAGGACGGCGACCGCACCGCTGACCGTGGCCCCGAACAGGGGGACGAACGCCCCGAGGAAGGTCAGCAGGGTCAGGGACAACCAGAACGGCACGCCCAGCAGCAGGAGCGCGAGGCCGATCCCGATCGCGTCTATGAGGGCCACGACGACGAGGCCGCCGGTGTAGCGGGTCAGGGTGGACCACGCGGCCCGGCCGGCGCCGTCGAGCTGTGCGCGCCGGGCTCCTGGCACCCGGGCGAGGAACCAGGCCCACATCCGCTCGCCGTCCTTGAGCAGGAAGAAGACGAGGAACAGCACGAGGATCAGGCCGCTGGCGGCGTAGAGGGCGGTACGGGCGCCGTCCGCCGGGCCCGGGGTGGCCTCGTACAGCCAGGTGACGAGCCGGTTGCGCAGATCGGCGACCTGCGCAGGGTGCAGCCCCAGCGGTCCCTCGACCAGCCAGACCCGGATGCGGTCGAGGCCTGCGGCCACCGGCCGGGTCAGGTCCTGCAGCGCGGCTGTGGCACGGAACCCCAGGAGGAATCCGACCCCCGTCAGGGTCGCGAGCAGCAGCAGGACGGGGAGCAGGGCCGACCAGGCGGGTGGCAGCCCCGCGCGTCGCAGCCGCTGCGAGACCGGGCCGGCCGCGGCCGTGACCATGAGGGCCAGGGCGACGCTGAGGGTGAGGAAGGGCAGCCAGAGGAGGAGCGACACGGCCAGCCACGCCACGGCGGCGAGCGCCAGCACCGCTGCGCAGCGGGCCAGGGTCCGCACCGTCCACGCCGGGACGGCGCTGCCACCCGCGACACCGGGACGACCCGCCGCACTGGACGACGTCGGTCTCGACCCGGCATCGCCCGGCGGGTCAGGCCGATCGTCGCGTGGCGTGCGGCGAAGCACGGTGGATCTCGTATCCGGGTGCGGCGGGGATGTCGTCGTCGACCACGAGGGAGATGCGTGCCGCGGGCGAACGCGAGTCGTCCCCCCAGGCGGCGGAGGACCGGTCGACGGCGGTGTGCGCACGGAACCGGGCGAGCACCTCCGGCCGCACGTGGATGGCGACCGGTTCGGCGGTTCCGGGGCGCCAGGCCTCGGTGAGGAGATCTTGGGTCGTCACGATCGGTGAGCGGGCATCCGGAACGGTGCCCGGCAGCCGAGGCGTCGTCATGGTGGTCGCTCCTGGCTCGTCGTGTCGACCCGCGGCACACCGCGGGTCCTCCTTCGGCTGTGCCCCGGGGGACTGGAGGCGAGGGCGGATGTCGTCAGGTCGTCGCGAACCCGTCACGGTTCCGCAGCACCGGTTCCCCGTGGGTACCGCGCGCACGGCCCCACCAGGCTCCGGGTGGACCTCGACTGAGACGAGTTCATGACGCTTCGGCTCAGGGCCTTCTCCGGCACCGGCGGACCGGTGAACCTGGATGCCGACCGGCTCCGGTGCTGACCCGACCGGCCGGCCGACCGGGCGACGGAGGCTCTCGGATGGCACAGACCAGCGGCCGGATGGCACACACCACCGGCCCCGAACGCAGCCCGTCATCGGGGGGTGATTGCTCGTTCACCGAGGCCATCGACCGACGTACCGGCTGCATCCGCGCCAGCGGCCGGCTGGACGAACGGGCCGCCGACATGGTCAGCGGCACGATAGAGACCCTGCGCGATCGTGGCTGGGTCCGGATCGTGCTCGACCTGGGCGGCGTCCTGGACGCCGACGAGGCGGGGCTGCGCGCGCTCCACTCCCTGGAGCGGCGGATCGCGGCCGACGGCGGGCACGTGGCGCTGCTCAACTGTCCCGACGCCCGGTCGGACTAGGACGGGGTCGGCGGCCGCCGGCCACGGCGGCGCCGCCGACCCCCACCGGCCGATCTCCCGATCCCCGGAGGTGCACAGTGCGTGGCCCCGTTCTCCTGCTGCTCGTCGCGTGCCTGAGCGTCGTGGTGGTGGACGCGGTCATCGACGGCCCCTTCTGGCTCGCCGTCGTCGCCCTCTCCCTCGTCCTGTGCATCGGTGCCCTGGCGGTGAGCACCCTCCACTTCCGCGCCTGAGCAGCGGGGGCGGCGCGGCCGCAACGCCCCGCCACGGCACTCAGCCCAGGCCGGCGAGCAGATCGCGGCAGGCCTGCTCGCACCGCCGGCACGCCTCGGCGCAGATGCGGCAGTGCTCGTGCATCTCGGCATGGCTCGCGCACTCGTCGCCGCACGCCTTGCAGGCCGCGGCGCAGGCCTCGAGCACCGCGCGGGTGAGGTTCGCGTCGTAGCCGGTGTGCCGCGAGAGCACCCGGCCGGTGGCGTCACAGAGGTCGGCGCAGTCGAGATTGCTGCGGATGCACTTCGTGAGCTCCGCGACGGTGTCCTCGCTCAGGCAGGCGTCGGCGCAGGCGGTGCAGGCCTGGGCGCACTCGTAGCAGGCCTCGATGCACTCCTGCAGCGCCCGGCGGTCGGCCCCGGCGAGGTCCTTCGGGTAGCTCTCCAGCATCTGTCCGGCAACGGTCATGGGTCCCTCCTCGTGTCGGTGTGGCGTACGGACCGCCCCGCCCCTACCCCGGCTCGGTGCCGCCCCGCCCGATGTCACGGATTCGTCATGTGCCCGGCCGCGCTGGTCCCGGCCGGGCGGGTAGGGGGGCACGGGCCCGCGACGGCGGGTCGACGTGCGGAGAGGAGCAGCCGATGTCCCGGGTCGACCGGATCGCCGAGCCGTGGGGGACGCGGACGCCGTACGGGCCGGGGGAGACCTGGCCGACGCGGGTGGACTCCTACCTCGCCGACGGCCTGACCGAGGACGACGTGGACCGGTGGGTGCAGTCGGCGACGATCCTGCACAGCAACGGCGACGGCCTGGACATCGCGGTGAAGGACGGCCGGATCGTCGGCGTCCGCGGCCGGGCAGTGGACCGGGTGAACCACGGCCGGCTGGGGCCCAAGGACCTGTTCGGGTGGCAGGCCAACAACTCACCCGACCGGCTCACCCGGCCGCTCGTCCGGCGGGACGGCGAGCTGGTGGAGACCGACTGGGACACCGCGATGGACGCCGTCACCGGCCGCTGCCGCGAGCTGCTCGACGAGCTCGGCCCCAGCTCGATCGCGTTCTACACGACCGGGCAGCTGTTCCTCGAGGAGTACTACACCCTCGGGCTGATCGCGCACGGCGGCATCGGCACCAACCACGTCGACGGCAACACCCGGCTGTGCACCGCCACGGCGGCCGCGGCGCTCAAGGAGTCCTTCGCCTGCGACGGGCAGCCCGGCTCCTACACCGACATCGACTCCGCGGACGTCATCTGCCTGTACGGGCACAACATGGCCGAGACCCAGACGGTGCTGTGGACCCGGGTGCTCGACCGGCTGGCCGGGCCGAACCCGCCGGCGGTGGTCTGCGTCGACCCGCGGGAGACGCCGGTGGCCCGGGCGGCGACCGTGCACCTGGCGCCGCGGCCGGGGACGAACGTGATGCTGATGAACGCCCTGCTGCACGAGATCGTCGGCAACGGCTGGATCGACCGGGCCTACGTGGACGCCCACGCCGTCGGCTTCGCCGAGCTCGAGCAGCGGGTGGCCGACTACACCCCCGAGGTGGCCGCCGAGGTCTGCGACGTCCCGGTGGGGCAGATCCGGGAGGCCGCGCGGATCATCGGGCACGCCGAGCGGCTGCTCTCCACCGTGCTGCAGGGCTTCTACCAGTCGCACCAGGCCACCGCGGCCGCCGTGCAGGTCAACAACGTGCACATCCTGCGCGGCATGCTGGGCCGGCCGGGCTGCGGGATCCTGCAGATGAACGGCCAACCGACCGCGCAGAACACCCGGGAGGCCGGGGCGGACGGGGACCTGCCGGCGTTCCGCAACTGGTCCAACGAGTCACACGTCCAGGACCTGGCGCGGGTGTGGAACGTCGACCCGATGGACATTCCGCACTACTCACCGCCCACCCACGTGATGCAGCAGCTGCGCTACATCGAGGAGGGGTCGATCCGGTTCTTCTACGTCACCGCCACCAACCCGGTGGTGTCGCTGCCGGAGCTGCGCCGGGTGCGCGAGCTGCTGAGCCAGGAGCGGCTGTTCCTCGTCGTGCAGGACGTCTTCCTGTCCGAGACCGCGCAGCTGGCCGACGTCGTCCTGCCCGCGGCGACCTGGGGGGAGAAGACCGGCACCTTCACCAACGTCGACCGCACGGTGCACCTGTCGGAGAAGGCCGTCGACCCGCCCGGCGAGGCCCGGCCGGACCTGGACATCCTCATCGACTTCGCGCACCGCCTCGGCCTGCGGGACAAGGACGGCGCGCCGCTGGTGAAGTGGTCCGACCCGGAGGGCGCCTTCGAGGGCTGGAAGGAGTGCTCCCGCGGCCGGCCCTGCGACTACACCGGGCTCAGCTACGACAAGCTGCGCGGCGGCAGCGGCATCCAGTGGCCCTGCACCGAGCAGCACCCGGACGGCACCGAGCACATCTACGCCGACGGCCGGTTCTGGGCCGAACCGGACTACTGCGAGAGCTACGGCCGGGACCTGGTCACCGGGGCGCCGCTGGACGAGACGGAGTACCGGGCGCTCAACCCGTCGGGCAGGGCGGTGCTCAAGGCCGCCGAGTACCTGCCGCCGCACGAGCTGGTCAGCCAGGAGTTCCCGTTCCAGCTGGTCACCGGCCGGACGCTGTACCACTTCCACACCCGCACGAAGACCGGCCGCGCGCCGCAGCTGCAGGCCGCCGCTCCGGAGGTGTGGGTGGAGATGGCCGCCTCCGACGCCGCCGACCGTGGCTGGGCCGAGGGCGACCTGCTGGAGGTGACCACTCCACGCGGCCGGGTGCAGGGCCGGCTGCGGATCAGCGGCATCCGCCCCGGAGTGCTGTTCCTGCCGTTCCACTACGGGTACGGGGACGAACCCGGCGGCTGGGAGCCGGACGGTGAGCGTGGAAGAGCAGCCAACGAGCTCACCCTCACCGACTGGGACGCCTGCTCCAAGCAGCCGATCTTCAAGACCGCCGCCGCCGCGGTCACCCGGCTCGCGGCGGCCACCGGTCCCGCGCCCGCACCCACGACGACCGGCTCCCGGCCGGTCACCGGGGACGTGCCGCCGACCCGCGGCGGCGAGGCCGCGCTCGCGACCGAACAGGAGGTGGCCCGGTGAAGCTCGACCTGGCGATCGAGGAGCTGCACCGCTCGGAGAACCACCTGCACCGGGTGCTGCTGGCGGTCTCCGACCGGCACAAGGCCGACCACGAGGTGTTCTACGTCGCTCGCGACATCGCCCGGTGGTCCGGCCGGCACGTCACCGAGCTGGCCCGCATCGGCACCGACTTCGGCCTCGACCTCGATCCGGAGCCGGCGGGCGAGCCGGGGACCCTGGAGCGGGTCCAGCAGGCCACCTCGGACCTGCTCGGCCGGCGCCCCGAGCCCGGTCTCCTGCTGCTGGCCGACCTGCGCCACGTCCACCGGGAGGCCGCCGGGGTGTCGCTGGACTGGGAGCTGCTCGCCCAGGCTGCCCAGGGCGCGCGCAAGCGCGAGCTGCTGGCGCTGGCGGAGCGCTGCCACCCCGACACGCTGCGGCAGATGCGCTGGGCCAACGCCAAGCTCAAGGAGTCCGCCACCCAGGCCCTGGTGAGTTGATGAGCGACCCGCAGACCCGCGTCGTCCTGCGCCCGGTCGCCACTCCGCTGCCGCTCGGGTTCCTCGCCCTGGCCCTGGCGACCGTGGCGTTCGCCGCGGTCCAGCTCGGCTGGGTCCCGCCGAGTGAGGGCCGGATCGCCGGTCTCGTCGCGCTGGCCGCCACCGTCCCGCTGCAGCTCACCGCGGCCGTCGTCGGGTTCCTGGCCCGTGACCCGGTGGCCGCCACCGGCATGGGCGTGCTGACGGGCACCTGGGCGACGGTCGCGTTGACGACACTGACCTTGCCGCCCGGGGCCACGAGCGGGGGCCTCGGCGTCCTGCTGCTGACCGCCGGGATCGCCATGCAGGTGCCGGCCGCCGCGGCCGCGGCGAGCAAGCTCGTCCCGGCCGCGGTCATGTGCCTCGCGGGCGTCCGGTTCGCCGTCACCGGGGCGTACGAGCTCACCGGCTCGACCGCCTGGCGGTCCGCCGCCGGCTGGGTCGGCCTGGCACTGGGCGCCCTCGCGGTGTACGCCGCGCTGGCGCTGGAGCTGGAGGGCAGCGAGCGGCGCACGGTGCTGCCGCTCGGCCGGCATGGCGCCGGGCGGGCCGCCGTCCGCGGGGAGGGGCCACTGGCTCCCGCGGACCTGGCGGCGGAGGCCGGCGTCCGGCCGCAGCTGTGACCGGGGAGGATCAGTGCTGATCGACGTCGTCCTCGCCTTGGCGGGAGCGCTGGGACTCGTCGTGGCCGCCCTCTCCGGCCGCTTGCGCCGGTGGCCGGTGTCCGAGCCGGTGCTGGCGCTCGGGCTGGGCGTGGTCATCGGTCCTGAGCTGCTCGGCGTGGTCACCCCGGCCCCGCTGACCGAGGACACGACGTGGCTGCACACCGCGGCCCGGCTGCTCCTGGCCATCTCCGTCATGGCGGTGGCCCTGCGTTACCCGGTGCGCGACGCGCGGGCGCGGTTGCGCCCGGTCCTCCTGCTCCTGGCGGTCGCGATGCCGGTCATGGCCGTGGTGACGGCCGGGCTGGCTGCGGCGATCCTGGGGGTCGGGCTGGGCGCCGCGGCGCTGATCGGGGCGGCCCTCTGCCCCACCGACCCCGTGCTCGCCTCCAGCGTGGTCACCGGCGAACCGGCCGAGGAGGACCTCCCGGCCCGGGACCGGCAGGTCCTCTCCCTGGAGTCCGGCGCCAACGACGGCCTGGCCCTGCCGCTGGTCCTGATCGCGGTCGCCGTCGCCGGCGCCGGCAGTGTCGGGGCGGCCCTCGCCGAGTCGCTGTGGCAGGTGGCCGGCGCCGTCCTCCTGGGAGTCGTCCTCGGCTGGGTCGGCGCCCGGGCCCTGCGCGCGGGCGAGGAGCACGGCTCCACCGACACGGGGCCTCGGCTGCTGTTCACCGCCGTGCTCGCCTTCGCCGTCCTGGGGGCGGCGGGGCTCGTGCACGTCGACGGGATCCTCGCGGTGTTCGTCGCCGGGCTCGCCTTCAACGCCGCGGCCACCGGCCCCGACCGCACCGACGACGTCCCGATCGACGAGGCGGTCAACCGCTTCCTCGTGCTGCCGCTGTTCGTCGCCCTCGGCGTCGTCCTGCCGTGGTCGGCGTGGGTCGACCTGGGGTGGAGGGGGCCGGCCCTCGTGCTGGCGGTCCTGCTGTGGCGGCGGCTGCCGGTCGTGCTGCTGCTGCGCCGGCCGCTGCGGCTCCAGCGTCCGGACGCCCTGTTCCTGGGCTGGTTCGGTCCGATCGGCGTCTCGGCGCTGTTCTACCTGGCGATGGAGGCCGAGCGCCTGACCGTGGACCCGGTGGTGCTGGCTGCCGGCAGCCTGGTGGTCGTGGGCAGCACCGTCGTCCACGGCGTCACGTCCTCGCCCGGCCGGGTGCTGTACCGGCGCGCCTCCGCAGTCGCAGCTGACACCCCGACTCACTGAAGGAGGCCCGCCGCATGTGGTTCGACTCCTGGTCCGACCTGGGCCGCATCCTCGCCATCGGGGCCAGTGCCTACGTCACGGTGGTGCTGGTCCTGCGGCTGTCCGGGAAGCGGACGCTCGCCAAGCTCAACGCCTTCGACCTCGTCGTCACGGTGGCGCTGGGCTCGACTCTCGCCACCATCCTCCTCAGCGGTGACGTGTCATGGGCCGAGGGCGCCGTCGCGCTGCTGGTCCTGGCACTGCTGCAGTCGGTGGTGGCCTGGGGAACGGTGCGTCGCCCCGGGCTGCGCCAGGTGGTCACCTCTCGGCCCACCCTGCTGCTCCGGGACGGCTGCGTGCTGCCCTCATCCCTGCGGGACGAGCGGGTGTCGGTGGATGAGATCCGGCAGGCCGTGCGGGCGTCGGGCTCCGGGGACGTCTCGTCGATCGCCGCGGTGGTCCTGGAGAGTGACGGGTCCCTGAGCGTCATCCCCGTCTCGAAGGTGGGCGACGGGTCCAGCCTGCGCGGGGTGCGAGGGGCCGAAGGCTGACCTCAGCGCGGCGTGGCCCTCACAGCGGAGGAGCCCAGCGGCCGGCGAGGGCGTCGGTGAACTCCTGCCGCCATCGCTCGGTCTCGACCGCGCTCACGTCGGTGGAGTCCACCGCGAGCCAGATGACGCGTTCCAGGTACTCGCCCAGTTCCCCGTCCAGCGCGCCGCGCGGGGCCCGCCAGGCCAGCTCCCGCAGCAGGCCGGCGAGGCGGCGGAGCACCGCGGGCTGCCCCTCGACGAAGTGCAGCGGCTCCTCGAGCCCCAGCCGCACGAGAGCGTGGGCGTCCCACTGCGGCACGACCAAGCGGACCCGCCCGTCCCGGTCCCGGAAGACCAGCGGCTGCAGCCGGTGGGTCACGAGCTCTCCCAGCAGCGCGGAGACGTGGGACAAGGCGTGCGCTGCCGTCGTCGGGTCGTTCGTCCCGGGGGAGAGGGCGCGAACGGCGATGTCGACGACCTTGCGGAGGCTGTAGGCGACGTCCCGGTCGGGGCTGCGCTCGTGGCCCAGGCGCACGTGCTGGTGCAGCGCCCGCTCCACTCCCTCGAGGTCGGGCGCCGCATCGAAGCCGGTAGGACGGACGTGGGCGAGCGGTGTGCCGGCCACCACCGAGTCACCGATCCGCGGCTGGAGGACCACGGACACGTCAGCATCCGCGGCCGCGGCGGCGATCCGGTCGCCGTCCACGTCGGTGACGAAGCCGCTCCGGTGCGCGCAGACGTGCGTCGCCGGGCCGGAAGGCAGGGGGCCGTCGGCGCCGGCGTCGTCGTCCAGGCGCGGCAGCTCCCGCGCGTAGGTGTCCCGCGCCTCGTCGGAGACGTCCCGCAGCATGGTCTCCACACGCAGGGACCGGGCCAGGTGGCCGAGGAACAGCACCAGGCCCATGACGCTGGCCAGGGTGAGGACGAAGCCGACGGTGACCGACAGCCGCGGCACGAACGCCGGTCCGGCCGACTCCTCGGTGCGCACCGTGCGCAGCACCGTGAGGGCGTAGACGAAGGTGCCCACCAGGAGGGCCAGGACGATCTGGACCACCCGGTCGGTGACGAACGTCTGCAGGAACCGCGGCGAGTGCTGGCTGCTGGCCAGCTGCAGCGCCACCACGGTGAAGGAGAACGTCAGCCCGGTCACGGAGATGAGGGATCCGGCGATCGCGGCCAGCACGTCTCGCGCCGCCGACGGTCCGCCGCCGAAGACCAGCGTCAGAGGGTGTTGGCCACCGGGTTGTTGGAGGAGGTGGTCCAGCGCCGGGAGCCCGATGCCCAGTCCGATGGCCAGGACGATCGCGAGCACCGGCAGCGGCCACAGCGAGCTGCGCAGCCACGTCCAGATCCGCTCTGCGGTGCGCCCCAGGAGTCCTCCGTCGGCAGGTCGTCGCACGCTCCAGTGCGTACCTCGCTGGAGCTCCCCGCCGCGGATCGGGGCCGATTGTCACGCGGTCGTCACACGCCGCCCGAGTGGCCGGCGGTGTCGGGGGAAGGGGAAGTCGTCGATGGACGTGGCGACGGGAGGTTGTGCGTGGACGAAGAGCTGACGGCGACACATTCTGTCCTCGGCGCCCTGGTCATCAGCTTGCTCCTGGCGGCCTTGCACGTGGCGGCGCCCCGGATCCGCCGACTGCCGCTCGTCCCCGAGGCCGTGACGGGGTCGTTCGCCGGTGGCCTCGCGGTGGCCTACGTCTTCCTCCATCTCCTTCCCGAGTTGGCGGAGGGCAACGAGGCCATCGGCGAGGCGCTCGGCGACGTCGTGCAACCCACGCCCCTGCTCGACCTCGGCATCTTCCTGGTCGCCTTGACCGGCTTCGCGGCGTTCTACGGGCTGGACCGGCTGGCCCGACGACACGCGGCGACCGGCACCGGCGGGCGGGAGCCGGCCGGCGTCTACTGGCTCCACCTCGGCTCGTTCATGGTCTACAACGGCCTGATCACCTACACGATGGCCCTGCGCCTGCGGACCGGGCTCGCCTTCGCCGTCCTCTTCGCCATCGCGATGGGCCTGCACTTCGTGCTCACCGACCGGTCGCTGGAGGAGCACTACCCACGACGGTTCCCTCGCAGCGGCCGGATCCTGCTGGCCGCGGCGCTGCTGGCCGGGTGGGGCCTGGACGCGCTCTTCGCGCCGACGAGCACGGTGGTCGTGGCGCTGCTGACGGCCCTGCTCGGAGGCTCGATCCTGCTCAACGTCTTCAAGGAGGAACTGCCATCGGCCGGGCGGTCCAGTTACCGCTGGTTCCTCGTCGGGCTGGCTCTCTATGCCGGCCTGCTGACCCTCGTGACCGCCCTGGGGGAGTGAGGTGACCGGCGCTCTCGCCGTCGGGGGCGGGGTGGTCCTGGTCCTCGCCGTGCTGTTCGACGTCCTGACGACGACCCTCACGCTGGGCGAGGGCGCCGGGCCGCTGACCCGGCGGCTGGTCGGATGGCTCTGGCGCGGGCTGCTGCGGCTGCGGCCGCCCGGGAGCCGGTCGAAGCTGCTGTCCAACGCCGGGCCCGCACTGCTCGTGGTGACGGTGGTCGTCTGGGTCCTGGCGACGTGGGCCGGCTGGTGGCTGGTCTTCCTGGGCAGCGGCTCGATCGAGATCGCGGACACGGGGGTGGCCGCCTCCCCCTCGGACGTCGCGTACTTCGCCGGTTTCGCCGTCTTCACCCTCGGCGTCGGCGACGTCGTCGCCTCCTCCCCGGGCTGGCGGGTGGTGACGTCGGCCGCCAGCTTCGGCGGGCTCGCGCTCGTGACACTCGCGATCACGTACCTGCTGTCGGTCGTGTCCGCCGTGGTCAGCCGCCGGGCGCTCGCCGTCCAGATCCGGGCGCTCGGCGCCACGGCGGCGGAGCTGGTGACCGCCGGGTGGTCGGGCGGGTCCTTCAGCCCGGCATTCACCCAGCACCTGGTCGGCCTGGTCGCCCCGCTGGCGACCGTGGTGCAGCAGCACTTCGCCTACCCGGTGCTGCACTACTTCCGCAGTCGCTCCCCGGAGGAGTCAGCGCCCGTGGCGATCGCCGTCCTCGACGACGCCCTGCTCCTGCTGGACGTCGCGGTCGATCCGGCCGTCGCGCCGGAGCGGGCCGCCGTCGCACCCGCGCGGCGCGCCATCGACCGCTACATCCGGACGGTCGGTGGGACGTCGGCATCCCGCCCCGACGACGAGCCGCCTCCGCCGCCGTCCCTGGCGCCGCTGATGCGCGCCGGCATCCCGCTGCGGCCGGGAGCCCCGTCCGCGGTGCGGCTGGCCGGAGCGAGCGATCGCCGGCGCCGCCTGCAGGAGCTGGTCAACGACGCCGGCTGGTCGTGGCCGCCGTCCTGACGCGGCCGGATGTCGGTGGTCCGACCTCGATGTGTCACTCCCGTGACGAAGCCGCCGGCCGTCGTTTCCGGCCGGACGCCCCGGGCAGCCGGGTGGGAGGTCATCCAGCGAGGGGAGCGGGATCGTGTCGGCAGGGTATGCGGTACTGGAGCGGTCGACCCCGGCGGTCCGGCCGCCGATGGGGGAGAGCAACGAGGCCGAGCCGGGGCAGTTGGGCACCGCCCGGCGTCAGGGGGACGCCTACGGCAGCGCCCTGCAGGCGATGGCAGAGGAGGACGGCGCGGCCGTCGCGCGCGCCGGTCACTACCTCCTCGCCCTCGTGACGGAGCAGGCCGAGGGCATGTACGCCCCCGACGACTCGGGGCGTCTCATCTGGCGCGAAGCGCCGGGAGAGGCGAACGCCCACATCGAGGTGGCCGTCGCTGACGGAGCCGACGGCCGGTTCGTGCCCGGGCTCGACGTCACGGTCACCGTGCTGGACGGGGACCGGGAGCTGTTCAGCCATCCGGCACCGTTCCTGTGGCACCCGTTCCTCCATCACTACGGCCTCAACGCAACGGTCCCCGGTGGGGGGCCGTACACCGTGGTGGTCCACATCGAGCCGCCGTCCTGGATGCGTCACGACCCGCGGAACGGCAGGCGTTTCGGCGAGCCGGTCGACGTGGTGTTCGCCGACGTGGGTTTCGAGCCCGGGCGAAAGCCGAGCCCCGACGCCGGACCCCGGGGTCCGGAGACCCCGTACGCGCGGTGACCACGGTGACCTCGGAGGCGGCGGAGGACCACGTGGAGGACACGATGCGGGATCCCGCCCTGCGGCACCGGAGCAGCGGGGACGTCCTGGCCGCGCACCTGCGGCTGCGGAAGGCAGGAGAGCTGGAGCGGGACCTGCGTGACAACTACTCACCGCACATCGTCGTCCTCACCGCCCGCGCGGTCTTCAGGGGCCACGAGGGTGTCAGGAGATCAGCACACCGGCTGTGGGCCGCCATCGGCCCCGAGGGTTCCTACACCTACAGCCATGTGTTGGCCGATGACCGGATGTGCCTGCTCGAGTGGCGGGGCGGCGACGACCGCTTCCGGGTCCGGTGCGGTGTCGACTCCTATCTCATCGAGGAGGGCTGGATCACCGCCCAGACCATCCACTACCGCGTCGAGGACCTGACCCTGTCCACGTCGGGAGAGCACGTGCTGGCCGATCAGGACCGGCTGCCGTCTCTGACCGGAGACCAGCCCCGGCCTCGCCACTGACGCGCGCCGCCCGGAACCGACTCACGCCCGCAACCCCAGTCAGGAGAACAGCATGTCCGCCTCCCGCTCTCTGGGCCGTCTCGGACTCGGCGGAATGACGGCTTTCGCGGTGACCGCAACGACGACGCTCTCGGCCTGCGCGGAGAATCCCCAGCAGCCCGAGACGGCCGGTGATGCTCCGGACATCCGCGGTCCGGAGGACCTGGAAGATCCGTACGACGGTCCCTACACCGAGGACTTCCACACCGATGTGGAGGCCTACGTCCACCAGGAGGTGACGCTCGAGGCGTCCGTGGAACGCGTCGTCTCATCCATCGCCTTCACGATCACCGGTCCTGACGGAGAGGACGTCCCGCCGCTGCTCGTCGTGCTGGACGATCCGCTGCCAGATCTGCAGGCCGGTCAGGACGTGGTCGTGGCGGCGACTCCTCAGGACGACTTCGCGGTGTCGGCCGTGGAGGACCGACTGGATGCACACGTGCCCGAGGAACCCTATGAGGAGTGGGAAGGGGAGCCGTACCTGAGCGCCAGCAAGGTCGAGTCCCTCTCGTTGTAGAAGCGTCGGACGCGGGCCACGACGATCGCCAACTCCGAGGACGGATCCGCGCTGTCCTGTCGCAGGCCGACAACGACGTACCCGGCAGCTCACCCGGGGAGGCGGCGCGGCGGTCGAACGGACGCCGAACGCCAGGCACCTTGTGCGTGGTCACCGGTGCCCTGCACCAGGCACGAGACCGCCCCAACCCGGCGATGTGACAAGAGTGTGACATCTCGAGGAGGCCCCTCTCGGTCGCGGACCTTGCGGTCTAGCGTGCGATCAGAGCCGTCGGGTCTCACACCGCGGTGTGGTCGACGTCTGCTGCCCAACCCCGGTCAGCGCGTGCGCCCAGCTCCTCAGACCGGAGGGCATCCCTGGACCGCGATCGACCCGGCCCGCAGGAGAGATGCGAGATCCAGACTCGGATGAACACATCACCGTCTGAAGCCCACCGATCGACCGCCCCGTGATCCCGTCGTCGCACCCGGCAGCGGCGTGCTCGGTGCTCAGCCGTTGCCGATGACACTCAACCGGGTGGCGCAGCCCGAGGAGGCCGTCGCGGCAGCCGCGGAGGTCGCGGTCACCCTCCTGCAGGACGGCAGTGGCGGGAGCTTCCCGATCAGCGGCCTGCCCGCTGTCGACTCCTGTGCATGTCGGGACGAGGCCGGCGGGGGCGCTGCCTGACCGACGTCGAGGGGAGCGGGCCGTCGTGAGCACCTGGCGTTCACACGCAGGAAGCGTCGCCGCGGACCTGCGCGCTCAGCTGGAGGGCACGCGGACGCAACTGGAGGACGCTCTGGTCCAGCTCCGGGATGCATTGGCGCTGGTCGAGCACGCGCCGGACGCGATCGTGATCCTCGACGTCGACGCCGGTCGCTTCGTCCAGGCGAACGCCGCGGCCGAGGAGTTGTTCGGCGTGCTCCGCAACGAGCTGCTGCGGATGGGGCCGGTCGAGGTGAGCCCGCCGACCCAACCGGACGGCCGGTCGTCGGAGACGGCGGCGGGGGAGTACATCCAGCGGGCGCTGGACGGGGCCCGACCCCGGTTCGAGTGGGTCCACCGGCGCGCCGACGGCGGTGCGGTGCCCTGCGAGGTGACCCTGATGCGGCTGCCCTCGCCCGGCCGTCGGCTGGTCCGCGGCAGCCTGCTCGACATCACCGAACGGCGGCAGGCCGAGACCGCCCGCCGGGACGCCGCCGCGGCGCAGGCGGCGCGGCGGGCCGCGGAGGGCAGCGCGGCCCGGCTGCGGGCGATGGTGGCGGGGCTCAACGCAATCGTGTGGGAGCGTGAACCGCTCACCGGTCGGTCCTGGTTCGTCAACGCCCGGGCCGAGGAGGTGCTCGGCTACCCCGCCGGGTCGTGGCTGGCCGAGGCGAGTCTGTGGGAACGGATCCTGCACCCGGCGGACCGCGAGGAGGTGCTCGACCGGATTCGGCGGGCCCTCGCGGAGGACGGAGACGTCGCGCTGTCCTACCGGGTGCGGGCCGCCGACGGCCGATGGGTGTGGCTGCACCACCTCGAGCACATCGCCCGTGACGAGGCGGACCGCCCCACGGCGATGCACTCGGTGCTGATCGACGTCACCGAGCAGCGGCGGCGGGAACAGGCGGCGGCGTTACTGGCCGAGGCCGGCCGGGTGCTGGCCGGCCCGGGGACTGTCTCGGAGCGGCTCACCGCCGTCACGGGCCTGCTCGTCGGTGACCTCTGCGACTGGGCCGCGGTGTGGCTGCGCGGCGACGATGAGCGGTACCGGGCCGTGGCTGCTGCACCGGCCGACGTGGCCGGGCCGGTGCGAACACTGGGGTCCTTGCGGGTGCCGGAGGAGTTCGAGCCGCAGTTGCGCAGCGGGCAGGCGTTCGCAGTGCCCGAGGCGAGCGACGAGGTGCTGCGCGCCGCCACTTCGACCGAGGACCAGCTCGCCGTGCTGGAGGGCCTCGGCAGCCGGTGCTGGCTGGCGGCTCCGCTGATCACCGGCGGCACCCTTGCCGGGTTGCTGACCCTGACGAGCGGGCAGGCCGCCCGGTACGACGACGGTGACGTCGCGCTCGCCGAAGATCTCGGGTGGCGCATCGCCTCGATGGTCGCGGCCGAGCGCCAGACCACCCAGCGTCGCATGCTGCACGAGATCACCGTGGCGCTGTCGGCGGCCGGCACGGTCGCCGAGGCTGCTTCGGCTCTCACCAGCGGCCTGCGCACCGTGCTCGGCGCCTCGGTGGTCGCCGTGTGCACGCTCGGCGGCGAGGGACTGCTGCACCCGGTGGACATCGTCGGCTACCCGGCCGAGCGGCTGGCGCGGTTCGCCAGGATGCGCCTGGACGCCGGGCTGCCGCTGACCGAGGCCGCACTGACCCGCCGCCCGGTGTGGCTGGCCGACCGGGCGGCCGTGGTCGAGCGCTTCCCCGCGGTGGCGGGCAGCCTGCTGCCGCACACTGAGGGTGTGGCGGCGTTGCCGCTGCTGGTCGGCAACCGGCTGCTCGGCGCCCTGGGCGTCACCTTCACGACCGCGCGCCCCTTCGACGCCGAGGAGCGGGCGCTGCTGCTGACCATCGCCGGTCAGGCCGCCCTCGCCTTCGAGCGCGCCGCGCTGGCCGACGTCCGCCGGGAGATGGCCGAGACCCTGCAGCGCAGCCTGCTCCCGGGCGAGCTGCCGCAGGTGGAACGGCTGGCCGTCACGGCCCGGTATCTGCCGGCGGTCTCCGGTACGCAGGCCGGCGGGGACTGGTACGACGTGCTGCCGCTGGCCGACGGCCGCGTCGCGCTCGCCGTCGGTGACGTCGTCGGTCACGGTGCGGCGGCGGCGGCCGTGATGGGCCAGCTGCGCAGCGCCCTGGCCGGCCTGCTGCTCGCCGGCCATCCGCCGGCCGAGGCACTGCGGCTCCTCGACACGTACTCCGAGCACATCGCCGGCGCCCGGGTGGCCAGCGTGGCCTGCCTGCTGCTCGACCCGACCACCGGGAGCCTGGTCCACAGCTGCGCCGGCCACCCGCCACCGCTGCTGGTGGAGCCCGGCGAAGCGACCCCCCGGGGGATGTTCCTCGACGGTGGGAGCGGCCCGGTCCTGGGGCTGCCGAACCCGGGGCCCCGCCGCGACGCGGCCACCACCGTGCGGCCCGGAGCGACGCTCCTGCTGTACACCGACGGGCTGGTGGAGCGGCGCCGCGCCAGCCTCGACGACGGCCTGGCGCGATTGGCCGGCGCGGTCACCGCCCGGACGGCAGCGCCGCTGCCCGCGCTCGTCGACGGCGTCCTCCGCGACCTGCTGGAGAGGGAGGGCGCGGAGGACGACATCGCGCTGGTGGCGCTCCGACTGCTGCCCGCGCCGTTGCGGCTGGACCTGCCCGCAGAGCCGGCTCAGCTGCAGGGACTCCGTCGCGGGGGGGGGGGGGGGGGGGGGGGGGGGGGGGGGGGGGGGGGGGGGGGGGGGGGGGGGGCGGGGGGGGGGGGGGGGGGGGGGGGGGCGGGCGGGGGGGGGGGCGGCGCC
>NZ_JBJGYW010000039.1:0-41203 GCF_054050215.1 Geodermatophilus sp. SYSU D01186 | reverse complement strand
CCCCCCCGGCCCGCGCCCCCCCCCCCCCCCGGGGGGCCCCCCCCCCGCGCATCCGCAGGAAGGTGTCTCCGGTCAGGCGGCGACGGCCGCCCGGCGCCCGGCGGGGACGGCGGTGGTGCCGCCGTTTCCCGGCAGGGGGGCGAACCGGCGCAGCCGGAGGCTGTTGGTGACGACGAAGACCGAGCTCAGCGCCATCGCGGCGCCCGCGATCATGGGGTTGAGCAGCCCGGCCATGGCCAGCGGGATCGCCGCCACGTTGTAGGCGAACGCCCAGAACAGGTTGCCCTTGATGATCGCCAGCGTGCGGCGGGACAGCCGGATGGCATCGGCGGCCGCGCGCAGGTCGCCGCGCACCAGCGTGAGGTCGGAGGCCTGGATCGCGACGTCGGTGCCGGTGCCCATGGCCAGCCCCAGGTCGGCCTGGGCGAGGGCGGCGGCGTCGTTCACGCCGTCGCCGACCATCGCCACGACCCGGCCCTCGGCCTGCAGCCGGCGGACGACGTCCACCTTGTCCTGCGGCAGCACCTCGGCGACCACCTCGTCGATGCCGACCTCGGCGGCGACGGTCCGCGCGACCGCCTCGTTGTCGCCGGTCAGCAGGACCGGGTGCAGGCCGAGGTCGCGCAGCTGCGTCACGGCGGCGGCCGAGGTCGGCTTGACCGCGTCGGCGACGACCAGCAGGCCGACCGCCGCGCCGTCCACCGCGACGAGGACGGCGGTGCCCCCGCGGGTCTCGGCGTCGGCCTGCGCGGCGGCCAGGGGCGCCGGTACGGGCACCTGTCGCTCGGCCAGCAACCGGGGCCGCCCGACCAGCACCGCGGCGCCCTCCACGACGCCTTGCACGCCGAGCCCGGCGAGGCCGGCGAAGCCCTCGACCGCCGGCAACGGGCCGACCCGGTCGGCGGCCGCGGCGGCGACCGCGCGGGCGATCGGGTGCTCGGAGCCGTGCTCGAGTGCGCCGGCCAGCCGCAGCACCCGGCCGGCGTCCTCGCCGGGCGCGGGGGCGACGTCGGTGAGGGTCATCCGCCCGGTGGTCACCGTGCCGGTCTTGTCGAGCACCACGGTGTCGACGGCGCGGGTGGACTCCAGCACCTCCGGGCCCTTGATGAGGACGCCGAGCTGCGCGCCGCGGCCGGTGCCGACCATGAGGGCGGTCGGCGTGGCCAGCCCGAGCGCGCACGGGCAGGCGATGATCAGCACGGCCACCGCGGCGGTGAAGGCGGCCGGCAGCCCGGCGCCGGCGCCGATCCAGAAGCCGAGGGTGGCGACGGCGAGGGCCAGCACGACCGGCACGAAGGCGCCGGAGACCCGGTCGGCCAGCCGCTGCACCTGCGCCTTGCCGTTCTGCGCCTCCTCGACCAGCCGGGCCATCTGCGCCAGCTGGGTCTCCGCGCCGATCCGGGTGGCCCGCACGACCAGCCGGCCGCCGGCGTTCACCGTCGCGCCGACGACGGGGTCGCCCGGGCCCACCTCGACCGGCACCGACTCGCCGGTGAGCATCGAGGCGTCGACCGCGGAGGCCCCGTCGGTCACCTCGCCGTCCGCGGCGATCTTCTCGCCGGGCCGGACGACGAACAGGTCGCCGACGCCCAGCCGGCCGACCGGCACCCGGCGCTCCGTGCCGCCGCGCAGCACGGACACCTCCTTGGCGCCGAGCTCCAGCAGGGCCCGCAGGGCGGCGCCGGCCCGCCGCTTGGACCGGGCCTCGACGAACCGCCCGGCCAGCAGGAACGTGGTCACGCCGGCGGCGGCCTCGAGGTAGACGTTCGCGCTGCCGTCGCCGCGGGCGACGGTGAACTCGAACGGGTGCGTCATGCCGGGCTCGCCGGCGGTGCCGAGGAACAGCGCGTACAGCGACCACAGGAACGCCGCGCCGGTCCCGAGGGAGACCAGCGTGTCCATGGTGGCCGCGCCGTGGCGCAGGTTGGTCCAGGCGGCGCGGTGGAACGGCAGGCCGCCCCAGACGACCACCGGCGCGGCCAGGGTGAGCGACAGCCACTGCCAGTACGGGAACTGCAGCGCCGGGACCATCGCCATGGCCACCACCGGCACCGTCAGCAGGGTGGCGACGACCAGCCGGCGGCGCAGGGACAGGACCCCGTCCTCCTCGGCCGCCGGCTCGGGAGCGGCCGGCGGCTGCGGCAGGGTCGCGGTGTAGCCGGTCTTCTCGACGGTGGCGATCAGGTCGGCCGGGGTGACGGCGCCGCCGTAGCGCACCTTCGCCTTCTCGGTCGCGTAGTTCACCGTCGCGGTGACGCCGTCGAGCCGGTTGAGCTTCTTCTCGATGCGGGCGGCGCAGGAGGCGCAGGTCATGCCGCCGATGGCGAGCTCGACCTCGCCGGCCGGCGACTGGGTGGTGGCGCTCAACGCGGGTCTCCTCAGCCGCCGTGACCGTGGCCGGCCGGCTCGTCGGGGGCGCCGCCTTCCCTGCCCGGGGCGACCTGGACGGGGAAGGCGGCGGTGTGCACGGTGTCGCCGTGCCGGAAGTCGAGGAACAGCCGGTACGCGCCGGGGGACGGCGCCGTCGCGGCGAACGCCACGTGCGGACCGGGCGCCGGGGTGGTCCCGTCGGCCGGCTCGACCGGGTGCACGTGGAGGTATGCCAGGTCGCCCTCGCGCAGCGCGACCAGGTGGCCGTAGGCGCCGAGGTAGGGCTGCAGGTCGGTGACCGGCCGGCCGTCGCGGCTGACGCTGAGGGTCAGCTCCGACTCGCGGCCGGCGACGAGGTCCCCGGTCAGGACGACGGTGTAGCCGTCGGTCTCTGTCACCGCGGCGGGCTCGGGCGGTGGCTGCGGGTCGTAGTCGCCGGCCACCTCGACGTCGGTGCCGAGCACCAGGTCCTCGCCGAGCGCGGTCGGGGTGGTGTCGACGACGACCCGCCAGCTGCCCGCGGTGAGCGCGACCGGCGTCCGCCAGGTGCCGTCGGCGCCGAGCTCCGGGTGCAGGTGCTGGTAGCCGGTGAGGTCGCGGCGGACGGCGACGAGGTGCAGGTCCTCGTCGTGCTCCACCTCGTACGCGCGCACCGGGGCGCCGTCGGGGCCCAGCACGCGGAAGGCGAGGGTCGCCGTCCCGGCCGGCAGCTGCGGGTCCGGCACCTCCAGGCGGTACCCGGACTCGGCGACCGCGAGACCGCCGTAGGCGGGCCCGGCCGGGGCGGGCGCCGGGCTGCCGGCGCTCGCGTGCGACTCCGGCGCCGCGATCGGGCCCACCGCGGCACCGACGCCGACGGCGGCGCCGAAGACGGCGGCCAGGCCGAGGGCGACGACGGCCAGTCGCGCCGGCGTGTTCATGGCATCCCCTCGCGCGGTGCGCCGGTCAGCTGCCGGCGAGCTCGTAGCCGGCCTCCTCGACCGCGGCGCGCACGGCGCCGTCGTCGACCGGGTCGGTGCTGCTGACCGTCAGGCCGCCGGTGGCGAGGTCGACGTCGACGGTGGTGACGCCCGGGACGGCGGAGACCTCCTCGGTGACCGCGGTGACGCAGTGGCCGCAGGTCATGCCGACGACGGTGAAGGTGGCGGTGCTCATGGGGGTTCCTCTCGGGTGCTGGGGGTCAGGAGCGGACGAGCCGGGCGATCGCCTCGGACGCCTCACGGACCTTCTCGTCGGCCTCGCGGCCGCCGGCCTGGGCCGCCTGGACGACGCAGTGCGACATGTGCTCCTCGAGCAGGCCCAGGGCGACCGACTGCAGCGCCTTCGTCATCGCCGACACCTGGGTGAGGATGTCGATGCAGTACTTCTCGTCCTCGACCATCCGCTGCAGGCCGCGGGCCTGGCCCTCGATGCGCCGCAGGCGCTTGAGGTAGTCGTCCTTGCGGTGGATGTAGCCGTGCGGCGCGCTCTCCACGGGGGTCCTCCTGACGGCTCGTGCTCCGTTGCGGAGAACCATACCCCCCTAGGGTCTATTGCGCAGCGTCGGGGCGGGCGTCGCGGCGGCCCCGGCCGGCGTTCCCGGTACCGCCGGCGCGCAGCCGGTCGACGGTGGCCTGCAACCGCTCGCTGTCGGCCCGGGCGTCGGCGAGCTCGTCCTGGAGCCCGAGGATCACCTCGGCGGAGGCGAGGGTGTGTCCGTCGTCGAGGAGGCCGCGCAGTCGCGCGGCCAGGGTGAGCTGGTGGCGGGAGTAGCGGCGGTGCCCGCCGGGGGAGCGGTGCGGCTGGAGCACCCCCGCGGTGTCCAGGCTGCGCAGGAAGGCGGCCTGGACACCGAGCAGCTCCGCCGCCTGGCTCATCGAGAGCGCCGGGAAGTCGGGGTCGTCGAGCCGCCGGAGCGCCTCGCCACCCGGGTCGGGCTCCTCGCGGTGCCGCTCGCTCATGGCGCTCCTCTGCTCCCGACAGTGCGCAGGGGCCGGGCCCGTGCGGACCCGGCCCCTGCTGCGCGGCGGCCGCGTGCCGCCGGGTGGCCGATCAGCTCTCGACGGCCTTGGACTGGGACGACTCGCCCTCGATGGTGCGCCCCTCCACCGCGACCGGGGTGTCGGCGCGGGTGACCTGGATCTTGCGGGCCCGGGCCTTCTCGGCGACGGGGATGCTCACGGTGAGCACGCCGTCGTGGTAGCTGGCCTCGAGCCGGTCGGTGTCCAGGCTCCGGCCGAGCACGAGCTGCCGGGTGTAGCTGCCGTAGGGCCGCTCCGCGATGCTCCACTCGGCGTTCTCGAGCTGGGGCACCGTGCGCTCGGCGGTCACGGTCAGCGTCGCGCCCTCGACCGACAGGTCGATGGAGCCGGGGTCGACGCCGGGCAGGTCGAAGTGGGCGACGAAGTTGTCGCCGACCCGGTAGGCGTCCATCGGCATGCCGGACAGCGGGCGGGCGGTCATCCCGCCACCGCGGCCGGTGAGCTGGTCCAGTGCCCGGAAGGCGGCGGACGTGGCGGCGAACGGGTCGTAGGCGGTCAGCATCGCCATGGCTGTGCAACCTCCTGTGTGTGGTCCTGTCGAGTTCGCTGCCCGAGGTGAACCTCTAGTGGCAACTGGAGATTACCTCTGACACGCACTGGTGTAAACATCCATCCGGAGAATTTGTTCCCCGCTCGACCGGCCACGGCCTCGCCGGCGGGCGCTTGAGCATCGGCCGCACGGGGCAGTGCTCTGCCGTGGACGAGCGCATGGGTCCCCCAGCGCAGGGGGAGACGGGACACGAGCAGGCCGGCAGCGGGACGACGGAGGTGACCACCAGCCTGGCGGGCGACGTCGCCACCCTGACCGTCGTCGGGGAGCTGAGCGAGGAGGCGCGGCGCCCGCTGGTCCGGACCATGACCGACCTGCTGCTCGCCGAGCCGGGGCTGCACCGGGTGCGCCTGGACACCCGCGCGGTGACCTACGTGAACTCCGCGGGGATGGCGGTGCTGGTGCAGCTGCAGAAGCTGGGGCAGCCGCGCGGGGTGGAGCTGGTGCTGGTCGCCCCGCCGTCGACGGTGGCCCGCCCGCTGCAGCTGTCCGGTCTGTGGCGGCGGTTCCCCGTCGAGGAGTGAGCGCCCATCGGCACCTCCTAGCCTGACCGGGTGCCGCCGAGCCACCCCCACAGTCACGGTCCCGACCCCGACGCGCCCCCGCCGAGTCCGGAGGTCCTCCTCCGCCGGCGCCGTGCGGTCCGGCTGATGCTCCTGCTGCTCGTGCCGGTCGGGCTGGCCACCGTCGTGGGGCTGGTCGTGCTGTGGCCCGGGGACGAGCCGTCGCGGGCGCAGCAGGCCGCCGAGCTGTACGTCCCGCCGGGGACCACGTACCACGACGCCCGGGTGTCGTCGGTGGAGCCGTTCGACTGCTCCTTGCCCGGCGGGGACGGGCAGCCGGCGCAGCAGCTCACCTGCGCCACGGTGGTGACCGAGGTGCTCGACGGGCCCGACGAGGGCGACTTCGTGCAGGTCGACCTGCCGGCGGAGGTGTTCGCGGCCGGGGTCGCCGAGGGCGACGTCCTCGTCCTCACCCGGGACGGCGGCGCCGAGGGAGCCGCGTCGTACGCGTTCTTCGACTACGACCGGGACGTGCCGATCGTCGTCCTGACGATCGCCTTCGCCGTGGTGGTGGGCCTGGTGGCCCGCCTGCGGGGGCTGGCCTCGCTGGTCGGGCTGGCGTTCGCCTTCTTCGTCCTCCTGCAGTTCGTGCTCCCGGCCCTGCTGACCGACCAGTCGCCGGTGCTGGTCAGCCTGGTCGGGTCGGCGGCGATCATGTTCGTCGTCCTGTACCTCGCCCACGGCTTCTCCGCCCGGACCACGACCGCGCTGGTCGGCACCCTGTTCGGCCTCACGCTGGTCGCCGTCCTCGGCGCGGTCGCCGTCGAGACCGCCCGGCTGACCGGGCTGACCAGCGAGGAGACCACGACCCTCCTGCAGTACGACCCGACGCTGGACTTCTCCGGCCTGGTGCTCGCCGGCGTGGTCGTCGCCGGGCTCGGCGTGCTCAACGACGTCACGATCACCCAGGCCTCGGCGATCTGGCAGCTCAACGAGGTCGACCCCGACATGAGCTGGCGGGACCTCTACCGCCGGGGCATGACGGTCGGCCGCGACCACATCGCCTCGACGGTGTACACGATCGTCTTCGCCTACGCCGGGGCCGCGTTGCCGCTGCTGCTGCTCTTCGAGCTCTACTCCCAGCCGTGGGACGTCGTCCTCACCAGCTCGGCGATGGCGGAGGAGGTGATCCGCACCCTCGTCGGCGCGATCGCCCTGGTCCTCGCCGTCCCGGTGACGACGGCGGCCGGCGCGTTCTTCGCCAAGGCCGCCGGCACCGAGGCAGGGGCCGCGACCGACCGGCGGATGACCGCCCTGCGCGCCCGGTTCGCCCGGTGAGCGGGGCGAGGACCGTGCCCGACCTGTTGCTCGCCGCCCGCGCCGCGCCCGGCTTCATGCCCGACGAGGAGGGGACGGCGCTGTACGAGGCCGCCCGCGCGGTCACCGTCCCCGGCCCGCTGCTGGAGGTCGGCACCTGGATGGGGAGGTCGGCGCTCTACCTGGCCGCCGCCGCCCGCGAGACCGGCCGGCAGGTGGTCACCGTCGACCACCACCGCGGCTCCGAGGAGCACCAGCCGGGCTGGGAGTACCACGACCCGTCGCTGGTCGACCCCGCCGTCGGGCTGCTCGACACCCTGCCCCGGTTCCGCCGGACCATCGCCGACGCCGGCGCGGAGGACGTCGTCATCGCCGTCGTCGCCCGGTCGGAGACCCTCGCGCCGCTGTGGACCACCCCGCTGGCGCTGCTGTTCCTCGACGGGAGCCACACCGAGGAGTCCGCCCGCCGCGACCAGGACGCCTGGGCGGCCAAGCTCGCCGTCGGCGGCACCCTGGCCATCCACGACGTCTTCCCGGACCCGGCCGACGGGGGTCAGGCGCCCTACGGGGTGTACCGGCGGGTGCTCGCGTCGGGGGAGTTCACCGAGCTGCCCGGCACCGGTTCCCTGAGGCTGCTCCGCCGTGAGCGCTGAGGCGGGCGGGGGCGGTGCGCTGGCGGCCGAGCGGGCCGCCGTCCTCGCCCAGATCGCGGCGCTGACGGCCGAGTTCGACGCCGTCGTCGCGGCGTCCCGGTCGTCCAACGCCGACGACGAGCACGACCCGGAGGGCGCGACCATCGCCTTCGAACGGCAGCAGGTCGTCGCCCTGCTCGACGCCGCCCGGCGCCGGCTGGCCGACGTCGACGCCGCGCTGGCCCGCCGTGCGGCCGGCGACTACGGCACCTGCGAGAGCTGCGGGCGGCCGATCGCCCCCGAGCGGCTGGAAGCGCGGCCCGCCGCGCGCACCTGCATCGACTGCGCCCGCTGAGCCTCCTCGACCGGGATCCCCGGTGGCATCCTGGCGGACGCGACGCGACGCGACGCGACGGGGCGTCGGCGAGGAGGCGCGATGACGCGATCGGATCAGCTGCGCGACTCGACCACCGAGGCGACCAGGGTGGTGGTGGAGCGCTTCCTCGACGCCTTCGGCCGGGGCGCCGTGGACGCGATCATGGCCGAGATGGCCGACGACGTCGTGTTCGAGTCCACCGAGCCGCCCGACGGACGCCGCCACGAGGGGCAGGCGGAGGTGCGGCGCGTCTGGGAGCAGCTGTTCGCGACCCCGGGTGCCCGGTTCACCACCGAGGACCTCCTGCCGCACGGCGAGCGGGCCGTGGCGCTGTGGCGGTACTCGTGGGGGACCGGGGAGGGCGGCGGCCACGTGCGCGGCGTGGACGTCATCACCGTCCGGGGCGGCAAGGTCGTGGAGAAGCTCTCGTACGTCAAGGGCTGACCGGTTCGGGCCCGCACCGCGCCCGGCCGGCGGTCTGCGCGCAGACCGTGGTCTCCCGGCCTGGCAGGGCACGTTGTGTGCACGAACCGTGGCAGGAGTGCTCAGCTGACGTAGCGGCGGGCGGTCGAGGTGCGCTGCGACTCCTCGAGCGCGGCGAAGCGGGCCTCGGCGTGCGGCGGCAGCACCCGGCGCTCCCGCAGCACCCAGGGCAGCCCGCGCACCGCGTCCAGGACGCCGAGCACGCTGAGCCGGTCCCGCGGCACGGTGCGCAACAGGTGCCGGGTGCGGCGCAGGGCCGGTCGCAGCGGGCGGCGCAGCCACGTCGTCCAGAGGGTGTTGCGGATGCCGTCGCGGCGGCGCTTGTGCGGATCGCGGGCGGTGCTGGCCTGGTGGTGCACGGTGAGCTCCGGCAGGTAGCACAGCTCCCAGCCGCGGGCGGCGAGGTCGCCGGCCATGAGCTCCTCCTCGCCGCCGAGCCACAGACGCTCGCAGAAGCCGCCCACCTCCTCGAAGGCCGCGCGCCGCAGCACCGACGCGCCCGCGAGGAAGGAGCCCAGCGCCGGGCCGGGCAGCCAGTCCGCGCCGCGGACGGGGGAGTCCCGCAGCTCCGAGACGATCGGGTCTTCGCGGCCGCCCGGCTCGACGAGGATCCGCGCGGTGACGACGGCCAGCCGCGGGTGGGTGTCGAAGGCGTCGGCGGCCGCGCGCAGCGAGCCGGGGTCCCACCAGGTGTCGTCGTCGCAGAAGGCCACGTAGGGGGTCGACACCCGGGCCACGCCGACGTTGCGGCCGACGGCGCCGAGGTTCTCCGGGCTGGCGACGAGCTCCACCTCGGGGAACCGCTCGGCGACCGCCGCCGCCGTCCCGTCGGTGGACCCGTTGTCGACCACGACCACGTGCGGCTGCTCGGGCAGGGCGCGCAGCCGGGCCAGCGCCCGGAGCACCTCGTCGCGGCGCTGGTGGGTGATGACGACGACGGCCACCCGCGGGTCGGTGTGGCCCTCCTGCAGGGGCCCGCCGCCAGCTTGCGAGTGGTGGGGGGCAGGAGAGTCCTCTCTCACGCGGCCGGGGGCGGCCTCGGTCGCCGTCACGCGGCGTCGCCGGCGAGCAGCCGGACGTCGGACCACACCGCGTCGGGCACCCGGTGGCGGCCCCGTAGCGCGGCCGGCACGTCCGGGACCGCGCGCAGCAGCCCCCGCAGCCCCGGGCGTCCGGCGCGGACGGCGGAGGCGAGCAGCGGCGGCAGCGCCGGGAGGGGGTGGCGCATGACGGCGGTGAGCACCCGGCTGCGCCAGATCGCGGCCTGCCGGCGGGCCGGGGCGTCCCGCCGCGGGGAGGGGTGGTGGTGGATGGTGACCTCGTCGACGTAGGCCAGTCCCCAGCCGGCGGCGGCGAGGTCGAGCGCCACCCGCTCCTCCTCGCCGGGGAAGCGGACCACCGCGTCGAACCCGCCGACGGCCGCGAACGCCTCGGTGCGCACCAGCGCCGCGCAGGCGACGAAGCCCAGCAGCGACGGGCCGGGCAGGTCGGGGGCGGTGCCCAGAGGGCTGTCGGCCATCTCGGCGCAGACCGGGTCCAGCCGCTCCTCCGGGCCGACGAGGATGCGGGCGTTGAGCAGCGCCAGCCGCGGGTGCGCGCGCATGATCTGCACCGCCCGTGCCAGGTCGCCGGGCGCCCACCACGAGTCGTCGTCGGCGAACGCGACGAACGGGGTGCCGGCCTGCTCGGCGCCCAGCGTCCGGGCCCGGGCGCCGAGGTTGTGCTCCAGGGGCAGCACCGTCACCTCGGGGTGGGCGGCCCGGACGGCGTCCACCGTGCCGTCGGTGGAGCCGTTGTCGACCAGCACCACCGGCGCCTCGTGCCGGGGCAGTGAGGCGAGCAGGTCCTCGCGGCGGTTGCGGCTGGCCACCACGACGGTGACGGGCGGTCCTGCGGCGGCGGGGGTGTCGGGCGGGGTCACGACAGCACCGTGCCCGCGCCTCCCGCGAGCCAATCCACCGCACCCTGTGACGCATCCGTGCCGGCAGCCGGCAGCGCCGCCGGATCGGTGAACAGCGCGCAGGCGGGGGTGGCGGCGGCCAGCGCGTCCGCGGCGAGGACGACCGCGGCCGCCGTCCAGGTGGTCCGCTCCACCGGCCAGCGGGCGTCGTCGGGGTACACGAAGCCGGTCCAGTAGGAGCCGTCGTCGTGGCGCAGGTGCTGCATCGCGGCCACCTGCTCGACCGCGGCGTCCCGCTGGCCGGCGGCGGCCAGCGCCAGCGCCAGCTCGCAGGTCTCCGCGCCGGTCACCCAGGGGCGGTCGGCGACGCAGCGGGCGCCGAGGCCGGGGACGACGAACCGGTCCCAGTCGGCGGCCAGCCGCTCGGTGGCCGCGAGCCCCGTCACGGCGCCGCCGAGCACCGGGTAGTACCAGTCCATCGAGTAGCGGGAGCGGTCGGCGAACGCCCCGGGGCGGGTGCGCAGGGCCGTGCCGAGGTCGTCGGCGGCCAGCTCCCAGTCCGGCTGCGGCTCCCCGGCGAGCGCGGCCAGCGCGACCCCGCAGCGCAGCGCCTGGAACAGGCTCGCGTTGCCGGTCAGCAGGGCGGTGCCGTCGGGCGTGCCGTCCGGTCGCAGGGCCCAGCCGACCGCCCCGCCCGGCAGCTGCATGCGGGTGACCAGGTCCAGCCCGCGGCGGACCACCGGCCACAGCGCGGTGACCAGCTCCTCGTCACCGGTGCACAGCCAGCTGTGCCACAGGCCGACGGCGAGGTAGCCGGCGTGGTTGCTCTCGGCTCCGGGAGCGGACTCCGCGCCGCCGCGGTACTCGGCGGCCCACGACCCGTCGGGTCGCTGCCGGGCGGCCAGCCAGCGGTAGGCGGCCCGGGCCCGGTCGTGCTCGCCGCCGACGTCGAGGGCCATCGCGGCCTCCACGGAGTCCCACGGGTCCAGCCGGCCGCCGCGGGACCACGGCAGCGCGCCGTCGGCCTCCTGCTCCGCGGCGATCGCCGCCACCGTCGCGCGCACCTGCTCCCCGCTGAGCACCCCGGGCAGCTCCGGCAGCAGCTCAGACAGCGGTCCGCTCCGGCTCGGTCCGCCCGGTCCGCCCGGTCTGTGCGGCGCGGGCCGGCGCCGGCTGGTCCGCAGCGGCGACCGGCTTGTCGGCGTAGACGACCAGGCTCTTGCCGAGCAGCGGGTCCAGCAGCCGTTCGGCGGTGCGGGTGGGCCACGGCCGCCGCATGAGGTCCCAGACGAGCAGCCGGTGGTAGGTGCGGACCGCGGCGGTGTCGCGGTCGACCCCGACGGCGCACTTCAGCCACCAGAAGGGTGCGTGCAGCGCGTGCGCGTGGTGCTGCCCGCCGGGCACCAGGCCCGCGGCGGCGAGCCGGGTGCGCAGCACGTCGCCGCGGTAGATGCGCACGTGGCCGCCCTCGTTGGCGTGGTAGGCGTCCGACAGCGCCCAGCAGATCCGCTCGGGCAGGTAGCGGGGGACGGTCACCGCGACCCGCCCGCCGGGCTTGAGCACGCGGGCGATCTCGGCCAGGGCGGTGACGTCGTCGGGGATGTGCTCGAGCACCTCGGAGGCGATCACCCGGTCCACGCTGGCGTCGGGCACCGGGAGTGCGCGCAGGTCGCCGCGGACCACCGCGTACCGGGCGCCGTTCCCGCCCTCGCCGGCCTCGGCGATCGCGCCCAGCCAGCGCCGCGTCGTCTCGACCTCGGGCACGCCCCAGTCGACCGCGACCACCCGCGCGCCCCGGCGGAAGGCCTCGAAGGCGTGCCGGCCCTCGCCGCAGCCGAGGTCGAGCACGGTCATGCCCGGCCGCAGGCCGAGCCGGTCGTAGTCGACGGTCAGCACGGGCGGCTCTTCCTCTCGAGCACCTGCGCGTACCACTCCGCCGTCCGTTCGGCCGTGGACCGCCACGTGTAGGACGCCAGCACCCGGCGCCGCCCGGCCCGGCCCAGCTGCTCGCCGAGGGAGGGCGAGTCGAGCACCAGTTGCAGCGCCGCGGTGAGCTCCCCGACGTCGCCGGCGGGCACCCGCAGGCCGGCCTTGCTGCCCACGACCTCGGGCAGCGCACCGGCGTCGGTGGTGACCAGTGGCGTGCCGCAGGCCATGGCCTCGATCGCGGGGAGGGAGAACCCCTCGTACAGCGACGGGATGGCGACGACGGCGGCGCCCTGCAGCAGCGCCACCAGGTCCGCCTCGGGCAGGGGGCCGGTGAAGCGGACCGCGTCGCGCAGGCCCAGCCGGTCCAGCGCCGCCTCGGCCGGCCCGCCCGGCCGGGCGGTGCCGACGACGGTCAGCCGCACCTGCCGCTCGGTGCGCAGCTTCGCGACCGCCTCCAGCAGGTGCACCAGGCCCTTGAGCGGCACGTCGGCGCTGGTGGTGACCACGATCGACGCGCGGTCCCGCGGGCGGCCGGGCGGGGGAGGGGTGAAGACGTCGGGGTCGATGCCCACCGGGATGACGTCGACTCCGGCCGCGGGCACGCCCAGGTGGGTCTCGATGTCGCGGCGCGAGCTCTCCGAGACGGTGGTGATGCCGTCCAGCCGCGGCGCCACGCGCGCCTGCATGCCGGTGAAGGCGTACCAGCGGCGCAGCGTCAGCCGGCGGCGGCGGGAGGGGGCGGCGGCCAGCTCCAGCGCGCGGTCGATGGCGACCGGGTGGTGGACCGTGGCCACCGTGGGCACGCCCGCGCGGACCAACCGCAGCAACCCGAGGCCCAGGCTCTGGTTGTCGTGGACGACGTCGAACTCGCCGGCCCGGGGGAGCAGCTCCCGGGCCGCGCGGAGGCTGAAGGTGAGCGGTTCCGGGAAGCCGGCGGTGCACATCAGGGCCCACTCGGTGAGGTCGACCCAGTCGCGGAACTCGCCCGGCCGCGGCGTGCGGAACGGGTCCGGCTCGCGGTAGAGGTCGAGACTGGGCACCCGCTCCAGCGGCACGCCGTCGTCCAGCTCCGGGTAGGGCTGGCCGCTGAACACCGTGACGGCGTGGCCGAGGGCGGTCAGCTCGCGGGACAGCGCGCGGACGTAGACGCCCTGGCCACCGCTGTGCGGCTTGCTCCGGTAGGACAGCAGTGCGACGCGCAACGACCGTCCCATGGTCGGCGACTCTAGTGTCCCGGTGTGACGCGCCGGTTCCGGTAGCCCCGGCTGTGGACGGCGGACCGGTGCTGAGAGGGTGGCGGTCATGCTGCGCCACGTCGTGCTCTTCACCTGGTCCGACGACGCCGACCCCGAGCGCCGGGCCACCACACTGGCCGCGCTCCGGCGGCTGCCCGAGGAGGTGGGCGGGATGACGTCGTTCCACGTCGGCCCCGACGCCGGGCTGCGGGAGGGCAACGCGCACACCGCGCTGGTCGCCGACTTCCCCGACGCCGAGGCCTGGCGGCGCTACGCCGAGCACCCGGTGCACCTGCAGGTGGTCGCCGAGCACGTGACCCCGTACCTCGCCTCGCGGAGCGCGGCCCAGTACGAGGTCTGAGACCCGCGCGCAGGCACGGGGCGGGGACATCCCGGCCGGCGTCCTCCACAGGCCCGGCCGCGGTCCACAGGTACCGCGCAGGCGCCCCACCCGGGCCTCCCGGCCCCGAGGGTCGGGGCATGGACGACACCCCACGGCCCGAGGTCCGCATCTCCGACACCGGTGAGGCGGCCGCGGCGCTGCCGCACCTGATCGGCTTCCACCCGCACGAGTCGGTGCTGCTGGTCGGCCTCGGCGGGCCCAGCGGCCGGCGGGTCGGGCTGACCGTGCGGGCCGACCTCCCGGCGCGGGCGGCGTCGGCGCCGGCCGCCCGGCTGCTGGCACGCAGCGTCGCCACCGACGACCCCTCGGGGGTGGTCGTGGCGGTGGTCTCGGAGTCGCCGGACGACCTCGAAGCCCTGCCCGGGCAGCCCTCCGGCGAGGTCGTGGCCGGGCTGCCGCACCGCGACGTCGTGCACGACGCGGTGGTCGCGCTCGCCGCGCTGGACATCCCGGTGGTCGACGCGATCCTGGTCCGCCGCGGCCGGTGGTGGTCCTACGACTGCCCGGAGCCCTGCTGCGCCCCCGGCGCCGGTACGCCGCTGCCGGCCGGGGTCTCCGAGCTGGCGGCCGCCTCCGTCGCCGGGGGCGTGGTCGTCGAGCGCGACCGCGCGGCGCTGGAGGCCCGGATCGCCCGCGTCGACGAGCCGGCCGCGGCGGCGATGGAGGCCCTCGCCTGGCGGGTGGGCGACCGCGCCGCGCGAGCGGTCCCGGCCGACCGGGACGTCGCGGCCCGCCGCGGCTGGGAGACCGTGGTCCGGGCGCTGCAGCGCTGCCGGCCGGGCGCTGCCGGCAGCGGCCGGCTCCCGGACTCCGACGTCGCGCACGTGCTGTGGGCGCTCGCCGACATCCGGGTGCGCGACCGTGCACTCACCCTCGCCCTCGGGGACGACGCCGCCGCGGCCGAGGCGCTGTGGACCGAGTGCACTCGCCGGGCACCGGTCCCGCTGGACGCCGCACCGGCCACCCTCCTCGCGGTGAGCGCGTGGCTGCGCGGCGACGGCGCGATGGCCAACGTCGCCCTCGAGCGGGCCCTGGCGAGCCGGCCGACCTACACCTTCGCCCAGCTGCTGGCCCAGGGGCTGACCGCGTGCCTGCCCCCGGGGGAGCTCCGGGCGATGATCACCGCGACGGCCGAGGAGCCCGACGAGGTCTGGGCCGCGGGATGAGGGTGCTCAGAGCAACTCCGGCCGCTGCCACTCCTCGCCCAGCACGTGCTCGGCGAGGAACGCCAGCACCGTCTCGTACCAGATCCGCGCGTTCCCCGGCGTCAGGACCCAGTGGTTCTCGTCGGGGAAGTAGAGGAACTTGGACGGCACGCCCCGCTTCTGCAGGTCGTACCAGAGGCGCAGCGCCTCCCCGATCGGCACGCGGTAGTCGTGGTCGCCGTGGATGACCAGCATCGGCGTCCGGATGGCGTCGGCGAACCGGTGCGGCGAGTTCTGCTCGTAGCGCTTGGGCTGCTGCAGCGGGTCGCCCCACTCCTGCTCCCAGAAGTACGCCGCGTCGGTGGTGCCGACGAAGGAGTCGATGTGCCAGAGGCTGGCGTGGGTGACGATCGCGCGGAACCGGTCGGTCTGGGTCGCGACCCAGTTGGCCATGTAACCGCCGAAGGAGCCGCCCATCGCCGCGGTGCGGGTGGCGTCGACCTCCGGCACCTGCTCCGCGGCGTCGACGGCCGCCATGAGGTCGGTGTAGGGCGCGTCCCCCCACGCGCCCCAGCCGCGGCGCACGAACTCCTGGCCGAAGCCCTGCGACAGGGCCGGGTTGGGCAGCAGGACGGCGTAGCCCCGGGCGGCCATGACCCAGGGGCACCAGCGCCACGACCACGAGTTCCAGCTCATCAGCGGGCCGCCGTGGATCCACAGCAGCAGCGGAGCCGGGCGGTCCGCCGACGCCCCCTCCGGCAGCACCAGCCACGACTGCACCCGGGTGCCGTCGGCGGCGGTCGCCGTCACCTCGTGCAGGGTGCCGGGCAGGGCGTCGAGGGCGCCGGGGTTGGGCAGGGGCGCGGGGTGCTGGCCGGGAGCCTCCGGGTCCAGCCGGACGGGGGCCGGCGGCTCGTCGTACGCCGAGCGCAGGGCGTACAGGGCGCTGCCGTCGCGGGCCACCTGCAGGTCGCTGTAGGCGCCGTCCGTGGTCAGGCGCACGGGCGTCCCGCCGTCGGCCGGCACCCGGAACAGCGCGTGCCGGCCGTCGTCGTCGGCGAGGAAGTACACCGCCGCGCCGTCCGCGGCGAACTGTGGGGCGCTGGGCCAGCGGTCGAGGTCGGGGGTGAGGTCGCGGACCGCCCCGGTGGCGACGTCGACGTGCAGGAGCGTGTAGTCCGGCGCGTCCTCGTACGTCGGCAGCGTCTCCCGCACGCAGACCACCGCGGTGCCGTCGGGGGAGAAGCGGGCGGAGTGGACGTCGGCCAGCGGGTCGTCGACCAGCACGCGGGCCTCGCCGGTGGCGGTCTCGAGGACGACGAGTCGGTCGCGGCGGCCGGCCGGACCGTGGGGCACCGGCTCGACGCGGACCACCAGCCGGCCGTCGGGGGAGAGCGCCGGGGAGTCCCCGGCCTCGTCGGGCGGGACGACGTCGGGCGTCAGGTCGCGCAGCGGACCCGGCTCGGCGGCGGCTCCTGCGGGTGGCTCCGCGGGCAGCCGGCCGAGCCAGAACAGGTGCGGTGCGGCCGGCCCGAGGTCGGAGTCCCAGTGCCGGACCGGGTAGGCCTCGTGGAGGATCGCGCTGATCCCCGCGTCCTTGCGTTGCTTGCGGCGCTCGGCGTCGGCCTCGGCGTCCGCGGCGCCGGGCATCGCCGAGGCCACGACCACCACGTCCCCGGAGTCCGCGGCCACCGCGAAGCCGCCGACGCCGCCGGGGTGGACCACCACGGGCCGGGCCTCGCCGCCGTCGGCCGGCAGGCTCCACAGCGCGGGCCGGGGGTCCTCACCGTCCCGCTTGGCGTCCGGGTCGGGGCGGGCGGAGGTGAACAGCAGCGACCCGTCGGGGGCGAAGGCCGGGGCCGACTCCCCGGGCGCGCTGCGGGTGAGCCGGCGGGCCGGGCGGCGTCCCTCCGGGTCGACGTCCCACAGCGCCGACTGCCACTTCGTGCGCTCGGGGTCCAGCGTCTGCACCGAGACCACCAGCCGCCGGCCGTCGGAGGAGAGCGCCAGCCCGGTGAGCCGGGGCAGCGCGACGAAGGCGGCCAGGTCGGCGAACGGCGAGGTGCCCGGGGTGGCGTCGTCCCCGGCGGGGGCGGACGGGTCGGTCGCGGCGGGAGGCTGGCTCACGCGGGGCCTTCTCTCGTGTCCGGTCGGAGCGGTCGGGCCCACCGTAGTGAGCCCGACCGCCGCGCCGTCCCCGCGTCGCGGGCCGGGCCCGCTCCCGGCTCAGAGCCGGGGCGCGGCCTCGACCGGGGTGAGGTCCTCGTCCAGTGCGCTGACGAACACGTGCTGGGACACGCCGGCGGGCAGCACCTCGCCGTCCACGGCCACCGTGCCGGCCACCAGCTGGGCCACCACGGTCGCGCCCGGCCGCAGCCCCTGGTCGGCCAGCGAGCGCATGAGTTCGGAGTCCTCCTGGAGCTGCTCGCTGATCCGCTTGACCTCCACGCGGCGCCCCTCGGGGGTGGCCGTCGTGGACAGGAGGGTCAGCGAGTCCAGCACCGCGGAGGTCTCGCCCCCGAGCGCGTCCAGCCCCGGGATGGGGTTGCCGAACGGCGAGACACTCGGGTTGCCCAGCAGGGTGAGCAGCTTGCGCTCGACGGCCTCGCTCATGACGTGCTCCCAGCGGCACGCCTCCTCGTGGACGTCGGCGTAGTCCAGGCCGATCACGTCGACCAGCAGGCACTCGGCGAGGCGGTGCTTGCGCATGACGGCGGTGGCCAGCTGGCGCCCCTGGTCGGACAGCTGCAGGTGCCGGTCACCCTCGACGGTCAGCAGACCGTCACGCTCCATCCGGGCGACCGTCTGGCTGACCGTGGGGCCGCTCTGGTGCAGCCGCTCGGCGATCCGGGCGCGGAGGGGGACGATCCCCTCCTCCTCCAGCTCGAAGATCGTCCGGAGGTACATCTCGGTGGTGTCGATGAGGTCGTTCACAGGTCTCCTCCGTGTCGCCCCCGATGGTACGGGCGGAGGCCTCGTGGGCGGGGTCACGCGGCGGTGCGTCCAGGGCTCGCGAACGGGTCGCCGGCGGTAGCGTCCCACCCGGAAGTGGTCCGGGGTCGTCGACGACCCCCTCCGTCCCGCCCGTCAGCGAGGAGAGCTGGTGAGTGACTCCGTTGCGGTCGTCTGGGACGACGCGCTGCTCGGCTACACGATGGGCGGGGACCACCCGCTGCACCCTGTCCGGCTCGACCTCACGATGCGGCTGGCGGACTCCCTCGGCGTCCTGACCTCCGACCGGCTGCAGGTGCTCCAGCCGACCGCTGCCGACACCGACCTGCTCACGCTCGTGCACGACCCGGCCTACCTCGACGCGGTGCGGCGCGCGCCGGCCGACCCCGACGTCGGGTTCGGCCTCGGCACGCCGGACAACCCGATCTTCGAGGGCATGTACGACGCCGCCGCGCTGATCACCGGCGGCAGCGTGCTCGCCGCCCAGCAGGTGCACGCGGGCACCGCCCAGCACGCGGTGAACATCTCCGGCGGCCTGCACCACGCCATGCGCGACCGGGCCTCGGGCTTCTGCGTCTTCAACGACGCCGCGGTGGCCATCGCCTGGCTGCTCGCGCAGGGCCACGAGCGGATCGCCTACGTCGACATCGACGTCCACCACGGGGACGGCGTGCAGGCGGCGTTCTACGACGACCCGCGGGTGCTCACCGTCAGCGTGCACCAGACGCCGCTCACCCTGTTCCCGGGGACCGGTTACCCCGAGGAGACCGGGGAGCCGGCCACGGCGCTGGGCAGCGCGGTCAACCTCGCCCTCCCCAACGGCACCGACGACTCCGGCTGGCTGCGTGCCTTCCACGCCGTCGTGCCGAGCGTCCTCAAGGCCTTCAAGCCGGAGATCCTCGTGACCCAGTGCGGCTGCGACGCCCACCACGAGGACCCTCTCGCCGACCTCTCGCTCACCGTCGACGGCCAGCGGGCCAGCTACCGGGCGCTGCACGACCTCGCGCACGAGGTCTGCGACGGCCGCTGGCTGGCCCTCGGCGGCGGCGGGTACGGCCTGGTCCGCTGCGTGCCCCGCGCCTGGACCCACCTCATCGCCGAGGCCGGCGGGGACCGGCTGGACCCGGCGACGGAGATCCCCCAGTCGTGGCGGGAGGACGTCGCCCGCCGCGGCCTGCGCGCCCGCCCACCGACACACATGACCGAGGGCGGCTACACCGGCTTCTCGCGCTGGGACCCGTTCACCGAGTCCCGCGTCGACCGCGCCATCTCCCGCACCCGCCGGGCCTCGTTCCCCTACTTCGGCCTCGACCCGGACGACCCCCGTGACTGACCAGCAGACCCAGACCGTCCCCGCCGACGAGGTCGGCACGCCCCCGGCGCACTGGGAGGCCGACATCATCGCCGCCGACGGCGGCACGCTGCACCTGCGACCGATCCGTCCCGACGACGGCGACGCGCTCGTCGGGCTGATGGAGCGCAGCTCCGACCAGACCCGCTACTACCGGTTCTTCGGCCCGATGAAGCGGCTGTCCGACCGGGACCTGCACCGGTTCACCCACGTCGACCACGACTCCCGGGTGGCGTTCGTGCTGGTGCTCGGCGACCAGGTGATCGGCGTCGGCCGCTACGACCGCTACCCCGACACCGCCGACGCCGAGGTCGCCTTCCTCATCGAGGACGCCCACCAGGGCCGCGGTCTGGGGTCGGTCCTGTTGGAGCACCTGGCCGCCGCGGCGCGGGAGCGCGGCATCGACCGCTTCGTCGCCGAGGTGCTGGCGCAGAACAACCGGATGGTGCGGGTCTTCCTCGACGCCGGCTACACCCCCGAGCGCACGTACGAGGAGGGCGTGGTCCACCTGACCTTCCCGATCGCGCCCACGGAGACGGCGCTGGCGGTGCTGTACGAGCGGGAGCAGCGCAGCGAGTCGCGGTCGATCGCCCGGCTGCTCACGCCGTCCTCGGTCGCGGTGGTGGGAGCCAGCAACGACGAGGAGAAGATCGGCCACGCCGTCCTGCGACACCTGCTCGACTACGGCTTCCGCGGTCCGGTCTACCCGGTGAACCCCGGTGCCCGGCACGTGCGGGGGGTGCCCGCCTACGCCTCCATCGAGGCGATCCCCGACGACGTCGACCTCGCGGTCCTCGCGGTGCCGGCCGACGAGGTCGCCGGCGTGGTGGAGGCCTGCCGGCGCAAGCGGGTCCGCGGCCTGGTGGTGATCTCCGGGGGGTTCGGGGAGTCCGGTCCCGAGGGGCGGGCCGCCGAGCGCGCGCTGGTCGCCGCCGCGCGGGCGTCGGGGATGCGGGTGGTCGGCCCCAACTGCCTGGGCATCGTGAACACCGACACCGCGGTGCGGCTGAACGCCAGCCTCGCGCCCCGGATCCCCGGGCGCGGCCGGGTCGGCTTCTTCGCGCAGTCCGGGGCGCTCGGGTCGGCGCTGCTGGAGCAGGCGCGCACCCGCAACATCGGGCTGTCCAGCTTCGTCTCGGCCGGCAACCGAGCCGACGTGAGCGGCAACGACCTGCTGCAGTACTGGGCCACCGACCCCGGCACCGAGGTCGTGATGCTGCATCTGGAGAGCTTCGGCAACCCGCGCAAGTTCGCCCGGCTGGCCCGCCGGGTGGGCCGCAGCAAGCCGGTGGTCGCGGTGAAGAGCGGCCGCCACGTCCGCATGACCGAGGGCCTGGCCGGCACGTCGGTGGCGGTGCCCGAGGAGTCGGTGGCGGCGCTGTTCGCCTCGGCCGGCGTCATCCGGGTGGAGACCCTCGCGCAGCTGTTCGACGTCGGCACGCTGCTGGCCCACCAGCCGCTGCCGGAGGGCGACCGGGTCGCCGTCGTCGGCAACTCCACCGCGATGGGCGTGCTGGTCGCCGACGCCGTCCTGGAGGAGGGGCTGGCGCTGGCCTGGGAGGCGCCCGCGGACATCGGCGCCGGGGGCACGGCAGAGGAGTTCCGCGCCGCGCTCCGGACGGCCGTCGACGACCCCGGGGTGGACGCGGTGGTCGCGGTGTTCCTGCCGCCGCTGAGCCGGGGGTCGGCCGAGTTCGGCCGGGTGCTGCGCGAGGTGGCCCAGGACGCCGGCAAGCCGGTCGTCGCGACGTTCCTGTCCACCGAGGGGATCCCGCCGGAGCTCGCCGTCCCCGGTGAGGACGGGACGCCGGACCGCGGCTCGGTGCCCTCCTACTCGACCCCGGAGCGCGCCGTCATCGCGCTGGCGAAGGTGGCGGAGTACGCGCGCTGGCGGCGTCGTCCGGTGGGCGAGGTGCCCGAGCTCGACGGGGTCGACGAGCGGGCCGCGCGCGAGGTCGTCCTGTCGGCGCTGGCCGCGGAGCCCGGCGGGCGAACGCTCACCGACGACGAGACGATCGCCCTGCTGGCCGCCTACGGCGTGCCGCTGCTGGGCACGCGCACGGTGACCGACGCCGAGGCGGCCGTCACCGCCGCGGAGGCGATCGGGTACCCGGTGGTGCTCAAGTCGACGGCGCCGTGGCTGCGGCACCGCTCCGACCTCGGCGGTGTGCGGCTGGACCTGGGCGACGCCGACGCCGTCCGGACCGCCTTCGCCGCCATCCCCGCCGGCGACCCGGTGATCGTGCAGGAGATGGCCGCCCCGGGCGTGGCCACCGTCGTGGGGGTCGTCGACGACCCGTCGTTCGGCGCGCTGGTGAGCTTCGGTCTCGGTGGCGTGGCCACCGACCTGCTCGGCGACCGCGCGTACCGCACCCTCCCGCTCACCGACCTCGACGCCGCCGAGCTGGTCCGCGCACCGCGGGCGTGGCCGCTGCTCAACGGCTACCGCGGCTCCGAGCCGGTCGACGTCGCCGCCCTGGAGGACCTCCTGCTGCGGGTCGCGCGGCTGGCCGACGACCTGCCCGAGGTGCTGCAGCTGCGGCTCGAACCGGTGATCGTCGGCCCGCCGAACCCGTGGCACGGCGGGCGCTCGCTGGTGGTCGCCGGAGCCGTGGTCCGGGTCGGGCCGCCGACCGCGCGGGTCGAGCCCGGCCCCCGGCGCATGCGCAGCCCCGGCGTGTGAGGGCTCACGCCGGCGTGCGGCCGGCGACCAGGTGCCCGCGCAGGGGAGCGGCCAGCGTGCCGTCCGGGGCGGTGAAGGGCGCCAGCACCTCCCGGGCGCCGGCGCGGATGCGCTCGTAGACCTCGGGGGTGATCCGCTGGGCCAGCGGTGACCCCTCGACCTCGGTGGTGGCCAGCGCGTCGGCGGAGTCGAAGGCGGCGGTGCCCAGGTGGGTCCGGGTGGCCACCACCGTGAGGCCGGCGGAGGTGAGGGTCGCGCGCAGCTGGTCCAGGTCGCCGCAGGCCCAGTACGCGCCGAGCAGCGACGCGGCGTCGGGGCCGGCGTGCGAGACGGCCATCTCGACGAAGGGGCCGTAGGCGGGCTGGTCGGCCAGGGCGGCCGGGACGCAGACGGCGACCACGCCGCCGGGACGGGTCACCCGTGCCGCCTCGCGCAACGCCGCCGTCCGGTCCGGGAAGAACATCAGCGCCATCTGGCACAGCACCGCGTCGAAGGCGGAGTCGGGGAACGGCAGGGCGGCGACGTCCCCCTGCCGCCACTCCAGGTCGGGCCGGACCCGGCGGGCCACGGCGAGCATGGCCTCGTTCAGGTCCACGCCCACGACCCGGCCGCGGCCACCCAGCCGGTCGGCGACGGTCCGCGCGACGATGCCCGTCCCGCAGGCGGCGTCGAGGACGTCTTGTCCGGGCCGGACGCCGGCGACGTCGGCCAGCAGGGGGGCCCACTGGGCGAAGATCGCCGGCACGAAGCGGGCCTCGTAGAGCTCGGCGGCCTCGGCGCCGATCTGGAAGGTCTCGGTCGCGGCTCGCGGTGTGGTCATGGCGCGCTCCCCGGGGGCGGTGCCCCCGCTGCCGTCCAGGGTCCCGCGGTGCGGGCGCGAGGTCACCGGGTCGCTGCGCGCGCCCCCGGGACGCCGAGAGCCGGCCACCCGGAGGTGACCGGCTCTCGAGCGGTGCCGGACGGTTCGGTGCCGGGGACGGCACCTGGCCGCGGTGACGTCCGGAGGACGTCAGGCGAGATAGTCGCGGAGGGCGTCGGCGCGCTCCGGGTCGCGGAGCTTGGCCATCGTCTCGCGCTCGATCTGGCGCACCCGCTCGCGGGAGAGGCCGAACTGCTTCCCGATCTGCTCCAGGGTCCGCGGCTGGCCGCCGTCCAGGCCGAAGCGGAGGACGACGACGTCGCGCTCGCGGTCCTCGAGCGTGGAGAGCACGTTGCGCACGTCGCCCTTCATCATCTGGAAGGCGACGGCGTCCTCGGCGACCGCGGCGTCGGCGTCCTCGATGAAGTCACCGAGGCGGGACTCCTCGTCGGCGCCGACGGTCTGGTCGAGGCTGACCAGGTCGCGGGAGTACTCGAGCAGCTCGGTGATCCGCTCGGGGGTCATGTCGAGCTCGAGACCGAGCTCCTCGGGGGTGGGCTCGCGCTCCAGCTCCTGGTGGATCCGGCGCCGGGTGCGCACCACCTTGTTGACCTGCTCGGCGAGGTGCACGGGCAGCCGGATGGTGCGGCCGGAGTCGGCCATGGCGCGGGTGATGGCCTGGCGGATCCACCACGTCGCGTACGTCGAGAACTTGAAGCCCTTGGTGTAGTCGAACTTCTCCACGGCGCGGATCAGGCCGACGTTGCCCTCCTGGATGAGGTCCAGGAACGTCATGCCGTGGCCGGTGTAGCGCTTGGCCACCGAGACGACCAGGCGCAGGTTGGCCTCCAGCAGGTGCCGCTTGGCGGCCTTGCCGTCGATGGCCAGCGCCTTGTAGTCCCGCTGGTAGCTGGGGGTGAGGCCCTGCTTCTCGGCGAGCAGCCGCTCGGCGTAGAGGCCGGCCTCGATCCGCTTGGCGAGCTCGACCTCCTGCTCGGCGGTGAGCAGCGCGGTCTTGCCGATGGTGTTGAGGTACACCCGCACGAGGTCGGTCGAGACCAGACCCGTGGTGTCGGGCTCGCGGCGCGTCGAGCGCGAGCGCACCTCGAGGGTGTCGGTGGGGGAAGACTGCAGCAGCGTCACGATCTGTCTTCGTCCTTGCCTTCGGTTCGGATGCGTGCCGCCGGTCGTCGGTGGCGGCGGCGCGCGTCCGGGCGTCGTGGGTGGGGGCCCGGTCGGCCGGTTCGTCAACCGGCCGCAGCCCTCGCTCGGGTGTCCGTTGTGGTACGCCCTGCACAACGGCCGCGACGGGCCTGCGTGTTCCACCGATGCCGGGTTCCCAGCAAACGCACAGGGCGTGTGTTGTGTCACCCTGCGGTACCCCGCGCTCGGCGGATCAGACCTCCAGCAGCAAGGTCATCGGCCCCTCGTTGACCGACGAGACGAGCATCCGGGCGCCGAAGACGCCGGTGGCCACCTCGCTGCCGCGCCGGCGCAGCTCCGCGACGACCTCGTCCATCAGCGGCGCGGCCAGCTCACCGGGGGCGGCGGCGTCCCAGGAGGGACGGCGGCCCTTGCGGGTGTCGGCGTAGAGGGTGAACTGGCTGACCACCAGCACGGGCAGGTCCAGGTCGGACACCGACCGGGCGCCGTCCTCGGTGGGGAAGACCCGCAGTTCGTGGATCTTGCGGGCCAGCACCCGGGCGCGCTCGGCGTCGTCGTCCCGGCCGACGCCGACGAGCGCCAGCAGCCCCCGGCCGATCTCGCCCACGACGACGCCGTCCACCGTGACCGCCGCCGTCCCGACCCTGCTCACCACCGCGCGCACCAGGCCATCCTCGGCCGGTCCAGAACGGCATCCCGCGTGAGGGGTTGCCGAGGGGCCCGGTCAGCGGCCGTTCGACGGGTCGCCGTCGCCGTCGGTGCGCGTGTCGGTGTCGGTCCCGCTCCGGCTCTCGGAGTCGACGTCGGCACCGGTGCGCTCCGGCTCCACGGTGCGCTGCGGGGTCTCGGCCGCCGGGCGCTCCGCGGTGGCCGACGCCTCCTCGGTGCGCTGCGCGGTGACAGACGCCTCCTCGGTGCGCTGCGGGGTCTCGGTCGGCTGGCCGGCGCCCGTGTCCGCCGCATCCGCGTTGCCCGGGGGAGCCGCCTCGGCCGCATCGTCCGCCGTGACCCGGATGCGGACCGAGTCGACAGCCGGCATCTGGTTGGCGAACACCATCATCGGGATCCGGTGGGAGCCGTCGCCGGCCCACGCCGAGCACTGGGCCTCGCCGGCGGTGAGCAGTCCCGGGATCTGGACCGTGACGGTGTCCGGCGTGGCGCCGCCCCCGCCGTCCTCGGTCGCGACGAACACGGCCTGACGCTCCGGCTGGGGCGCCTCGCCGGTGTCGCCCAGCACGCGGCAGGCCGTGTGGAAGTGGCCGCGGACCAGACCGTTCGCGTCCAGGGTGGAGGACTCGAGGTAGTAGCCGCCCTCCGCGGCGGGCAGGAAGCGGTCCCGGACGAGGTTGCGCGTCGACACCTCGATCGCGAACGGCTGGCCGACCGCCACCTCGCCCGGGGCGTCGGTGATCAGCAGCTGCGGGTTGTCCTCCGCCGCGCCGACCTCGCCGAACGGGGTCGGGACGCACGCGGGCCCAACCTGGTTGCCGTCGTGCGGCGGCAGGTCGGAGTCCTCGCAGCCCTGCGCCAGCGGCACGAGTGATGCCGCGGCGTCGGACGCCGCAGTCCCGTGGTCGTGCCCCGCGGCCCCCTCGCCGGCGGCCGAGGATGACGCCGCGGCCCCGTCGCCGGCGGCCGAGGATGACGCTGCGGCCGCCTCGCTGGACTGCGCGGACGCCGTCGCGAGGCTGCCCGTGCCGGCCACCACGGCGGCGCCGAGCACAGCCCCCACGGCCATGGCTGCGGCGACGGGGAGCGCCTGGTTGGTCCTGGACCTGCTCATGCTCTGCTCCTTGCGTGGTGTCCGCGGGCCCGTGTCCGCGGTGTGGTGGTCCGGTTCTCCCGCGGTCCGGCCAGCGTCTGCACGGTTCGAGCCAGCGCCCGGCCGAAGAGGACGAGCAGGACGACGAAGAGAGCGGTGACCAGGGTGTACAGGAGGAAGTCGAGGGTGTTCGCCAGCCAGTCGGGGTGGTCGACGTCGGACGTGCTGGGCAGCAGCTCGTAGTCCACGAGCCCGGTCGACTCGAGGTACTCGATGTGCCGCTGCACGAACGCCATCGCCTCGGTCGCGAACTCGCGGATCTCCGCGCTGCGCGTCGACACCCGGACCTGGGTCAGGAACGGCAGCACGTTGCCGTGTGCCTGCCGGAGCAGGAACACGGCGCGCTCGTCGAACGCGGCGCCCTGCTGCGCGTCGATCTCGCGCATCCAGCCCTGCTGCTCCGTCGTCGGGCCGGTCGGCAGCGCGACGCCCAGTCGGGCCGCGACCTCCTCGACGATCCCGTCGAGGACGTGGTGCTCGGCGGAGATCTTGCCGCCGACCTCGCGGACCAGCGGATCGACGGCTCGCTCGGTCAGCGATGTCCCGACCGGCATCTCCCACAGACCGGCTTGCTTCACCTTCTGCAGCACCTCGCGATCGGACACCGCGAGGGGCGCACCGTCGGCGTCCGACGGCTCGGCGGCTTCGGCAGCGGTCTGTTCGACGCGCTCCATGGGGACGCCGATGCCGGTCGTGTCGCCGCCCGCGTGGGCGAGCGGGGTGTCGGCGGACGCCTCCACGGCGTCGAGCGTGCGCGCGCTCTCGGCGGCTCCCTCCGGCGCGGGCGTGGTCAGCGTGACCGTCACCGCCACGAGGGCGACGACCGCGGAGACCGGGAGGCCCGCGCGGCGGCGTCCCTGGCGGGACCAGCGGAGCAGAAGGGGAACGAGACGATGCCCGGAGGGGCGGTGGTGCATGGGGAAGGGGCCCCTCGATCGGGTGAACGGGTGTGACTCACTGAGGTTAGACGTGAGCACAGCGTGATCGGAAGTCCGTGACGGAACAGTTCTACCGAGCGTCGCTCCACCGGTCGGGGGCCTCCTCCCGCGCGGGCCCTGATGCGCCCCGCACGGACGGGCTGAGCGCCACGACCAAAGGGCCGGTGAGCGGCCCGCGGCATCGCTCGCCCGCCCCAGCCCTCGGGCGCGTCGCTCCGTGCCACCCCGCCCGGCCGTCGTCGCCACGGTGACGGATCCATGCCGGAGGTCCGGCCGCCGTCCACGACGAGGGCGTGCCCCACGGGAACCGCCGAGCTCTGTGCACAGCCACAGCAGCGCCTAAGCGATCTCCTCGGGGCTACGGAGACCCGCCCTGCTCACCACCCGCGCGCACCGGTCGAGTCTCCCCGTGACCGCCCGGCGGTGCGGGGCTGCCCGGCCCTGTCGCGCCGGGTGCGGCGCGGACAGACTGTGCGGATGGGCGCGCCCGGCGTCGGTGCGGAGCGGAGCCGTCGCGCGTTCGACCGGGCGGTGGCGCGGGAGCGCGACGCCATCGCACTGCACGAGCGAGCCGCCGTCCTGCACGAGGGAGTCGCGGACGTACTCGAGCGGGCCGCCGCACGGCAGGCGAGCGGGGCGCGGACAGGGGTGCTCCGGGAGCGGGCGGAGGCCGAGCGCCGCCTCGCCGGCACGGCGCGGGAACGCGCCCGGACCGTGCGGGCGCGCCTCACCGGCGAGGGCGTCGAGCCCGCGCGGGATCAGCCGCCGGCGGTCCTGGGCCGCTGACGCGCTGCGGCCGGGCGGTCCGGACTGCGCGTGACCGGCGGCGTGGCCGATGACGGGGACGGGAACTCGAGGGAGCCGGTGTAGACGACCTCCTCGGCGAGCCGAACGAGCTTGACGTTCCGTCGGCTGCTCTGCTTCCGCAGCAGGTCGAACGCCTGGTCCTCGGTCAGCCGGTGGCCCGCCATGAGGATGCCGATGGCCATGCCGATGCGCCGGTTGCTGGTCAGCGCGATCTGCAGGTGCGCGACCCGGCTCTCGGCCTCGGTCACCCTGCGGTGCAGCTCCGTCGGATCGCTCACCACCGGATGGCGCGCCCCGGCGGCGAGGCGCCAGCCCGCGGCACGGGCGCGCATCTGCTCCGCCTGCTGGCGCTGCGCGCGCGCCATCTCGCGCCGCACCCGGGCCCAGCCCCGCACGTCGTGCTCCGCGTGCCAGGTGGCCGCGGGTCGTGTCCTCTGCTCCAACTCGACCGTCATGGTGCGCGTGTCCCCTCTGCCGGCGGGGCCCCGGCGGCGCGTGGCTGGACCACCGGGCAGGTCTCGCTCTCCGCCGCGGACAGGCCGGAGGTGGAGGGCCGCGGTCCGGGCCTGCGCCCGGAGCACCGCGATCGGTGCTCACCACAGCGCACGGGCGACGGCGGTGCAAGTCCCGCGTCGCTCACCGGCGCGCCCTCGTGTGCGGATGGAGGTCGCGCCGCGCGCCTTGTGTCAGGTGGCTGACACAAGGGCTACCCTGGTCTCGTGACGGCCAGCGAGCTGCCGGCTCCGGCGGGACCCTTCGACGTCGTGGTCCTGGTCGGCTCCACGGGAGGGGTCAAGGCACTCGGCGTGGTCGTCTCCGGCCTGCCGGCCTCCTTCCCGACGCCGGTCGTGGTGGTGCAGCACCGCTCCGGGGCCGCACCCGACGTGCTCAGTGGTCTGCTGGGGGCACGGGCCGCCCTGCCCGTCCGGACGGCGACCCCCGGAGTCCTGCAGCGTGGGGTGACCGTGCTGCCTCCCGCCACGACCGCGGAACTGGACCAGGCCGGCCGGCTGTCGCTGCTGCCCAGTCCCGCGCTGGGCAGCGCCGACGGGCTGCTCGCCGCGGCGGCCGGCGCCTTCGGGCCGCGCGTGCTGGCGGTGGTGCTGACCGGGCGGCTGTCCGACGGTGCCGCCGGCGTCCGTGCGGTCAAGCGGGCCGGCGGCCGGGTGCTGGTGCAGGACCCGGCCGACGCCGTGGCGCCCGGCATGCCCAGCGCTGCGCTGGCCACCGGGTGTGTGGAGCACGCGCTGCCGCTGCGGTTGATCGCGCCGGCGCTGGTGGCGTACACGATGGCGCCAGGTGGCGCCGACATGCTCGCCGTCCCGGTACCGCCCTGGGCCCGCTACGGGTCGCCGCCGGTCCCGGCATGACCCCACCCCCACGGGGGTAGCCGGGAGGCGCCGCCCGGAGCCGTCGGAACAGCCACGAGGCGAGAGGTGCCCGATGTCCGACCCGACCGGCCTCGAGCCGGACCCCCAGCGCAACCTGTTGCTCCAGGCGCTGCCGGCGGGGGAGTACGACCGCCTGCTGGCGCTGCTGGAGCCGGTGTCCCTCGACGTCCGCGACCCGGTGTTCGACCGCGGCAAGCCCATCGAGCACGTGTACTTCCCGGTCGACGCCGTCTTCTCCCTGCTCGCCACCACCGACGGCGAGGCGGCTATCGAGGTGGCCACCATCGGCTACGAGGGCATGGCCGGCCTGCCGGCCTTCCTCGGCACCGCGGAGAGCCCCAACGACTGCTTCTGCCAGGTCGCCGGCAGCGCCGTGCGCCTCCCCACGGGCGAGATGCGCCGGTTCCTGGCCTCCGACGGAGCCCTGCACGACCTGCTGCACCGCTACACCCAGGCGACGATGGTGCAACTCGCACAGAGCGTCGCGTGCAACCGGCTGCACACCACCGAGGAGCGCTGCGCCCGCTGGCTGCTGCAGACCCGCGACCGCGTGGGCGCCGACGAGTTCCTCCTCACCCAGGAGTTCCTGGCCCAGATGCTCGGGGTGCGCCGGGGCACCGTCTCGTTGACCGCCGGCGTGCTGCAGCAGGCCGGGCTGATCCGCTACACCCGCGGGCGGATCACCGTGCTCGACGCCGAGCGCCTGCACGAGGCCGCCTGCGAGTGCTACGACATCGTGCACCGGGAGTTCCGGCGGACCGTCGGCGGGCCCGAGGCCTGACCGGCGCCCAGGTCAGGGCTCGATCAGTGGGTGCGGTCGCGGATCTCCAGCGGCACGCCGTCGGCCCTCGCCGGCTCCGGGGTGCCGACGTCCAGCCCACCCGGCGCTCCGACACCGAGCGCCGCATCCTCGCCGTCCACCGCAGCGGCCGGCTGGCCCACTGGCCGGGCGACACGGGCACGTGCGCGGACAGCGCACCGCCGGGGCGTCCGGACCCGGTCAGGTGGTGTCGGTCGCGGGGGCGGCCGGGGCCCTGTGGGTGGCCGCCCAGCTGGCCAGGAGCGTGAGGCCGTCCTCGGACGGGCTGCCGGGTTCGGCGGTGTAGACGGTCAGCGCCAGCTTCCCGTGGTCCGGGCTGGGCAGGTCCAGGGTGTGGTAGAGCAGCTCGAGGTGGCCGACGGCGGGGTGGCGGAACTGCTTGGCCCCGGCGTGGTGGATGCGCACGTCGTGTGCGGCCCAGCGGCTGCGGAACTCCTCGCTGACCGTGGACAGCTCCCCGACCAGCTCGCGCAGGTCCCTGTCGTGGGGATCGCGGCCGGCCTCGGTGCGCAGCAGCGCGACGGTGGTGTTCCCCGCGCTCGCCCAGTCCTGGTGGTAGTCGCGCGCCCGCGGGTCGAGGAACTGGAAGCGCGCGAAGTTCGCCGGCCGCCTCGGGTCGTCGAACACCGGCGAGTGCAGCGCCCACCCCAGGGTGTTGGTCGCGAGGACGTCCAGCCGGCCGTTGGCGACGAAGGCGGCGGACCCGGTCATCAAGTCCAGCATCCACTGCACGCGCGGCTGGATCCGCGCCCGGCCGCGCCGCGGTGGGGTCCGGGTCGGCTTGGCGGCGCGGGCCAGGTTGAACAGGTGCAGACGCTCGGCCTCGTCCAGCTGGAGCGCCCGCGCGACGGCCTCCAGGACGTCCTCCGAGACGCCGGCGATGTGTCCCTTCTCCAGCCGCTCGTACCAGCCGGTGCTCACCCCGGCCAGCACGGCGACCTCCTCGCGGCGCAGCCCGGGCACCCGCCGCCGGCCCCCGCCGGGCAGCAGGCCGGCCTGCTCCGGGGTGATCCGGGCGCGGCGGCTGGCGAGGAAGTCGCGGATGTCGGAGCGGTTGTCCACGCGATCGACGCTACGACGGCCACGCGGGGCGAAAGGGGTGGAGCCGCTACCCCCACAGACCCGACTCCCCGCGCCCGCGCCCGGGGGCGTTCCCTGGAGCGGACAGCCCGACCACACCCGAAGGAGCACCGCCTTGCGAGGAGCCGTCCTGCACGCCCCCGGCGACGTCCGCGTCGAGGACCGCCCAGACCCGACCATCGAGCAGCCGACCGACGCCATCATCCGGCTGGCCGCGACCTGCGTGTGCGGCTCGGACCTGTGGCCCTACCGCGGCGTCGAGCCGGTGAACGGCCCGTCCCCGATGGGCCACGAGTACGTCGGCGTCGTCGAGGAGGTCGGCAGCGAGGTCACCACCGTGCGGCCCGGCCAGTTCGTCGTCGGCTCGTTCTTCGCCTCCGACAACACCTGCGAGATCTGCCGGGCCGGCTACCAGACCCACTGCCTCAACCGGCAGCCCGGCGCCGCCACCGGCGGGCAGGCCGAGTACACCCGGGTCCCGCTGGCCGACGGCACCCTCGTCGCCACCCCCGGGATGCCCGACGACGACCTGGTCCCGAGCCTGCTCGCCGCCTCCGACGTGCTCGGCACCGGCTGGTTCGCCGCGGTCGCCGCCGAGGTCGGGCCCGGCAGGACCGTCGCCGTCGTCGGCGACGGCGCGGTCGGCCTGCTCGGCGTCCTGGCCGCCCGGCAGCTCGGCGCCGAGCGCGTCATCGTCTTCAGCCGGCACGCGGACCGCCAGGAGCTGGCCCGCCAGTTCGGTGCCACCGACGTCGTGACCGAGCGCGGCGACGAGGGCGTCGCGCGCATCAAGGACCTGACCCACGGGCTCGGCGCGCACTCGGTGATCGAGGCCGTCGGCACCCAGGAGTCGATGATGCAGGCCATCCGTGCCACCCGCCCCGGCGGGCACGTCGGCTACGTCGGGGTCTCCCACGACGTCTCCCTGCCCGGCGAGGAGCTGTTCTTCTCCGGCGTCCACCTGCACGGCGGCCCCGCGCCGGTGCGCCGCTTCCTGCCCGACCTGATCAGCCTGATCTGCGACCGGACCATCGACCCGGGCAAGGTCTTCGACCTGGAACTGCCCCTCGACCAGGCCGCCGAGGGCTACCGGGCGATGGACGAGCGCCGTGCCATCAAGGCCCTGCTGCGCCCCTGACCGGACGACGAGGACGACGAGGACGACGAGGACGACGATGCAGATCACCCGCAGCTCGATCGACACGGCGGCGCGACTGACGACGGTGCTGCTCCCGGAACCTCCCGACGCAGGGTGCGGCAGGATCTCCCGGTGCCGATCATCCGCATCACCCAGGACGCCGCCGCCGACGACCTGCTCGGCCGGGACCCGCTCGCGCTGCTGCTCGGCATGCTGTTCGACCAGCAGTTCCCGATGGAGCGCGCCTTCTCCGGCCCGCGGCTGCTGGCCGAGCGGATGGGCGTCGCGACCCTCTCCGCCGCGGAGATCGCCGACGCCGACCCCGAGCAGATGACCGCCTGGTTTCAGGGCCCACCGGCGATCCACCGGTACCCGGGGTCGATGGCCGGCCGCGCCCAGGCGGTCTGCCGGCTGGTCGTCGAGCGCTACGACGGCCGCGCCGAGGCGCTGTGGGCCGACGCCCCCGACGGCGCCACCCTGCTCGAGCGGGTCGGCCGGCTGCCCGGGTTCGGCGCGCAGAAGGCGAAGATCTTCGTCGCGCTGCTGGGCAAGCAGTACGGCGTCACCCCGCCGGGCTGGCGGGAGGCCGCGGGCGAGTACGGCGAGGAGGGCTCCCGCCGGTCGGTCGCCGACATCACCGGCCCCGAGTCCCTGGCCGAGGTGCGGGCGTTCAAGCAGGCGCAGAAGCAGGCCGCGAAGGCCGCCGCGAACGGCTGAGAACCGGCGCGCCGGGGCGTCTGCACCCGCCCCGATCCGGTGGCACGATGGGCGGCGCACCCGGGCTGTGCAGGGGACCCGTCGCCGTCGGGACGCCGGGCGCCGTGGCCCGGGAAGGATTCTGCCGAGGGCCGCTGCCCGCGGTCGGCAGAGGGAAGGACATCCGTGGCCTCGAGCCAGCAGCCCGCGCGTCCCCACCGGTCGCAACCGGTCCTCATCACCGAGGCCCAGCCCAGCCGTGCCGAGCTGCACGCGGCGCGGAAGAAGCGCTACGTGCTGACGATGGCCGTCCGCGCGGTCGCCCTGATCCTGGCGGCGGTCTTCTACCAGACGCTGTGGCTGGCGCTGATCTTCGCGCTCCTGGGCACCGTCCTCCCGTGGATCGCGGTCATGATGGCCAACGACGAGCCGCCGAAGAAGAAGCTCGACGTCAACCGCTACACCGCACCCCGGCCCGACCGGATCCTGGAGAACCCCGACCGCCCCGGCCGGGTCATCGAGCACTGAAGCCTGCTCCCCACCGGGGGAGGACCCCGTCCTCCCCACCGCTCGCAGGCTCGCTGCGAGCCCCCGGCAGGGGCCGCGGGCCCCTGCCGGGGGCCTCAGCGCGCTCCTGGACGGGCGACGACCGCCGCCGCCCGCGCCAGACCCGCCGCCAGCGCCCGCGCGGGATCGCCGGCCGGATCGGCCAGCCAGACCGACAGCAGCCCCGCCGCGAACGCGTCGCCCGCGCCGGTGGTGTCCACGACCGGCCCCGGGTGCGCCGGGCGGTGCACGAGCGTGTCGCCGGAGGCCCACAGCGCGCCCTCGGCGCCCAGCGTCACCACCGCGACCCGGTGCCGGGCGGCGAGGGCGCGGGCCGCGCCGGCGGCGTCCCGGCACCCGGTGAGCAGCCGCGCCTCCTCCTCGTTCGGCAGCACCAGCGTGGCCGCCGCGGTGTCGGCCAGCCACCGGTCCACGCCGTACCGGGCGAGCGGGCCGGTCGAGGCCGGGTCGAGCGACACGGTGCAGCCGGCGGCGGCCGCCGCGGCCAGGGCGGCGAGTCCGGCGGCCCGGGGGCGCGGGTCGAGCAGCGTGTAGCCGGACAGGTGCAGGTGCCCGCCGGCCCGCAACGGTGGGACGTCGCCGGGCTGCAGGGCCAGGTTGGCGCTGCGGTCGGCCAGCATGCTGCGCTGCCCGTCCGGCTCCACCAGGCTGACGACCGTGCCGGTCGCGGCGTCCGGCACCGACCGCACGGCCGCAGTCACCCCCGCGGCGACGAGGTCCGCGACCAGCCCGGCGCCGGCCGCGTCGTCACCGGTGCAGCCGGCGAACACCACCGGGACGCCGAGCGCCGCCAGGTGGACGGCGACGTTGGCCCCGGCGCCGCCGCCACGGGTGGTGATGCGCGCCGGGCGGTCCGACGCCGGCGCCGCCTCGCCGTCGAGCACCACCACCACGTCGGTGGCGAGGTCCCCGACGACGACGACCGGGAGCACGCCGGCCTCAGCGGGGGAGCGCGGCGAGGGCGGCGGCGATCCGGCCGGCCAGCTCCGCGTTGCGCAGCACCAGGCGCACGTTGACCGCGAGGGTGGCGCCCGCGCTGGCCCGGTGCAGGTGGTCGAGGACGAACGGGGTGACGGCCTTGCCGCGCACGCCGGCCTCCTCCGCCGCGGCCAGCGCGTCCTTGATGACCCGGTCGTGCAGGTCGGGGTCGAGCTGCTCGTCGGCCGGCAGCGGGTTGGCGACGACCACCGCGCCCGGCGCGAGCTCCCGGCGGGCGGCGAACACCGCGGCGGCCTGCTCGGCGTCGTCCACGGACCAGTCGACCGTCGAGCCGGAGTCGGCGACGTAGAAGCCGGGGAAGGTCGTCGTCCGGTAGCCGACGACGGTGACCGACAGCGACTCCAGCCGTTCCAGCGTGGCCGGGACGTCGAGGATCGACTTCACCCCGGCGCAGACCACGACCAGGGAGGTGCGGGCCAGGGCCACGAGGTCGGCGGACTCGTCGAAGGTGTCGGTGGACTGCCGGTGCACCCCGCCGAGGCCGCCGGTGGCGAACACCCCGATCCCGGCCCGGGCGGCCAGCAGCGCGGTGCTGGACACGGTGGTCGCACCACCCCGGCGCAGCACCGCGGCGACCGGCAGGTCCCGGACGCCCAGCTTGGCGAGGTCGGCGTCGGCGCAGACGCGGTCCACCTGGTCGGCCGTCAGCCCCACGTGCGGCACACCGTCGAGGACGGCGATCGTCGCGGGCACCGCACCACCGGCGCGGACGGCGGCCTCCACCTCGTCGGCGGCGGCCCGGTTGTCCGGCCGGGGCAGCCCGTGGGCCAGCAGCGTGCTCTCCAGCGCGACGACCGGCCGGCCGGCGGCGAGCGCCTCGGCCACCTCGGGGGAGACGGTCGACGGCGGGACGGCGGACGGCGGGGCGGCGGCGGGCACCCTGACATCATGGTGGGCAGGGCGGTCGAACCGGTCCCGCCACCCGGCGGCCCGGGGACGCCCCGTCAGCCGTCCCGTGACCTGAGGGAGCACCGCGTGAGCAACACCGACCTCCTCGAGAAGCCCGACGTCCGCGAGGGCGACACCGGCAACGCCAACGAGGTCTTCCACTACGTCCGCAAGAACAAGATCGCCGAGAGCGCGGTCATGGGCACGATGGTCGAGGCCCTGTGCGGCGAGGTCTTCCCGGTGACGAAGAGCCCGAAGCCCGGCAGCCCGGTGTGCCCGGCCTGCAAGGAGATCTACGAGCAGCTCCGCAAGGACTGAGTCACAACAGGTCCAGGCGCCGGGCGCGCTCGAGCTTGGCGGCCCGGCGCTCCTGGCGGCGCCTCTGGTGCCGGCGCAGCGGCGCCGGCCAGCGGGCCTGGACGGTGGCGTTGAGCTCGGCGCCCAGCAGCACCGCCATGCCGAAGAGGAAGCAGAACAGCAGCGCCGCGATCGGCGTGGCCAGCGCGCCGTAGGGCAGCGTCGCGGTGAGGATGTCGGCCACGTAGGCCCGCAGCAGCAGCGCGGCCACGAGGAAGAACGCGACCGCCAGCAGGGTCCCCGGCAGGTGCCGCCGCCACGGCAGCCGGCGGGGCAGGACGACGTGGTAGAAGCTGGTCAGCGCCAGGACCAGGCCGACCAGCACCACCGGCCAGTAGACGGCGTTGACCAGCACGGTCGCCGTCCCACGCCAGTCCAGGGGCAGCAGCGACACCAGCACCGCGCGGCCCAGCACCAGCAGCGGCAGGGTGAGCACCGCCATCACCATGCCGACGACGAACAGCCACAGGGCCTTGAGCCGGGTGCGGATCGGGCCCCGCACGTCCCGCTGGTCGTAGGCGATCACGATCGTGTTCATGAACGTCGCGGTCGCCGAGGAGCCGGCCCACAGCGACAGCACGAAGCCGACGCTCACCAGGTCCAGCCGGCCGGAGCCGAGGATGTCGGCCAGGGTGGGCCGCACCAGGGAGTCGACGACGTCGGGGGTGAGCACCTCGGCGGAGGCGGTGAGCAGTTGGTCCTCGATCTGCGCCACGGACCGCTGACCGATGAAGCTGCCGAGGTAACCCAGCGAGCCCAGCAGCCCGATGAGCAGGGGCGGGACCGAGAGGATCTGCCAGAACGCGGCCTCCGCCGACAGACCCAGGATGCGGTCCTGCCAGGCCTTGGCGATGGTGCGGCCGAGCACCTGCAGCGGCACCCGGACCGGCGCCGGCCACCGGGCCAGCCGTTCCCGCCGGGGGAGCGCCGTCGAGGGGAGGACCGGCGCCGCGACGCCGGGAGCACCGGCGGAACCGTCCGGGCCGCTCCCCGCGGGGGCCGGTGACCCCCCGGGCAGGACGGTGCTCACCGGCCCAGTGTGCACGTCAGGGCTCCGGCGGGGGTCCGGGTGCGGCCGGTCGGCGCGGTTCCCCGCCCGATCGGGCGAGCGGTCAGGCCGCCGTCCGCCGGGGAGGGCGGCGGCCGCCCGGGGCCGGCGCGGACGCCGGCGCGGTGCCCTCGGGGGCGGGGGCGTCGGAGGCCGGGGCGGTGGGGACGCAGCGGATCACCGGCTCGGCGGCGTACCGGGTGCGGAAGTCCTCGCGGCGGATCTCCGCGCCGCTCTGCGGGTCCTTGAACACGCGGGTGACGGTGATGTCGAAGCCGGTCGAGCCGCCCTGGGGGCTGCAGCTGCCGTCGTCGGGCTTCTCCTGCACCACCGGCTGGCGCTGGTTGAACCGGTTGCTGCTGATCGACTCGATGTCGTAGCGCTTGGTCCCGTAGAAGGTGACCGTCAGCGAGCTCGGCGTCCACTGGGTGTCGATGTAGACGCCGGTGTCGGCGTCGTTGCGGAACTTCAGGTCGATCGAGTCGTAGTAGACCGTCGCCTCGCGGCCGGCCGGGTAGCGGCTGATGTAGTAGCTGTGCGGCTTGTGGTAGACGTCCTCGAGCCCGGCGAAGAAGACGGCGTTGAACAGCGTCGTGGCGACCTGGCTCATGCCGCCGCCGACGGCGGTCGTGAACTCGCCGTTGTTGATGACGCCGGCCTCGACGTAGCCCTGGGCGGTGCCGCGCGGGCCGGTGTGGCCGTTGAGGCTGAACGTCTCACCCGGCCGGACGATGGCGCCGTCGATCTCCGCGGCGCCCACGCGGATGTTCGTGCCACTGGCCGCGCTGGTGAAGTTCGTGGTGAAGGTGCTGATCTCCTCGCGGATGCCCAGCGCCTCGGCGTCGGCGGTGCTGAACTCGGCCTCGACCGGGCCGAGCTGCGCGGTCACGGTGCGCGGCGCGGGCTGCGGGAGCACCTCGAGCAGCTGCCCGGAGAGCGCGGCGGGGTCGACCCCCGTGCCGTCCACCGAGGGGACGACGGTCACCGCACCGCCGGACGGCTCGAACCGGGCGTCCTCGGCGGGCGTGCCGAACTCGGCGAAGTCGTCGCCCATCGCCTCCTGGAGTCGGGCGGGGTCGACGGCGACGGCGAGCTCGCCGCTGTCCTGCGGCGTGAAGGTGAGCGAGGCGGCGATCGCGGTCGGCGGGATCTCGACCGACGTCGCGCCGTCCGAGCTGCCGACGGTGACCGGCGCGGCCAGGCCCGGGGTGACGGTCGCGTCGAGCACCCGCTGGGCCTCGGCGGCGTCCACGGTGACCTCGGTGACGTCGACCGGCAGCTCGATCGGGGTGCTCGGGTCGCCGCCCGCGGCCAGGAAGTCGGTCACCGCCGCCGCGGCGCCCTCGCGGTCCAGCGTGCGGCCGTCCTGCGGGTCGACGACGCGGGGGGTCGTCCCCTCGATCGCGATGGTGGCGTCGACCGGTGCGCGGTCGACCTGCTCGGCGATCGCGTCGATCTGCGCGGCCAGCGCGGTCTCCTCGCCGGTCATCACCGGCGCGACCGCACGCTCGCCGAACAGCGACACGAGCCGCGTCCAGGGGTTCAGCGGCTGGTCGCCCGCGGCGTCCACGGTGCCGTCGACGTCCAGGGTGATGCCCGCGGTGGCGGGGGAGAGGGTCGCCTCCACGTCGTCGGCCACGACCACGTGGTCGGCGGTCACCCGCGGGGCGAGCTCGGCCTCGAGCCGCTCACCGGCGGCGGCGGTGGAGAGCCCGCCGATGTCCACGCCTGCGACCACCGTGTTGCGGGGCACGTCGCCGCCGGAGACGGCGACGTCGATGCCGTAGGCGGCCGCGAGGAGCCCCACGGCGGCGACGGGGGTGACCACGGCCGGACGGCGCCACCACGGCCGGCGCGGTGCGGCGTCGCCGGCCGGCGGCTCGCTCCCGTCGCCGGGGCCGTCGGCCGCGGCGCTCCCCGTGGTCGCGGCGTCCCGCGGGTCGTCCGCGGCGCTCTCCGTGGTCGCGGCGTCCCGCAGGTCGTCCGCGGCGCCGGCGGGGGACTCCGCGGTGGAGGGCAGGACGCCGGTCGCCGCGGCCTCGTCGGCCGCGGCCGGGGGCGGGAGCTGCCCGGGGGCCTCGCCGGGGGCGAAGCGGATGTCCTGGGTCTCGCCGTCCTCGACGGGCACCGCAGCGGCGGCCGGTGCGACGGCGGGGGTGTCGGTGGCCGGGGCGGGACCGGCGGCCGGAGGACGGGTGGCGGTCTCCGGGCCCACGGGGCCGCGGTCGCGCGGCACCGGGCGGGTGTCGTCGGAGAAGACCTCGGGTTCGATCCGGGCGGTCTCGTCCTGCGGGGTGGGGGACTGTGGCATCGGGGGATCTCCGGGTCGCCGTCGACCGGGGGATCCCGGGAACGACGGAGCCGCCGGCGCCCCGTCCGCCTCAGGCGGATCCGGGACGCCGGCGGCGGCGTCGGGTGAGGGGTTCATCGCTGTCGGCGACGATAACCCTTCGGTCAGGAGGTGATGCGCTGCTCGCCGTCGGTGTCGATGATGTCGACGGCGATGTCGCGCAGCTTGCCCTCGTACTCACGGGCGTGGTGCCCGCAGAACACGAGGTCGCTGCCGCTGGCGAGGACGACGCGCACCTTGGCCAGCGCACCACAGCGGTCACAGTGGAAGGGGACGACCAGGTCGTCGGCGGGCGGGGTCGTCGTCAGCGTCTGGGTCATCTGGGTCATCACTCGCTCTCTACCGCACGGACCCGCGGCTGCGGATCGGCCTCCTGCACAGCGCCAGGATGACCCCCTCTGTTCCCGATCCTGCCGATCCAACGGTCGGACGCGCCGAGGGCGGTGTGTCCGGGGTCGTCGAAGCGGATGGGGCGGGTCAGCAGGGACGTCACTGGGTGGTGCAGGTCTGTCGTCGTGGTGCTCGTAGTCGTCAGTTCCGTGCGCCGGTCGTCGTCCGGCTTGGTGGGTCCGCTGCTGTCTTGACGTCCCTCACGCTACGCCGCTTACCCGGACAGCGACGGCTCACACCGCCCCACCGGCTCATCGGGGTGAGATCGTGACCGTCCCGAGACGTGGCCGTCACCGGCGGCCGCCGGGCGCAACACGCCTGGAACGACCCGCCAGGACCGTCGGCGCCAGGTGGAGGCGTTGGTCCCTACTCGGTGGACGCCTCGGCCCGAGAGTGTGATGAACGACACGGTCCGTAACCCGTACCGGCCCCGTGTCACCGGTCCGCCCTCACGGCCGACCGGAGTCCCGTCTCGTGAGGAGGGTCGGCATGTCCATCGACTTCGCGCCGTCGAGCGGCATCAACTTCACGCCCAGTGGGGACCAGAAGAAGGTCCAGCTGGCGGCCCGCGACTTCGCGGAGAACGTGCTGGCGCCGATCGTCCGCGACGCGGACCGGGAACCGGACCCTCTGAAGGCCTTCCAGATGACCAAGCCGGCCTACGTCGAGGCCTACAAGCGGGGCATCGCCTTCGGGATGTTGCCGAAGGAGTACGGCGGGGGCGGGTTGACCAACGTGGAGCTCATCCTGGCCGCGGAGGAGTTGTGCGCCGTCGACCCCGGGTTCGCCTGCACGGTGCTGGTCAACGGTCTGGCGCTGATGCCGGTCTGGTACTGGGGGACCGAGGAGCAGAAGCGGCGGGTCATCGGGGCCGCCACCTCGGACCCGTCGGGGGAGTTCATCGCCGGCTACGCCGCCAGCGAGCCCCCGGGGACACCCGGCGGCACCGCGAACTTCGACACGCCGCTGCCCCATCCCGTGGGCATCGGGGTGACCGCCCGCCGGGACGGCGACTCCTACGTGCTCAACGGGCGCAAGTACTGGCCCTGCAACGTGGCGGGGTGGGACGGCGAGGGTGCGAACGTCAACCTGGTCGTCGTCCGCACGGACCCGGACAAGGGGGGCACGGAGGGCCTGTCGGCGATCCTGGTCGAGCGCGGGACCCCCGGCGTGACCTACTCCCTCATCGACACCTTCGGGCACCGCCTCACGCCCAACGCGGAGATCGTCTTCGAGGACGCCCGGGTGCCGGCCGACAACCTCGTGCAGGGGACGCTCGGGAACGGCGACCTGCTCATCAACCGCAACTTCGCCTGGTCCGGGCCGGTCGCCGGGATCGCGGCCGTCGGCGTCGCCCGCGCCGCGTACGAGGCCGCCCTGACGTGGGCCAAGACCTACACCGCCGGCAGCCCGCACCCGATGATCCAGTTCCAGAACGTGGGCTACGTGCTGGGCGACGTCGCCGCGCGCATCGAGGCCTGTCGCTACTTCTGCTGGAAGGCGGCGCACTACATCGACGAGCACGACTACCACGGCGAACTGATCGGGGCGCTGAACAAGACCTACTGCACCGAGACGCTCCTGGACAGCGTCTACAAGTGCATGCAGGTGGTCGGGGTCAACAGCGCGGACAAGAAGCACGCGTTCGAGAAGTACCTGCGGGAGGCCGCCATCTTCCCGATCTACGACGGTGGCAACTTCGGGATGCAGCGGCGCCGGGTCCACGGCGTGCTGGCCAGTCCGGACTTCAACCCCCGCGCCCTGATGGACAACGAGAACGTCGAGTTCACCAAGGGCATGGAGACCATCGACACCATCCAGCAGACCGACACCGGCAGGCCGCCGGCCGCGCCCACCCCGCGGCGGGCGCAGGACGAGGGCATCACCACGGCCCAGCACCCCGTCGCCTAGATGTACTGCCCATGAGCGTTGTTGACGGCGCCGAGGCCTGATCCAACGAGGAGACCTCCGAGCGAAGGTGTGGGTGCTGACGCCACGCCCGAATGCTCGGAGGTCTCGTGTCCCACGCTAACGCTCGC
>NZ_JBJGYW010000038.1:0-42298 GCF_054050215.1 Geodermatophilus sp. SYSU D01186 | reverse complement strand
CACAGCGTTACGGCGGCCATGGCGAGAGGGAAACGCCCGGTCTCATTCCGAACCCGGAAGCTAAGCCTCTCAGCGCCGATGGTACTGCCCCGGAGACGGGGTGGGAGAGTAGGACGCCGCCGGACAACCATTCACGGAACGGGGGTCAGAGCCACGTGCTCTGACCCCCGTTCTCGTGCGTCCGGCCCAATTCCCGCCAGCACCTGTGCGTGCCGGACCGATCATCGAGGTAGGCACATCACCATGACTTCACCGCGTCGAGGCGCCGGCGGTGCCGACGGTCAGGGCAGTTCCCGAGGCGGTCGGAGCGGCGGATCGCCCCGTGCCCAGGGAGCCGGTGGTGGCCAGCGTGGCGCCGCATCCCGGGGCCAGGACTCCTGGCAGGCGCGGCGCCCCAGCGGGGGTGGATCCGCCGGCCCCCGCCGCGCCGACTGGCAGGGCCGTCGTCCCGCGGACGAGCGCGGCGGCCAGGACCGGGGGCACTGGCGCGACCGCGCTTCCGGGGATCGATCGGGCGGCGCGCCCGGGGACCGCCCGCAGCGTGGCGACTGGCGGGATCGTCGTCCCGACGACCGTGGTCGCGGTGGGCGTCCCGAGGGTGGGCGTCCGCAGCGTCCCGCAGGCACGCGCGGGGACTGGCAGGAGCGGCGTCCCGTGGGCGGGCGGCCGCAGCGTCCGGCCGGGACGCGAGGTGAGTGGCAGGACCGCCGTCCCGAGGCTGGACGTCCGCAGCGTCCCGCCGGCGCCCACGGGGACTGGCAGGACCGCCGTCCCGAGGCTGGGCGTCCGCAGCGTCCCGCCGGCACGCGGGGTGAGTGGCAGGACCGCCGCCCGCGCGGGGAACGTCCCCAGTGGTCCGACCGCCCCCGGCGTCCCGCGGGCGATGCTCCGCGCTCGGATCGGCCCCAGCGTCCCTCCGGTGACGCGTCCCGCCCGTCCCGTCCCCAGGGGACGGCCGGTGGGCGGGGCGACCGTCCGGAGCGCTCCGGCGGCTGGCAGGAGCGCCGTCCCCAGCGTGCCGCCGGCGGTGGCGGCCGCGGTGAGTGGCGGGACCGCCGTCCGGGCGACGACCGCCGTGGGCGGCCGGACAGCCGTCGCGCTCCGGCAGGGGCCCAGGAGCGGACGCCGCCGCTGCCCGCTGGTCCCGCCCTGCCCGACTGGGCCGACGCCCGGGACCTCGACCCGAGGGTCCGGCAGGCCCTGCGCGGGCTCGAGTCACGCAACGCCGAGCGGGTCGCCCGGCACCTCGTGGCCGCCGGCACGCTCGTCGACGAGCAGCCGGAGGAGGCACTCGCGCACGCCCGCGCGGCACGGGACCGCGCCTCGCGGATCGCCGTCGTCCGGGAGGCCGTGGGCGTCGCGGCGTACCACGCCGGCGACTACGCCGAGGCGGCGCGCGAGCTGCGTGCCTACCGGCGCATGACCGGCGACGAGGGGTACCGCGCCGTCCTCGCCGACTGCGAGCGCGCCCTCGGGCGCCCCGAGGTCGCGCTGCGCCTCGTGCGCGAGGCGCTGGCCGAGGGCCCGGACGCGGACGAGACCGTCGAACTGCGACTGGTCGAGGCCGGAGCGCGCCAGGATCTCGGCGAGCTCCCCGCTGCTCGGCTGGTCCTGGAAGCCGCCCTCGGCGGCAGGCCCCGTCCGGACTCCGTCGACCTCACCGACCCTGCCACGCTGCGGCTGGCCGAGGCCTACGCGGAGCTGCTCGCCGCAGCCGGCGTCGAGGCCCAGGCCGCGGAGTGGGCGGAGGCGATCGCCGCGCACGCCCCCGAGGAGCCCGACGTCGAGTTCTCCGAGGAGGAGCTGCCCGAGCTCGTGGCTGAGGGCCCTGCCGACGAGGTGGAGCCCGAGCGCGGTCCCGAGGAGGCCGCGGTGGAGGAACCGGCCGTCGCGGGGGAGACCCCGGCGCCGTCGGACGACGAGTCGGCTGCGGCTGACGAGGACGAGCTCGACCTGTCCGAGGACGTCGAGGCCGAGGTCGCCGAGCTGCTGGGCGAGATCGACCCGCCGGGGGACGACCCCCAGCACTGAGCACCGACACCGCGACGGTCCCCGTCCACACCTGCGCTCCGCGTCCACAGACCGGCCACGGGGCTGGGACGGGGACCGTCCGGCGGTGAGGCTGCCGTCATGAGCGTGGCAGTCATCGACCGGAACGACGTGGTGCTCCGCGGGCGGCTCTCCGCCCCGGCGGAGCTGAGATCCCTGCCCAGCGGCGACACGCTGGTCACCTTCCGGCTGGTGGTCCGCCGGCCCGAGCCCCGGGAGCGGGGCCAGACCGTCGACGTCCTCACCTGTGTCACCTACGACCGGGGCCTGCAGCGCCGGGCGGCCGCCTGGGAGGCCGGCGACGTCGTGGAGGTGGAGGGCGCGCTGCAGCGCCGCTTCTGGCGCACCCCCACCGGCACGGCATCGGTGTGCGAGGTCAACTGCCGGCGCGGCCGGAAGGTCCCCCGCGCGTCGGGAGCCGCGGTCGCGACGGCATGACCCGGTCAGTCGGTGTGCGGGCGCAGCACCAGTCCGGTGCGCGGCTTCGGCACGAACAGGGTGGACTTGCGCGGCATGCGCGCACCCGCCCGGGCCACCGCCGCGACGTCGGCGGGCGACGGTCCGCGCAGGAGGACGGCGACGCCGTGCCGGGCCGCCGCACCGGCGAGTGCCTCCTCCACCGTGTGCGCCACCAGCACCGAGCCCGGGTCGTCGGGCCGGCCCCACAGCCCCTGGACGAGACCGTGGTGGGCCAGGACGACGTCCAGACGGCGCCAGGCGGGCGGTGCCTCGGACGGCACGGCGGCGCGCACCTGCGCCGACGGGTCGGCCAGCCGGACCAACCGGGTGCCGTCGCTGAGCAGGAGTCCGTGCTCGGCCGGGTCGGTGAGCCACTGCCGCACCGCCGCGGCGAGGTCGTCGGACGGAGCGGTCCGGACGTCGGTCACGGAGAAGCCGCGCCGCGCGGCGGCGAGCGCCGCGTCGAGGGGCAGGTCGGGCAGCACACGGTGGATGGCGTGCACCCGCAGCCCGCCCGGTCCCATGGGCGTGAGCAGGGCCAGCACGGCGTGCGCGCCCGGGTCACCGGGCCGGTTGCGCGCGTGGGCCTGTGCCGCGGCGAACCGGTGGTGGCCGTCGGCGATGACCGCTCCGGTGCGGCTCAGCGCCGTGGTCAGCCGCGCCACGAGGTCCGGGTCGGTCACCCGCCAAAGCCGGTGTGCGACACCGTCGGCATCGGCGACGACCAGGTCCGGCTCGGCCGCGCGCGCGGCGTCGGTGAGTACCGGGACGTCGGGATCGGGGTCGTGGGCGAGCACGATCGGCTCCAGGTCGGTGCCAGTGGCCGCGAGGAGCGCGCGGCGGCCCTCGACCGCCACCGGGTAGGTGTCCTCGTGCGGCAGCACCGCCCGGGAACCAGCAGCCGGCAGCGCCACCGCTGCCAGCCACCCGATCGTGGCCGGGGTGCCGTCAGTCGGGCACATCTCGTAGACCCACAGGGCCGGGGTGGCGTCCCGGCTGAGGACGCCGCCGGCCTCCCAGTCGCGGAGGGTCCGGGCGGCCTGCTCCGCCGACCGGGTGGCGGCGTCGTCCCCGGTGCCACCGGGTACCGGCGGCACGTGGGGGAGGATGAGCCGGACCACGTTGTGCGGGTCGGCCGCGGCCAGCCGTTCCCGCCCCTCCGCGGTCACCAGGTCGTAGGCTGGCGAGCTCACCCGGGCCAGATGCCCGGGGTCACGTCGCCGGTACGTCAGGGCGCGAAAGGGCCGGACCTCGAGCCCCGTCGCTGTGGGGGGCGGAGCGTCCGCCGACGACGAGGGCACGAGGGAATCGTAGGAGCGTGCTGTCCGGGTGTGTCGTCCCGGCCGGTCCCGGCGAGGGGCCGGCGGTGCGTGGGCCCGCGGCGGGCAGCGGGACCGAGGGGGCGGGCGTGGCGGACGTGGGGGCTCCCGAGGGCGACGTCTACGACTGGTACCAGCGCGGACTGCAGTTGCTGGCCAACCGGGACCCGGCGGCTGCGGCGACGCTGCTGGGCCGGGCGGTCGAGGCCGAGCCGGGCTCCCGCAGCCTGCTGGAGGCGCTGGCGCGGGCGCAGTACGACGCCGGGCGGTACGAGGAGGCGATCGGCACGTTCGGTGAGCTGATCACGCGCAACCCCACCGACGACTACGCCCAGTTCGGGCTCGGACTGGCGGCCAGCCGGGCCGGTGACCTCGAGCTGGCGGCCGAGCACCTCGCCCTCGCCGTCGCGATGCGTCCCGACCTCGGTCACTACACGCGAGCGCTGCGCGGCGTCCGGGCCCGCCGGACCCGGGGGACGGCGTGAGCGGCCTCCCGCCGTCGCTGGCGGCCGGCTGCCCGCAGCCGCCCACCACGCTCTTCGACGTGGCGCTGCTCGACCTCGACGGGGTCGTCTACGTCGGCCCCGACGCCGTGCCGGGGGTGCCCGCCGCGCTGGCCCGCGCCCGCGACGAGGGCATGCGCCTGGGCTTCGTCACCAACAACGCCGCGCGCACGCCGGAGGACGTCGCCCGGCACCTGTCCGACCTCGGCATACCGGCTGGTCCCGGCGACGTGATCACCAGCTCCCAGGCAGCCGCGTCCGTCGTGGCCGAGCGGCTGGGCCCCGGCGCGCGGGTGCTCCCCGTCGGCGGTCCCGGGGTGGCCGCTGCGCTGCTGGCCGCCGGGCTGACCGTCGTGGAGCGGGCCGAGGACGAGCCCGTGGCCGTCGTCCAGGGGTACGGCCGGGAGGTGGGCTGGGCGCAGCTGGCCGAGGCCGTCGTCGCGATCCGCAACGGCGCCGAGCACGTGGCCACCAACACCGACGCCACCATCCCCTCACCGCGCGGACCGCTGCCCGGCAACGGTGCGATGGTCGGCGTCGTCAGCGCGGTCACCGGCCGGCCCCCGCTGGTCACCGGGAAGCCGGACCCGGCCATGCACGCCGAGTGCGTGCGCCGGACGGTGGCCCGGCGTCCGCTGGTCGTCGGCGACCGCCTCGACACCGACATCGAGGGGGGACGGCGCGCGGGGGCGGCCAGCCTGCTGGTCTTCAGCGGCGTCACCGATCCGGCGGGCTTGCTCGCCGCCCCTCCGATGCAGCGGCCGGACCTGCTGGGGACCGATGCCGCCGCGGTCCTCTCGGCCCACCCGCCGGTCGTCGGGGCCGGAGCGGGCTGGCGGTGCGGCGGCTGGGTGGCCAGGCCGGTCGGGGAGGGCGGGCGCCTGGAGCTGGCCTGCGTCACGCAGGGGGCGGACGGCGGGGACGGACTCGACGGGTTGCGGGCACTGTGCGTCGCGCACTGGGCGCTGCACGCGGACGGCGCCGCGCCCCCGAACGTGCAGGCGTCCGACGAGGCCTCCGCCGCCGCACTGGCGCGCTGGTTCCCGGGTGGGCTCCCGTGACCGGGCGACCGGGGCGGCGGACCGGACCGGGCTCAGAGCATCTTGCGCAGCCGCAGCATGTCCCGCAGCCCGGCCTCGAGCTTCACCCGCCCCGTGGCCCACGCCGGGGCGAAGGAGAGCTGGCCGTCGGTGAGGGCGAGCAGGTCGTCGCTGGTCATCGTCAGCCGGATGTCGGCCTTCTCCAGGGACTGGTCCTCCGGCTCGGCCCGCAGTTCGTGGACCGCGCCGCGGGACAGCCGGCCGCGGACGATCTGCCCGAGGTCGGGCAGCCGGCAGGACAAGCTGCGGTCGAGGCCATCCGCGGCCGGGTTGGCCGCGAGGTCGCCGAGGATGCCCTTGAGGGCGGTCATGCACTGCTCCATCGTGGCCACGCGGGCGTGCCTCCATCGCGTGAGGGGACCTGGCGGGCGAACGCTATCCGCCCGTCCACGACCCGTGCCCGTCGTCCCCGGCCGGTAACCTCGCGGACCGGGACGCACCCGCGGTCGGCACCGGCCACCGGGGGCCGTCCGGCGCCGTGGCGCAGCAGCGCACCGCACACACCCACCCATCCGAGAGGCGAGCGATGACCGAGCCGAGCCGACCGCGACCGGTTCCCGGTCCGCCGCGCCCCGGCCCGCGTCCGGCGCCGGTCCCCGGCCCGGCCGCCGTGGCAGGAGCCCCGACCCCGGCCGAGGTCGAGCCCGGGTCCGGGAGCCCGGCGGCGGAGGAGGCCGGGGGCGGGGCCTTCGCCGACCTGGCTGAGCGGCCCCTGGCCGAGCACGTGGCCGTCTTCGAGGCCGAGCACGCTCGGCTGCAGCGCGAGCTCGCCACGATCGACCAGCTCTGATGGTCCGCCGCAGCCGGCTCGACGCGGAGCTCGTGCGCCGCGGGCTGGCCCGGTCCCGCGAGCACGCCGTCGCGCTGATCAACGAGGGCCGGGTGGCCGTCTCCGGCCGCGCGGCCACCAAGCCCGCCACGGCGGTGGACCCGAACACCCCCGTCGTCGTCCGTACCGACCCCGACGCACCGAGCTGGGTGTCCCGCGGGGCGCACAAGCTGCTGGGGGCGCTCCAGGCGTTCCCGGTGCCGGTCGAGGGCCGGCGCGCGCTCGACGCCGGCGCCTCGACCGGCGGCTTCACCGAGGTGCTGCTGCGCGGCGGCGCCCGGGAGGTCGTGGCCGTCGACGTCGGCTACGGCGAGCTGGCGTGGTCGTTGCGCACCGACGAGCGGGTCACGGTGCTCGAGCGGACCAACGTGCGGTCGCTGACACCGGAGCAGATCGGCGGACCGGTGGACCTCGTCGTCGCCGACCTGTCCTTCATCTCCCTGCGCCTGGTGCTGCCCGCGCTCACCGCCTGCGCCACCGCTGCCGCCGACCTCCTGCCCATGGTCAAGCCGCAGTTCGAGGTGGGCCGGGAACGGCTGGGCGCCGGCGGCGTGGTGCGCGACCCGGCTCACCGGCACGACGCCGTCCTCGAGGTCGCCCGCGCGGCGGCCGAGCTCGGGTGGGGCACCGCCGGCGTGGTCGCCAGCCCGCTGCCCGGCCCGGCCGGCAACGTCGAGTTCTTCCTGTGGCTGCGCCGGGACGCCGGTCCACCACGGGAGGACGACGTGCGCCGTGCCGTCGAGGAAGGACCATCGTGAACCGGCGGGCCAGCCCGCCCACCGGCGCCACCGAGGAGGAAGCGTGAGCGAGGTCAGTCCCGCACTGTGGGCGCCCAGCGGGAGCAGGCACGTCCTGCTCACCGTGCACACCGGCCGGCAGGACATCGTGGAGCTGGCCCGCAGCTCCGCCGCCCGCCTGGCCAAGGCCGGCATCACCGTGCGACTGCTGGAGGAGGAGGCGACCGAGCTCGGCATCGAGGGCGCGCACGTGGTCGCCGCCGACGCCGAGGCCGCCCGCGGCGCCGAGATCGTCATGGTCTTCGGCGGCGACGGCACGTTCCTGCGCGCCGCCGAGCTGGCGCACCACAGCAACGCCGCGCTGATGGGGGTCAACCTCGGCCGGGTCGGCTTCCTCGCCGAGACCGAGCCGGAGGCGGTCGAGGAGACCCTCACCGCGATCGAGCGCTGCGAGTACTCGGTGGAGAAGCGGCTGGCCATCGAGGTCGACGTGCTGGACGGCACCGGCGCGGTGGTGGGCGGCACCTGGGCGCTCAACGAGGCGTCGGTGGAGAAGAAGGAGCGCTCCCGGGTACTCGACGTCGTCCTCGCCATCGACGGCCGGCCGCTGACCAGCTTCGGGTGCGACGGCATCCTCTTCTCCACGCCGACCGGGTCGACCGCCTACGCCTTCTCGGCCGGCGGACCCGTGGTCTGGCCCGACGTCGAGGCGATGCTCGTGGTGCCGTCCAACGCCCACGCGCTGTTCTCCCGGCCGCTGGTCACCTCACCGGACTCCGTGCTGAGCGTGGCCATCCCCGCCGACGGAAACCGGGCGCGGGTCTCCGCCGACGGGCGCCGGGTGCTCGAGGTGCCCGAGGGCGGCCGGGTCGACGTGCGGCGGGCCGCCCGGCCGGTCCGGATCGCCCGCGTGCACAAGGCGACCTTCGGCGACCGGCTGGTGGCCAAGTTCGGCCTGCCCGTGCGCGGCTTCCGCGACGCGCGCACGCACGACCCGGGCCACGAGCTGACCCCCACCCGCAACGTCCTGACCCGCGGCATCGTCGGCGGGGACACCCGGGAGGAGGGCCGCGGTGGCGGCACGGACGACGACGCGTGAACCCCGCCGGAAGCCGGCGCCGGTCCCGGCGGGCGACTCCGGACCCGAGGACGCCGGCCGGACGGCTCCGGGCGCCGGTCCGGCGGAGGGGGAGGGCGCGCCGGCGGCAGGTCGGCGTGGCCGGCTGACCGAGCTGCGCATCCGCGGGCTCGGCGCCATCGACGACGTCACCCTCGAGCTCGGGGACGGGCTGACGGTGGTCACCGGGGAGACCGGGGCCGGCAAGACGATGGTCGTCACCGGGCTGACCCTGCTCTTCGGCGGGCGCGCCGACCCCGGACGGGTGCGCGCCAACGGCCGCGCCGGGGTCGAGGGGCGGTTGGCCCTGCCCGCGGACTCGCCGGTGTGGGAGCGGGCCGCCGACGCCGGTGCCGACCCGGACGACGACGGCAGCCTCATCCTCGCCCGCACGGTCAGCGCCGAGGGCCGGTCGCGGGCGCACCTCGGCGGGCGCAGCGTGCCGGTGGGCGTGGTCGCCGAGTTGGCCGAGGGGCTGCTGGCGGTGCACGGGCAGAGCGACCAGCTGCGGCTGTCCCGCCCCGCCGAGCAGCGGCGCGCGCTGGACCGGTACGCCGGCCCGGCGCACCTGGAGCTGCTCGACCGCTACCGGGTCGCCTACGCCCACTGGCGGGAGCTGGCGGCCGACCTGGACCGGCGCCGCGGCCAGGCGCGGGAGCTGGCGCAGGCCGCCGACGTGCTGCGGCACGGGCTGGAGGAGATCGAGGCGGTCGGCCCGCAGCCAGGGGAGGACGAGGAGCTCGACGCGCAGGCGCGGCGGCTCAGCGACGCCGACGCGCTGCGCGCCGCCGCCGACGAGGCCCGGATGGCGCTGGTGGGCGACGTGACCGGTGACCTCGGCGCCGACGACCTCCCGCAGGACGCCACCGCCGCGCTGGCCATCGCCGAGCGTGCCCTGGCCGCCTCCGACGACCCCACGCTGGTGCTGCTGGCCAAGGACCTCGCCGACGCCGTCGCCGTGGTCTCCGACGTCTCCGGTCAGCTGGCCACCTACGTCGCCGACCTCGACGCCGACCCCGCGCGCCTGGCCGAGGTCCTGGACCGCCGTGCCGCGCTCACCGCGCTGGTGCGCAAGTACGCCGACGTCGGGGAGGGCGTGCACGGCGTCCTCGCGTGGGCCGAGGACGCCCGGGGCCGGCTGGCCGAGCTCGACGTCTCCGACGAGGCGCTCGAGGCGCTGGAGGCCGCCCGCGACACCGCGCGCGCGGAGCTCGCCGACCTCGGCGCCCAGGTCTCGGCGGGGCGCCGCGCGGCCGCCGACGGGTTCGCCGCGGAGGTGGGCCGGGAGCTGGCCGGCCTGGCGATGAAGACCGCCCGCGTCTCCTTCTCGATCGACACCGACCCGGACGCCCCCGGCCCCGAGGGCCTCGACGAGGTCGCGCTGCTCATGGCCGCGCACCCCGGCGCCCCGCCGCGGCCGGTGCACAAGGGCGCCTCGGGCGGTGAGCTCTCCCGCGTCATGCTCGCGATCGAGGTGGTGTTCGCGGGTGCCGACCCCGTGCCGGTGATGGTCTTCGACGAGGTCGACGCCGGCGTCGGCGGTCAGGCGGCCGGCGAGATCGGCCGGCGGCTGGCCCGGCTGGCCCGCCAGCACCAGGTCGTCGTCGTCACGCACCTGGCCCAGGTCGCCGCGTTCGCCGACACCCACCTCGTCGTCGACAAGTCGCCGGACACCGGCGCGGGCGTCACGGCCACCGACATCCGCGGCGTGGACGGCGAGGACCGGGTGCGGGAGCTGGCCCGGATGCTGTCCGGGCTCACCGACAGCGACACCGGTCAGGCGCACGCCCGCGAACTGCTCGCCGTGGCTGCGGCGGCCCGCGCGGCGACCTGAGCGGGGCCCCGGCGGGCTGCACCCGGCCGGGTGATCGTCGTTCCGACCGTGGACCCGGCCGGGGGACGGCAGGAGTGGCGGCGCTCCGGCCGGGGTAGGGGTCGATCGTGCGCAACCGATGCCTGGTCAGTGTCGACCACCCCGGGACCCGCCGGAGCGGCGGGTCCGCCCGGTGAGCTGCTTCTCCTCCGCCGACGAGTCGGCGCACTACGGGTTCTCCGTCTGCATGCTGCTGCAGCACTACCGCGATCAGCTCGGCTGGGCGGAGGAGGGCGTGGTCGAGCTCGGCACCGGCGACGCCACCGCCATCGCCGACGTCGTCGCCGGGCTGCCGGAGCTGCGGGTGCGCAGCTTCGACATCAGCGCCCCGTCGGTCGAGAGGGCCCGGGAGAACATCGCCGCGCGCGGTGTGGGCGACCGCTACACCGTGGAGCTCGGCGACTTCTTCGACGGCGCGGACTCCGCCGGGTCGCCCGCCGTGTCCACGGTGATCGCCAACCCGCCCTACATCCCTGCACCCGACCGCGACATCCTCATGCCGGAGCTGTGGGGCGGGGTGCACGGCAACGACCTGGTGCTGCAGCTGCTCAAGGCCGGCTACCGCAACGTCGTGGTGGCCGTGCCCAGCTACTCCGACCCGGGCAGCACCGTGGCCACTGCCGGCGACCTCGGCTACCGGGTGGCCAACTTCCTGGCCATGGGCCTGGACTACGGGCCCTACAGCTCCGAGCCCAAGGTCCGCGACCACATCCGGCGGATGTGCGCCGAGGGCCGCGGCTGGGCGGGGGACGACGAGTACATGGTCGCCGTCGCCCTGTTCACCCAGGACCCCCACATCCCCGGCGACCGCTCCACCCAGCTGCTCCGGGCCCTGCAGATCCCGGTCTGACCCGGCACAGGGCAACGGCGGGGCCGACCCGGACAGCCGGCGCCGGCACCTGACCGCGTTCGGGACGGCGAGCCGCCCGGCGACGCGGGGCGAGGAGTGGGGCCGGAGGCTCCCTCGACGAGAGCCGGGTGGGGTTCCGCGCCGCACGGGACGGCACCCGGCCGCGGTGCGGTCCCGAGGACCGCAGTGTGGTGGCGCTCCGGTCCCGAGGACCGCAGTGCGGACCGGTCACGGGGACCGCCGTCTCACCGCCGCTTGGCGTATCCGGCCAGACCGAACTGCAGGAGGGCCAGCCCGCGCTCGCCGCGGGCCCGCAGCTCCGCGGTGAGCTCCGGGCCGGTGACCCCGGCGAGCACCCGGTCGCGGGCCAGCTCGAGCAGCGCCGCGTAGAGGCCCAGCACCGAGTGGGCGGCCAGCCACGGGGCGAGCTCGCCGGGCTCGGGGCGGGTCTCCTCGGCGATCAGCTCGGCCAGTGCCGCGGTCAGCTCGCCCAGGATCTCCCGCTCGCGGACCTGCAGCGTGTGGCTGCCGCGGATGATCCGCGCCATCTCCGCCACGCCGGCCGCCGCCTCGGGCGCGCCCAGCCCGCTCATGGCCCGGACGACGAAGGTGCCGGCTGCCGCCGTCACCGACTCCCCGGCCGGACGGGTGCGCACCGCGTCGAGCAGGGCGGCCCGCATCGGCGGGTCGGCCTCGAAGACCAGGCCCTCCTTGACCGGGAAGTGGTTGAACACCGTCTTCTCCACCACGCCGGCGCGCTGGGCGATCTCCACGACGCTGACCGCGTCGAAGCCGCGCTCGGCGAACAGTTCGGCGGCGGCGTCCACGATGGTCGCCCGGGTCTGCTGGCGGCGGCGCTCGCGCAGTCCCGGCCCGCGCAGCGCGCGCCGGCTGCGGCGCCCGCCCCGCGCGGGGTCGGCCGGGGCGGCCGCCGCCGAGGCCGGGGGAGCGGGCGCGGTCGCCCCGGGCAGCGGGGGCGGCGTGTCGTCGTCCTCGACGGGGACCGGGGCGTCCTCGCCGGCCTCGGCCGCGGCCTCCGCGTCGGAGGAGGGGGCGCCGTCCACCAGCACGTCGTCCTCTGAGGTCCGGCCGACCGTGTGCGCCGCTCGTGTCACCCACGCAAGGCTAGCCAGCCGACCTGGACCCTCCGGCGGGTCCCGTCGCGGCACCGCGCCCGGCGTGTCGCGCGCCCCGTGGTGTCGCTCACGTAACGTGACGGAACGGTTGCCCCTGCGCGTCGGACGACGGCGTGCCGGAGCGCCCGTGGGAGGGTGTAGGCCATGCGCATCGGCTCCCTCCGTCGTGGCCGGGCACCGGAGTCGGCACCGGGAGTGACCGGCACCGTGCGGCTGGACCGCCGGACCAAGAACCTCACCAAGCGCCTGCGCCCCGGCGACGTCGCCGTCATCGACCACGTCGACATCGACCGCGTGAGCGCGGACTCCCTCGTCGCCTGCAGGGTGGCCGCCGTCGTCAACGCCTCGGCCAGCATCTCCGGCCGCTACCCGAACCTGGGCCCGGAGATCCTCACCAACGCCGGCATCCCCCTGGTGGACAACGTCGGGAAGGAGGTGCTCTCCGCGGTCAAGGAGGGCGCCCAGGTCCGCGTGGACGGCGACCGGCTGCTGCTGGACGACGGCACCGTCCTCGCCAAGGGCACCGAGCAGACCCCGGAGACGATCGCCGAGGCGATGGCCGAGGCCAGAGCCGGGCTGTCGGTCCAGTTGGAGGCCTTCGCCACCAACACGATGGAGTACATGAAACGTGAGCGGGCGCTGCTGCTCGACGGCGTGGGCGTGCCCGACGTCGTCACGCCCATCGAGGGCCGGCACGCGCTCGTGGTCGTCCGTGGGTACGACTACAAGGAGGACCTCCAGGCGCTGCGGCCCTACATCCGCGACTACCGGCCGGTCCTCATCGGTGTCGACGGCGGCGCCGACGCGCTCAAGGAGGCCGGCTACCAGCCGGACATGATCATCGGCGACATGGACTCGGTGAGCGACGACGTCCTGCGCTGCGGCGCCGAGGTCGTCGTCCACGCCTACGCCGACGGCCGCGCGCCGGGGCTGGCCCGCGTGCAGGACCTCGGCGTCGACGCCATCACCTTCCCCGCCGCGGCCACCAGCGAGGACATCGCGATGCTGCTGGCCGACGAGAAGGGCGCCAAGCTCATCGTCGCCGTCGGCACGCACGCCACCCTCGTGGAGTTCCTCGACAAGGGCCGCGGCGGCATGGCCTCGACCTTCCTCACCCGGCTGCGGCTGGGCGGCAAGCTGGTCGACGCCAAGGGCGTGAGCCGGCTGTACCGCAGCCGCATCTCGACGCTGACCCTGGTCGTGCTGGTGCTGGCCGCCTTCGTGGCCATCGGGTCGGCCCTCGCGGTGTCCGCGGCCGGCCGCGTCTACTTCGAGCTGCTGCTCGACCAATGGAACAGCTTCGTGTTCTGGCTGGAGAACCTCTTCTCGTGATCGACTTCCGCTACCACCTGGTCTCGCTGATCGCGGTGTTCCTGGCCGTGGCGCTCGGGATCGTCATCGGCACCACCGCGCTCAACCAGCCGATCCTCAGCGACCTCGAGAGCCAGGTCGACGCGCTGGCCGCGGACAAGCGGTCGCTGGAGGACCAGTCCCGCGAGCTGCAGGCCCAGCTGGACACCGGCGACGCCTTCGAGGACGCCGTCGCCCCCGCGCTGGTCGCCGGCAGCCTCGGCGGCCGCAGCGTCGTGCTCGTGGTGACCAGCGAGGAGGTCGAGGCCGAGACCGTCGAGGAGGTCGCCACGCTGGTCGGCCAGGCCGGCGGCGCGGTCACCGGCACCCTCCGCCTGCAGCCGGAGTACAGCGACCCCGCGACGGCCGCCAGCCTGCAGAGCTACGTGACCGGCCCCGGCCTGCCCACCGGCCTGACCCTCCCGGAGACCGACGACACCGGTCAGCTGGTCGGGTCGCTGCTGGCGCAGGTCCTCATGCGGCCGGCCGGGGGCGCGCCGGCACCGGACACCGCCGCGCTCTCCTCGGTCCTCGCGGGCCTGTCCGCGCTGGAGGTCCTCACCCAGGAGTCGCCGTCGGTGACCCCGGCCGACTTCGCCGTCGTCCTCACCGCCGGCGCCTTCGCCGACGACGAGGCCGAGGACCGCACGGGCACCCTGGTCGACCTGGCCGTCGCGCTGGACGCCGCCGGCTCGGGTGCGGTCGTCTCCGGCGACGCCGCCAGCGCGCGGGACACCGGCCTGGTCGGCGTCATCCGCGCCGACCCCGGGTTCTCCGCCGCGGTGTCCACCGTCGACAACGTCGTGGCCTCCGCCGGGCGGATCAGCACCGTGCTGGCCCTGGGGCGGGAGGGCGAGGGCACCTCCGGCAAGTACGGCACGGGCGAGGACACCCAGCCGGTGCCCCCGGTCCCCGCCGCCACCCCGTGACCCGCCGGTCCGACGGCGCCCGGCGGACGGCGCTGCTGGCGCTGGGCGGCGCGGCCGCGGCCCGGGTGGCGCTGGCCGGAGCCGCCGCTGTCACCGCCCGCCCGGCCGGGGCGCCGTGGCGCCGCACCAACTACGCCGGCCGCCCGGTCACCCTGCTCGGCGGACCCGCGCTGGCGGTCGCCGCCACCGCCACCGCGGCGGCCGGGGCGCCCGCGGGCACCCGCGCCGCGGCGCTGCTGGCCGGCACCGCCTCCGGGCTGGTCGGGGCCTACGACGACCTCGCCGGGGCCCGTCCCGAGCAGGCCCGCGACAAGGGCCTCGCCGGGCACCTGGCCGCCCTGCGCGCCGGGCGGGTGTCGGCCGGCGCGGTCAAGGTCGCCGGCATCGGCGCGGCCGCCGCGGCCTCGGCGCTGCTGACGCGGCGCGGGCGCGGCCCGGTGGCGCTGGCCGACGCCGTCCTCACCACCGGCCTGGTGGCCGGCACCGCGAACCTGGTGAACCTGCTCGACCTGCGCCCCGGCCGCGCCGCCAAGGCCGCGAGCCTGGCGGCGGCCGCGGGCCTGGGCGGTCGCGCCGGCGGGCTGGTCGCGGGCCCGCTGGGAGCCGCCCTGGCCGTCCTGCCCGCCGACCTCGGCGAGCGGGTCATGCTCGGCGACTGCGGTGCCAACTCCGTGGGCGCCCTGCTCGGGCTGCGGCTGGCCGCCATCCCGGGGCGTCCCGCCCGCGCCGGCCTGCTGGCCGCGGTCGTCGCACTCACCCTGGCCAGCGAGAAGGTGAGCTTCACGGAGGTCATCGAGGCCACGCCGGGCCTGCGGGAACTGGACCGGCTCGGCCGCCGTCGCGCATGACGCGTCGGCAGGTCCTCCGCGGGGTCGCCGGCGCCGCCGCCCTCATCGCCGTCCTCACCGTGCTGGCGCGGCTGGCCGGTTTCGCCCGGACGCTGGTGTTCACCAACACCGTCGGCGCCGAGAGCACCGGTGACACCTACCTCGCGGCCAACAACGTCCCCAACATCGTGTTCGAGGTCGTGGCCGGCGGCGCGCTGGCCGGCCTCGTCGTCCCCATGCTCGCCGGGGGCATCGCCACCGGGGACCGCGAGCAGGTCCGGCGCACCGCCTCGGCGCTGCTGGGCTGGAGCCTGCTGGTCCTGACCCCGCTGGCCGTGCTGCTGGCCGTCCTCGCCGAGCCGATCGCGCGGCTGCTGCTCGGCTCCGACGACGAGGCGCAGGTCGACCTCGCCGCGCGGTTCCTGCTCGTGTTCGCCCCGCAGGTGGTCCTCTACGGCATCGGCATCGTGCTGACCGGCGTCCTGCAGGCCCACCGCCGCTTCGCCGCCCCCGCCCTGGCGCCGCTGCTGTCCAGCGTCGTGGTCGCGGGGGCGTACCTGACCTTCGCCGCCATCGGGGGCAGCCGGTCGGCGGACGGCCTGACGACGCCGGCGGAGCTGGTCCTCTCCGTGGGGACGACGCTCGGCGTGGTGGCCCTGACCCTCAGCCTGCTGCCGGCCCTGCGCCCGCTGGGGCTCGGGCTGCGGCCGTCGCTGCGCTTCCCGGTCGGCGCGGCTCCGCGGGTGCGGCGGCTCGCGGTGGCCGGCGTGCTCACCCTCGCCGGCCAGCAGCTGGTGGCCGTGGTCGCCATCCGGCTGGCCAACGCCGGCGCCCCCGACGGCACCCAGGTCGTCTACGTCGCCGGGCTGACCCTCTTCCTGGTGCCGTGGGCGGCGCTGGCGGTGCCGCTGGCCACCTCGGCGTACCCCGGGCTGGCCGAGCGCGCCGAGGTGGGCGACGAGGCCGGCTACCGGCGGGCCCTCGCCCCGGCCGCCGCCCTGGTCCTGGTCGCCTCGCTGGCCGCCGTCGCGGTGCTGGTGGCCGTGGCCGGGCCGATGGCGCGGGTCTTCCTCGCGGGGGAGCCGCCGGCGACGGTCGGCGCCCTGCGGGACACGATCGTCGCCTTCGCCCCCGGGCTGGCCGGCTACGGGCTGGTCGCGCTGCTCAGCCGCGCCCTGTACGCCCGCGGCCTGTGGAAGGCCCCCACGGTGTGCGTGCTGGGCGGCTGGCTGCTCGCGGTCGCCGCCGACGTCGTCCTCGCCGGGGTGCTGCCGCCGGCCGACCGCGGCGCGGCGCTGGCCGCCGGGCACACCCTCGGGGTCACCGTCGCCGGGCTGGCGCTGCTGGCCGTCGTCGCCCGGGTGGCGGGGCCCGCCGCGCTGGCCGGGGTGCCGCGCACCGGGCTGCCCGCGCTGCTCGCCGCCGGTCTCGGCGCGGCCGCCGGGCTGCTCACCGCCCGCGCGCTGGACGCCGACCCCGTGCCCCGAGGCAGCCTGGTGTCGGTGATGGGCGCCGGCGTGCTCGCCGCGGCGGTGGCGCTCGCGGTCGTGGCGGCGGTCATGATGGTCACGGCGCGCGGCCCGCTGCGGTCGGCCGTGCGGGGGCTGCGGACGTCGGACCGGGAGGTGCAACGGTGACTGACCCGCTGCCGCTGCAGGGCCGCCGGGTGGCCGAGGTGCTCGCCACGAGCACCGGCGGCGTGGGCACCCACGTGCGGGCGGTGCTGCCCCCGCTGCTGGCCGCCGGCGCGGACGTCGCGGTCTGCGGGCCGGCCGCCACCGAGCAGCTGTTCGGCTTCACCGCGACCGGCGCGGAGTTCAGCCCCGTCGGCATCTCCGCGGGCCTGGCCCCGGCCGCCGACGCCCGCGCCGTCGCCGCGCTGCGCCGCGCCACCGCCGGCACCGACCTCGTGCACGCCCACGGCCTGCGCGCCGGCCTGGTGGCCGCCGCGGCCCGCCGGCTCGGCGACCGGCGCCGGCCCCTGGTGCTCACCCTGCACAACGCCCTGCCCGACGGCGGCGGCCCGCTGCGCCGGGTCCTCCGCGCCGCCGAGCGGGCCACCATCCGGGGCGCCGACCTCGTCCTGGCCGCCTCCGGCGACCTCGCCGAGAACGCCTGGCGGCAGGGCGCCCGCGACGTGCGGGTGGCCCCGGTGTCGGCGCCGCCGCTGCCCCCGCCGGGCCGGCCCGCCGCCGACGTGCGCGCGGGACTCGGCCTCGCCGACGGGCGCCCGCTGGTCGTGGCCGTGGGCCGGCTGCACCCGCAGAAGGGCTACGACGTCCTGCTCGACGCGGCCGCCCGCTGGTCCGCCGACGCCCGCCTGCCCGCACCGCCGCTGGTCGCCGTCGCCGGCGACGGGCCCCTGCAGGGGGAGCTGACCGCCCGCATCGCCGCCGAGCAGCTGCCGGTCACCCTGCTCGGCCGCCGCGCCGACGTCGCCGACCTGCTCGCCGCCGCCGACCTGGTGGTGCTGCCCTCGCGCTGGGAGGCCCGGTCGCTGACCGCCCAGGAGGCGCTGCGCTCCGGCACGCCGCTGGTGGCCACCCGCACCGGCGGGCTGCCCGAGCTGCTCGGGGACGCCGCCGAGCTCGTCCCGGTGGGAGACGCCGCGGCGCTGGCCGAGGCGGTCACCGGCCTGCTGACCGACGCCGACCGTGCCCGGCGGCTCGCCGAGGCCGGCACCCGCCAGGCGGCCACCTGGCCCGACGAGGCGGCCACCGCCCGCCAGCTGGTCGCCGTCTACCGGGAGCTGCTCGGTCCCCCGGGGGCCGGCGCCCGATGACCCCGGTCCGCCGGGCCGCCGCCCTGCTGGCCGTGGTCCTCACCGTGCTGCTCGCCGGCGGCGCGACGACGGCCGCCGCGGCGCCCGCGGGAGCCGACCGCGTCCTCGTCGTCGGCGTGCCCGGCCTGGTCTGGAGCGACCTGGACCCCGACGCCACCCCGAACCTGTGGGCGCTGGCCGACGACGCCCCGATCAGCGCCGTCTCGGTGCGCGCCGCCCGCGCCACCAGCTGCCTGCTCGACGGCTGGGCCACCCTCGGCGCCGGCAACCGGGCACGATTCCCCGCACCGGACGAGTCGATCCCGCCGGTCCCGCTGCCCACCGTGCCCCTGCCCGGGGAGGCACCCGGCACCGACGGCGAGCCGGCCGATCCCGGCGCCGCGCCGGCCGACGACGCCGTCCCGGAGGAGGAGCAGGCGCCCGCCGTGCCCCCGGCCGCGCCGTCGCTGTCGCACTGCGGACTGCAGGAGCGGCTGGCGGCGGCCGGCCTGGCCGACCCGCACTCGGCGGTGGCCGCGGTGGCCGCCGACCCGGCCACCGCCCGCTTCGGGGCCGAGCCGGCCGCGCTCGGCGCCGCGGTCGGCTGCGCCACCGTCGTCGGCCGCGCTCCCGCGCTGGCCGCTGCCGCGCCCGGCGTCGCGCTCACCCAGCGGGAGCGGCTGCCCGCCGACCCCGCGCAGGTGGCCGAGCTGCTCGCCGGCTGCCCCCTCACGCTCGTCTCCCTCGACCCGCTGGTGGACGCCGGTGAGGCCGACCTGGAGAGCAGCGACACCGGCACCGAACCCCGGCCGCGGGCCACCGCCGTCGGCGAGATCGACGCCGCGGTGGGCCGGCTGGCCGCCGCCGTGGACGCCGCACCGGGGGAGACCCTGCTGCTCCTGCAGGGCGTGTCGGAGGTCAACGACGGCCGTCCGCAGCTGCACGTCGGGATCGCCTCCGGGCCGGGGTTCGAGGAGGCCGGGTGGCTGGACTCGGCGAGCACGGGCCGGGCCCCGTACACCCAGTTGATCGACGTCGCGCCGACCGTGCTCACCGCGCTCGGCCTCGACGTCCCGGCGTCGATGAACGGCCAGCCGCTGCGGGTCGCCGGTGAGCGGCCGCCCCTGGCGGAGGCGGTCGACGTCCTCGACCGGGCCAACACCACCGCCGCGGTCCACTACCGCAGCACCGGCGCGTTCTTCTGGGGTCTGGTCGCGGTGGACGCCGCCGTCGTCGGGCTCGGGCTGCTGGTGGCCGGGGGGCGGCGCCGCGACCGCGCGCCGCGCCGGGCGGGGGAGTGGCTGCGCGGGGCGGTCCGCCCGGTCGCGCTGGGCGCCGCGGCCCTGCCCGTGGCCACCCACCTGGCCGGTCTGCTGCCCTGGGAGGACACCGGGGCGCCGCGACTGGCGCTGGCCGCATCGGTCCTGCTGACCGCCGCGGCGGTCACGGTGGGAGCCGCGCTCGGCCCGTGGCGCACCGCCCGCCTCGGCCCGCCGGCGGCGGTGCTCGCGATCACGCTGGCCACCCTGGTCGGCGACGTGCTCACCGGCTCGCACCTGGAGCTGGGCGGCCTGCTCGGTTACGACGCGATCGTCGCCGGGCGCTTCACCGGGTACGGCAACCTCACCTTCGGCCTGCTGGCGGTCAGTGCGCTGCTGCTGACCGCCTTCGCGGCGGCGGCCGCGGGGCGGCGGGCCCCGGCGTCCCGGTCCCGCGCGGTCGTGGGCGGCACGGTGCTCGCGGCCGGGGTCGCGGTCGCGGCAGTCATCGGCACGCCCGCACTGGGCCGCGACTTCGGTGGCGTCCTCGCCGCGCTGCCGGGGTTCCTGCTGCTGGCCATGCTGCTCACCCGCACCCGCGTGACGCTGACCCGGCTGGCCGCGGTGCTGGCGCTGGCGGTGGTCGCGGTCGGCAGCCTGGCGGTCGCCGACTGGCTGCGGCCCGCCGCCGACCGCAGTCACCTGGGCCGCTTCGTGGAGCAGGTGCTCACCGGCGAGGCGTGGACCGTCGTCAGCCGCAAGGCCGAGGCCAACCTCGGCATCCTCCTCGGCAGCCCGCTGGCCTGGATGCTGCCGGTGGCCCTGGTGGCGGCGGTGTGGCTGGTCCGCCCGGCCGGGGGACGGCGGGGCGGGTGGGTGCAGGGCCTGCTGCCGGCGCCCCTGCGCGGCCCCGGGCTGCTGCGCGGGCGCCCCGACCTGCTGGCCGCCGACGACCTCGCCACGCTCCGGGCCGGCCTGCTGGCGACCGCGCTGAGCCTGGCCGTCGGCGCGGCGGTCAACGACTCGGGCGTGGCGCTGCCGGCGACCGCGGCGTCCCTGCTGGTGCCCCTGCTGGTCTGGCTGGCCGCGGCACCGCGCACCAGCGGCCGCGAGGGGGCCGAGGTGGCCGACGGCACTCCCGGTCCCGACCCGGTCGCCGGGCCCGACCGTGTTACGGTCGTCTCCCGTGGATCGACCGTCTGGAACGCGTGACCATGACTACGGGGCTAAGGGTCTCCTCCACAACTCCCAGCCGACGAAGTTCGTCTTCGTCACCGGTGGAGTTGTCTCCTCTCTCGGCAAGGGCCTGACGGCCAGCTCCCTCGGGGCCTTGCTGTCCAGCCGTGGTCTGCGGGTGACCATGCAGAAGCTGGACCCCTACCTCAACGTCGACCCCGGCACGATGAACCCCTTCCAGCACGGCGAGGTGTTCGTCACCGAGGACGGCGCCGAGACCGACCTGGACATCGGCCACTACGAGCGCTTCCTCGACACCGACCTCACCGGGCGGGCCAACGTCACCACCGGCCAGGTGTACTCCGACGTGATCGCCAAGGAGCGCCGCGGCGAGTACCTCGGCGACACCGTGCAGGTCATCCCGCACATCACCAACGAGATCAAGGCCCGGATCCTGGCCGGCGCCGAGTCGGCCGAGCGCGTGGACGTCGTCATCACCGAGATCGGCGGCACCGTCGGTGACATCGAGTCGCTGCCCTTCCTCGAGGCGGCCCGCCAGGTGCGGCACGAGATCGGCCGGGACAACTGCTTCTTCCTGCACATCTCGCTGGTGCCCTACATCGCGCCGTCGGGCGAGCTCAAGACCAAGCCGACCCAGCACTCGGTGGCCGCGCTGCGCAGCATCGGCATCCAGCCCGACGCGCTGGTCTGCCGGTCGGACCGGGAGATCGGCACCGGGCTCAAGCGCAAGATCAGCCTGATGTGCGACGTCGACGCCGAGGGGGTCATCTCCTGCCCCGACGCGCCGTCGATCTACGACATCCCGAAGGTGCTGCACCGCGAGGGCCTGGACGCCTACGTCGTCCGCCGGCTGGGGCTGCCGTTCCGGGACGTCGACTGGACCGTGTGGGGCGACCTGCTCGACCGGGTGCACTCGCCGAAGCAGACGGTGACGATCGCGCTGGTCGGCAAGTACATCGACCTGCCCGACGCCTACCTGTCGGTCACCGAGGCGCTGCGGGCCGGCGGGTTCGCCCACCGCAGCCGGGTGGAGATCCGCTGGGTGCCCTCCGACGACTGCCAGACCCCGGAGGGCGCCGCGCACGCCCTGGCCGGCGTCGACGGCGTCTGCATCCCCGGTGGGTTCGGCGTCCGCGGCATCGACGGCAAGCTCGGCGCCATCCGGTACGCCCGCGTCAACGGCGTCCCGCTGCTGGGGCTGTGCCTGGGCCTGCAGTGCATGGTCATCGAGGCCGCGCGCAACCTGGCCGGGCTCGAGGAGGCCAACTCCGCCGAGTTCGACCCCGAGACCCCCGACGCGGTCATCGCCACCATGGCCAGCCAGGTGGACGTCGTCGCCGGGCAGCGGGACATGGGCGGCACGATGCGGCTGGGCAGCTACCCGGCCGCCCTGCAGAAGGGCTCGGTGGTGGCCGAGGCCTACGGCAGCACCGAGATCACCGAGCGCCACCGGCACCGCTACGAGGTGGCCAACGCCTACCGCGACCGGCTGACCGACGCCGGCCTGGTGTTCTCCGGCACCTCGCCCGACGGGCTGCTGGTGGAGTTCGCCGAGCTGCCGCGGGAGACCCACCCGTTCTTCGTCGGCACCCAGGCCCACCCCGAGCTCAAGAGCCGCCCGACCCGGCCGCACCCGCTGTTCGCGGCGTTCGTGCAGGCGGCGATCGACTTCTCCGAGTCCGCGCGGCTGCCGGTGCCGGTGGACGAGGCGGAGAAGGTCGGGATCTGACCGTGACGCAGCCCGCCCGGCCGGGGGAGTACGAGGTCCTGGCCTCCGAGACCCTCCACGAGGGCCGGATCATCACGCTGGTCCGGGACACCGTCGCCATGCCCGGCGGCGGGACCAGCGACCGCGAGGTCGTGCGGCACATCGGCGCCGTGTGCGTCGCCGCCGTGGACGACGAGGACCGGGTCGTGATGGTCCGGCAGTACCGGCACCCGGTCGGCGGGTACCTGTGGGAGTTGCCGGCCGGCCTGCGCGACGCCGAGGGGGAGGCGCCGCTGGCCACCGCGAAGCGGGAGCTGGCGGAGGAGGCCGGGCTGTCGGCCGAGCGCTGGTCGCTGATGGTGAACAACCTCAGCACCCCGGGCTTCTGCGACGAGCAGGTGCTGATCTACCTCGCCGAGGGGCTCTCGGAGATCGACCGGCCCGACGGCTTCGTCGTCGAGCACGAGGAGCTGGACATGACCGTGGAGCGGGTGCCGCTCGCCGACGCGGTCGCCCGGGTCCTCGCCGGCGGCATCCGCAACGCCTCGGCGGTCATCGGCGTGCTGGCCGCCGCCCAGGTGCGGGCCACGAAGCCCGAGCTGCGCCCGGCCGACGCGGAGTAGTCCGGGACCGGGACGCGCGCGGCCGGCGTCCACACCCCTCTCGCCGATGCTCGTGCTCTGCCCACGTGGCGGGGCAGAGCACGAGCATCCGGCAACGACCACCAGGGCCGGCGCCGGCCCCGTCCGGCTCGCCGACGTCAGGCGTCCGGGAGGGTCAGCCGATGGTCACCGGGCTCGAGGTGCCCACCTGCACCCAGCGGAGGGCCGAGTCCACCTCGATCTCCTCCTCCAGCCAGAAGACGTAGGGCACCCCGCGCTCCAGGCCGGCGAGGGTGGCGCCGACCTCCACGCAGTTGGCGGCCTGGGCGACGACCTGCTGCGGCGGCACGGGCTGCGCACCGGGCACCAGCCGCTGACTCACCGCCTGCACCCGGTAACGGCGGACGTCGGTGTGGCCGTCCGCCGGCCAGCTCACCGCCGCCGACCCGGGGCCGGGCACGACCGTCGGGCTGATCCGCCGCGGGCTGCCGGTGCTGCCGCAGAGTGCCTCCGGGAGCTCGGTCTCCATCGGCACCCCGCGGGGCACCATCGGGTGGGGGACGTCGACCTGCACGCCCCGGGGGGCCAGCGGAGCGGGGCCGGTGGCGACCACCGGCGGCGCGACGGTCACCGGCAGGGTCGCCGTCTCCTCGGCCAGGGCGGCGGCCGGCGGGACGACGGGGGCGGGCGCCGAGGGGAGTGAGGGCCGGCTGACGGCCGTGAGCTGGGCGGCCACCTGCGTGGCGGGCGCGCTCAGCGTGACCAGCCCGGCGGCGACCACCCCGACGGCGGTGCCGTACCGCCGGCCGGTGCCGCGTCGCCGCCGTCCGTCCCGCCGGCCCTTCTGCCGACCGCCCCGCCGCCCTCCGGCCATGCCCACCTCCGGGTCTCCGGGAGGGACATCGGCACGGGTGGGGCCGTCCTCAACGCCAAACCGGCGCGGTCAGCCCGAGGCGCTCCAGCTCGAGGCCCGCCAGCGCTCGCGTCGCGGCCGCGTCACCGGCGTGCCAGGCCGCCGCGGTGCCCGGGGGCAGCGCGGCCAGCCGGGGCAGCGGTGCCGTGGCCAGCGCCCGGGCGGCGAGGGCGTCCGGATCCGCGGCGGCCAGGGCCTGCGCCGCGCCGGCCTCCCGCGCCCAGCGCAGCCGCCACGGCGCCCAGCGCAGCAGCAGCCAGCCCACCGGCAGCGCCACGAGGACGACGGCCAGCACCGTGGCGAGGGTGCCGACGGCGTCCTGCACGGCCTGCCCCGTGCTGCCGGCGGAGGTCCCCGCGGCACCCAGGGCGTCGAAGGGCGCGGCGAGGTCGTCGCCGACGAGGGGCACGTCGCCGGCGGCCTCGGCCGCCGACGCCATGTTCCCGGCCACCGAGGCGCCGAGGTCCTCGACCGCCCGGCCGGGCTCGGCGAGCACCAGGACGGCGCCGTGCACGGCCCGGGCCACCAGCACCCAGAGGACCAGCCAGGCGAGCATGCCGGCGTCCGCGGCCAGTTGCAGGCCCCGCAGGCGCGGGCGGGGGGCGTACAGGCGCATCGAGGTCCTCCAGGGGGATCGGGCCGGAGGCCCCTACCCGGGGACGGACGGCGTTCACCCGTGCCGGTGCCCGCGGCCCGTTGCGCTCGGGCGCGGCAGGTGATCCCGCCTACACTCCGCGCGAGGCGCGCCCCGACCGGGCGCCCACGACGCGGGACGGGGCCCCGTCACCCTCGGGTGCCCCCGCACCGGGAGCTGGAGTGCGGACATGCGGGTCGGGGTCCCCCGAGAGGTCAAGAACCGCGAGTACCGGGTGGCGCTCACCCCCGCCGGGGTGACCGAGCTGGTGCGCGCCGGGCACACGGTGCTGGTCGAGCGGGGCGCGGGGGAGGGGTCCTCCATCCCGGACGACGACTACGTCGCGGCCGGCGCCCGCATCGTGCCCACCGCGGACGACGTGTGGGGCGCGGCGGACCTGCTGCTCAAGGTCAAGGAGCCGGTCGCGGAGGAGTACGGCCGGCTGCGCGCGGGCCAGACCCTGTTCACCTACCTGCACCTGGCGGCGTCCAAGGAGTGCACCGACGCCCTGGTCACCTCCGGCACCACGGCGATCGCCTACGAGACGGTGCAGACGGCGAACGGCGCGCTGCCGCTGCTGGCGCCCATGTCGGAGGTGGCCGGCCGCATGGCCCCGCAGGTCGGGGCGCACAGCCTGGAGCGGGCGCACGGCGGCCGCGGGGTGCTCCTCGGCGGGGTGTCCGGCGTGTACGCGGCCAAGGTCGTGGTCATCGGCGCCGGCGTCTCCGGCATGAACGCCGCCGCGATCGCCCTGGGCATGCAGGCGGAGGTCGTCGTCCTGGACCGGGACATCGACAAGCTGCGCGCCGCCGACCGCATCTACCAGGGGCACCTGCAGACGGTGGCCTCCAACGCCTACGAGATCGAGCGCGCGGTGCTCGACGCCGACCTCGTCATCGGCGCGGTGCTGGTGCCCGGTGCCAAGGCGCCCACGCTGGTCAGCAACGAGCTGGTGGCGCGCATGAAGCCCGGCTCGGTGCTGGTCGACATCGCCGTCGACCAGGGCGGCTGTTTCGAGGACACGCGGCCCACGACGCACGACGAGCCGACCTTCCGCGTGCACGGGTCGGTGTTCTACTGCGTGGCGAACATGCCCGGCGCGGTGCCGAACACCTCGACCCACGCGCTCACCAACGTGACGCTGCCCTACGTGATGGCCCTGGCCTCCGAGGGCACCGTCGCCGCGGTGCGCGCGGACCGGGCGCTGGCCCACGGGGTCAACGTGGTCGCCGGGCAGGTGGTGCTGCCCGAGGTCGCGGCGGCCCACGGGATGTCCGCCGTCGGACTCGAGGAGGTCCTCCACTGACCGCCGTCGCACCCGCCACCGACGTCGCGCGGACCGTCACCGGCTACCTCGACCACCTGACCGTCGAGCGCGGCCTGGCCGCGAACACGATCGCCTCCTACCGTCGCGACCTGCGCCGCTACACCGAGTTCCTCGAGGCCGCCGGGGTGCGCGGGCTGGCGGAGGTCGCCGAGTCCGACGTCGCCGGCTTCCTCACCGCGCTGCGCCAGGGCGACGACGCCCACCCGCCGCTGTCGGCGACCTCGGCCGCGCGCGCGGTGGTCGCCGTCCGCGGGCTGCACCGCTTCGCCCTGCTCGACGGGCTGGTCCCCGACGACGTCGCCCACGAGGTGCGCCCGCCGACGCCGGCGCGGCGGCTGCCCAAGGCGATCCCGGTCGAGTCGGTCGTGGCCCTCATCGAGGCCGCCGGCGCCGTCGACGGCCCCCGCGGGTTGCGCGACCGCGCGCTGCTGGAGCTGCTGTACGGCACGGGCGCGCGCATCTCCGAGGCCGTGGGGCTGGCCGTGGACGACCTGGACCGCGGCCAGTCGGTGGTGCGGCTGGCCGGCAAGGGCGGCAAGCAGCGCATCGTGCCGGTGGGCAGCTTCGCCGTCCGCGCGGTCGAGGAGTACCTCGTGCGCGCCCGCCCGGCGCTGGCCGCCGCCGGCCGCTCCGGCGTGCGCGGCGGCGCGCTGTTCCTCAACGCCCGCGGCGGCCCGCTGTCCCGGCAGAGCGCCTGGGCGATCCTGCGGACGGCGGCCGAGCGGGCGGGTGGGGTGGACGGGGTGGACCTGGTGGACAGCGTGTCGCCGCACACCCTCCGGCACTCCTTCGCCACCCACCTGCTCGACGGCGGCGCCGACGTCCGCGTGGTGCAGGAGCTGCTCGGCCACGCCTCGGTGACGACCACCCAGGTGTACACGCTCGTCACCGTCGACCGGCTGCGCGAGGTGTACGCCAGCAGCCACCCGCGGGCGCTCACCTGACAGTCGGCGTCCCGCTGGTTCGGTGGCAGTTGCCAGCAGATCTGCCCGAACCTCCGTTCCGGGTTGGCAGTGGTCGCCATGTCGACACGGCGCGCGGCGTGCCTCCTCGGTAAATCGCGGGATCCTCCCTAGCGTCTGGATCACCCGCGCGGCAGAACGGCTGACCGCCCCGGCCCCCGAGGCCGGAACGGGCACGAGGTGGAGGAACCTGACCGATGGCGATCCGAGGGGACGTGGCCGCCCCGGCCGTCGCGCTCCCGACCGACACCGGACCGGAGATGGGCGCCGCCGCCTCGCGGCTGGACCCCGCCCGCGCGCGGGTGCGCCCGCTGCCGGAGCCCAAGCCGCTCACCCAGCACGGGCCCGCCCGCGTCATCGCGATGTGCAACCAGAAGGGCGGCGTCGGCAAGACGACGTCCACCATCAACCTGGGTGCCTCGCTGGTCGAGTACGGCCGCCGCGTGCTGCTCATCGACCTGGACCCGCAGGGCGCGCTCTCCGTGGGCCTGGGCGTGCCGGCCCAGAACCTGGACCGCACCATCTACAACGCGCTCATGGAGCGGCGGACCTCGCTGCGCGACGTCCTGGTGCAGACCGACATCCCGGGCCTGGACCTCGTGCCGAGCAACATCGACCTGTCCGCCGCCGAGGTGCAGCTGGTCAGCGAGGTGGCCCGTGAGCAGACGCTGCTGCGGGTGCTCGCCGACGTCCGGCACGAGTACGACTACATCCTCATCGACTGCCAGCCCTCGCTCGGCCTGCTCACGGTCAACGCCCTGACCGCCGCGCAGGGCGTGGTGATCCCCCTGGAGTGCGAGTTCTTCTCGCTGCGCGGCGTGGCGCTGCTGGTCGACACGATCGAGAAGGTCAAGGAGCGGCTCAACCCGGACCTGGAGATCTCCGGGATCCTCGCGACCATGTACGACGCGCGGACCGTGCACTGCCGCGAGGTCTTCAGCCGCGTCGTCGAGGCCTTCGGCGACACCGTCTTCCAGACCGTCATCCACCGCACCGTGCGCTTCCCGGAGACCACGGTCGCCGGCCAGCCCATCACCACCTGGGCGCCCACCTCCTCCGGTGCGTCCGCCTACCGCGACCTGGCCAAGGAGGTCCTGGCCCTGTGACACGCCGTCCCGTCCTCCCCGGCGCGGCCGAGCTGTTCCGGCGCACCGACGCCGTCGAGGCGACCCCCGAGGTCACCGAGCTGCCCAGCCTCAGCGCCACGGTCAGCTCGCCCGCGCTGCGCGGCGCCGCCGCCCGGCGCAGCGAGCCGACCGCGGCCGAGACGACCGCGCCGCTGACCCTCGTCCCCGGCGGCGCCGCCGACACCGACGACGCCCTCGCGGCCTACCGCGCCCCGGCACCGGCCCCCGTGCGCACGCCGTCGCGGCCCACGCGCGGGCGGGCGACCCGCACCGAGCGCACCAAGCACGACGAGAAGATCACCGTCTACATCTCCGCCGAGGAGCTGCTCGCGCTGGAGGGCGCGCGGCTGTCGTTGCGCGCCGAGCACGGCGTGGCCGCCGACCGCGGCCGCATCGTGCGCGAGGCCATCGCCGTCCTGCTCGCCGACCTGGGCGAGCGCGGCGAGGAGTCGGTCCTCGTCCGGCGGCTCAAGGGCCGCTGAGCTCCCCGGCGTCCTCCGGGTCCCGCGGTCGCAGCCTGTGCACAGACCGTCGTCCGGAGGCGCCGGACGCCACGGTCTGTGCACAGGCCGTCGACAGCCCGCACGGAGCGCTGCGTCACCGGTCCGGCCGGGGAGCTACCTACGCTGAGGGCGTGGAGGGGAACCCGGCGGTCGCCGAGCCCGCGCCGTCGGGCCGGTTCACCGTCCGGCTCACCAACTTCGAGGGGCCGTTCGACCTGCTCCTGCAGCTGATCGGCAAGCACAAGCTCGACGTCACCGAGATCGCGCTGTCGAAGGTCACCGACGAGTTCATCGCCCACCTGCGGGCGCTCGGCGACGAGCTGGACCTCGACCAGGCCAGCGAGTTCCTCGTCGTCGCCGCCACCCTGCTCGACCTCAAGGCCGCCCGGCTGCTGCCGGCCGCGGACGTCGAGGACGAGGAGGACCTCGAGCTGCTCGAGGCCCGCGACCTGCTGTTCGCCCGGCTGCTCCAGTACAAGGCGTACAAGCAGGCCGCGGCCTTCCTCCGCGAGCGGGAGGGCGAGGCGGCCCGCCGCCACCCGCGCGACGCCGCCCTCGAGCCGCGCTTCGCCCAGCTGCTCCCCGAGGTGCTGCTCGGCCTCACCCCGGAGCAGTTCGCGGCGCTGGCCACCCGGGCCCTGACCCCGAAGGCGCCCGCGGTCGTCGGCGTCTCGCACCTGCACGCGCCGGCGGTGAGCGTCTCCGAGCAGCTGCTGCTGGTGCGCAACCAGCTCATCGCGGCCGGGACGGCGACCTTCCGGGCGCTGACCGCCGACTGCGGGCACACCCTGGAGGTCATCGCCCGGTTCCTCGCGCTGCTGGAGCTCTACCGCCAGCAGCGGGTGACCTTCGAGCAGCTGACCCCGCTCGGCGACCTCTCCGTCCGGTGGACCGGCGGCGGCGAGCCCGAGCCGGACGCCGACGACGCCCACGCCGACGAGGAGTACGCATGAGCGAGGAGCGGCCGCCGATCTCCTGGGAGTCCCTCGCCGCGGAGCTGGACGCCACCCGCGAGGCGGCCGAGGAGCAGGGCGGCCCGGACGCCGAGACCTGGGACGCCGTCGCCGCCGAGCTGGCCGCGCGGGTCGCCGAGCGGCCACCGGCCCAGGAGGCGGCGGAGCCGGCGCCGGTCGCCGAGCCCGCCCCGCTGCCGCCACCCGCGGCCGCTCGGCCCGAGCCCGAGCCCGGGCCCGAACCGGAGCCCGAGCCGGTCGCCGAGGAGCTCGACCCGGTCGCGCTGCGCGGCGGCCTCGAGGCGCTGCTGTTCGTCGTCGACACCCCGGTCGACGAGGTCACCCTGGCCGGTGCGCTGCGCTGCCGGGTGCCGCAGGTGCGGGCGGCGCTCGCCGAGCTCGCCGGCGACTACGACCGCCGCGCCGCGGGCCTGACCCTGCGGCGGGTGGACGAGGGCTGGCGGCTCTACACGCGCGAGGACTACGCGCCGGTGGTCGAGCGGTACCTGGTCGACGGCCAGCGCAGCCGGCTCACCCAGGCGGCGCTGGAGACCCTCGCGGTCATCGCCTACCGCCAGCCGGTGACCCGCGCCCGGGTGTCGGCGATCCGCGGCGTCGGGGTGGACGGCGTCATGCGCACGCTGGTCAGCCGCGGGCTGGTGCACGAGGTGGGCAGCGACCCCGACACCGGCGGCGGGCTGTACGGCACGACGCCGCTGTTCCTCGAGCGGCTGGGGCTCACCGGCCTCGACGAGCTGCCGGAGCTCGGCCCGCTGTTGCCGGAGACCGCCAGCCTCCTCGACGAGCACCCCGACGCGTGAGACGCGCCCCGCACCCGGCCGGACGCTACGGTCGGCGCATGCCCCGCTCACCCTCCGTCCGTGCGCTCGGGGCCCCGCTCGCGGCCGCCGCCGTCCTCCTGGCCGGGTGCGGCGCGTCCGAGGAGGAGGAGCGCCAGGCGGCGTTCTGCGAGGACGTCCCCGACCTGCTCTCCGACGTGACCGCCCAGCTGGAGGGCGCCACCGCGGAGCCGGAGCAGGCGCCGGGCATCGTGGGCGACGCGGTCGAGCGCCTGGAGGCCGTCGATCCGCCCGAGGACGTCGCCGACGAGTGGCAGGCCCTGGTCGAGGCCTGGACCGGGATGCGCGACCTGCTGAACGAGGTCGACCTCACCGACCCGTCGGCCAACACCGAGTTCGTCGGTGAGGCCACCCGGTTGCAGGAGGACCTGGTCTCCACAGGGTCGGCCGTCGACGACTGGGGCCAGGAGAACTGCTGACCGGTCCGCACCCGGCGGCACCCGCGCCGCCGGGTGGGAGACTGGACGGCGATGAACAGCGCCCCGCACGACGAGAACACCACCGAGGCCGGCGAGGGCTGGTCGGAGGACATGGAGCTCGCCCCCGTCCACCCCGGTGACCGCGGGTCCGCCGAGCCCGACGAGGAGCGGGAGGGCGAGCGGCTGCAGAAGGTCCTGGCCCGGGCCGGGGTCGGTTCCCGGCGCGTCTGCGAGGACATGATCGACGCCGGCCGGATCAGCGTGAACGGCCGCACCGTGACCGTGCAGGGCATGCGGGTGGACCCCCGGCGGGACCGCATCGCCGTCGACGGCGCCCGGCTGGAGCTGCGCGACGACCGCGTCACCTACGCGCTCAACAAGCCCGCCGGCGTCATCACCGCGATGAGCGACGACCGCAACCGCCCGACCGTGGGCGACATGGTCGGCGACCTCGCCCCCGGCCTGGTGCACGTGGGCCGCCTGGACCAGGACACCGAGGGCCTGCTGCTGGTCACCAACGACGGCGAGCTGGCCCACCGGCTGGCCCACCCCTCCTACGAGGTGCGCAAGACCTACCTCGCGCAGGTGTCCGGGTCGATCCCGCGCGACATGGCCAAGCGGCTGCGCGCCGGCGTCGAGCTCGAGGACGGCCCGGTGAAGGTCGACTCCTTCCGGGTGGTCGACACCCACGCCGGCCAGTCGGTGGTCGAGGTGGTCCTGCACGAGGGCCGCAAGCACATCGTCCGCCGGCTGCTCGCGCACGTCGGCCTCCCGGTGTCGCGGCTGACCCGCACGGCGGTCGGCCCGGTGAAGCTCGAGCGCATGCGGGTCGGCTCGATCCGCCGGCTCACCCGCGCCGAGGTCGGCGCGCTGCAGGAGCAGGTCGGCCTCTAGCCGCTGTCAGGCCACCCAGCGGACGGGGTCGGCCAGGACGTCGGCCAGCGCGCGCAGCGCGGCCCCGGTGGCCCCCGCTGCCGGGGCCGCGGGAACGGCTCGGATGGCCGGTCGCCGCCAGCGCGCCGACAGCACCCGGCGGGCCAGTAGCTGCTCCACGCCGGGGCGCAGCAGGTCGGCGAGGGCGCCCAGGTGCCCGCCCAGCACGACGGTCGGCAGGTCCAGCACGTTCAGCACGCCGGCCAGCGCGATGCCCAGGGCGCCGGCCGCGGCGTCGAGGGCCCGCAGCGTCGCGGCGTCCCCCTCGGCCGCCCGCGCGACCACCTCGGCCGGCGGGGTGTCCAGGGGCAGCCCGGCCGCGGCGAGCAGGGCGTGGCGGCCCGCGTACTGCTCCAGGCACCCGGTCGAGCCGCAGCGGCATCGTGGGCCGTCGGGGTCGACGCACACGTGGCCCACCTCGCCGGCCCAGCCGGCGCTGCCGGTCATCACCCGCCCGTCGAGGACGGCGGCACCGCCGATGCCGATCTGGCCGGAGAGGTACAGGAAGTCCCGCAGCGGGCCGGGGCGGCCCGGCGCCACCTCGGCGACGGTGCGGGCGGCGAGGTCGGCCTCGTTGCCCAGCGCGGGGCGCAGGCCGTCGGGCAGGGCCGCGGCCACCAGGTCCGCGGCGGGGACGTCGGACCAGCCGAGGTTGGGCGCGCGCAGCAGCAGGTCCTCCGCCACGCGGACGATCCCCGGGAGCGCCAGGCCCGCGCCGGCCAGCCGCAGCTCCCCGGCCGGCCCGGCGAGCAGCCCCGTGGCCAGGGCGCCGAGCCGGGCGAGCGTGGTCTCCGGGTCGCTGCCGACGAAGTCGCCGTCCTCGACGGACTCCGCCACGACCCGGCCGCGCAGGTCCAGCACCCGGGCGGCGAGCAGCCCGGCGTCCACCTGCAGGCCCAGGGCGCCGATGCGGGCGCTCGGGAGGAGCGGCGTGGCGGGGCGGCCTCGCCGGGGCGGCGCGATGCGCTCGCCCTCGTCGAGCAGCCCCCCGACGAGGAGGTCGTCGACCAGCCGGGCGGCGGTGGCACGCGTCGTCCCGGTCCGGGCGGCGATGTCCGCGCGGGACAGGGGGGCGGCCGCGGCGCAGACGGTCCGCAGGACGAGGGCGAGGTTGGCGCTGCGCAGCGTCGACTGGGTCGCCCCGGTCCCTTCTGTCGCGCGCACCCCTTGAGACTAGCGGGGTCCCTGCTTTATGTTCTACGGAAGAACAAAACCCGATGGAGGGAATCCCATGAGCGCGCTCCAGCCCACCCGCGACGACAAGTTCTCCTTCGGTCTGTGGACCGTCGGCTGGCAGGCACGCGACCCGTTCGGCGACGCCACGCGGGACGCGGTCGACCCGGTGGAGTCGGTGCACCGGCTGGCCGAGCTCGGCGCCTACGGCGTCACCTTCCACGACGACGACCTCATCCCGTTCGGCAGCGACGACACCGCCCGCGAGCAGCACGTCAAGCGGTTCCGGGCGGCGCTCGAGGAGACCGGCGTGGTCGTGCCCATGGTGACCACCAACCTGTTCACCCACCCGGTGTTCAAGGAGGGCGCGCTCACCGCCAACGACCGCGACGTCCGCCGCTTCGCGCTGCGCAAGGTCATGCGCAACATGGACCTCGCCGCCGAGCTCGGCGCGTCGGTCTACGTGCTGTGGGGCGGCCGGGAGGGCGCGGAGGTCGACACCGCGAAGGACCTGCGCGCCGCGCTGGACCGCTACCGCGAGGGCATCGACACCCTCGCCCAGTACTCCGAGGACCGCGGCTACGGCCTGCGCTTCGCCCTGGAGCCCAAGCCGAACGAGCCGCGCGGCGACATCTTCCTGCCCACCATCGGGCACGCGCTGGCCTTCATCTCCACCCTCGAGCACGCCGACCTGGTGGGCGTGAACCCCGAGGTCGGCCACGAGCAGATGGCCGGGCTCAACTACACGCACGGCATCGCCCAGGCGCTGTGGCAGGGCAAGCTGTTCCACATCGACCTCAACGGCCAGCACGGGATCAAGTACGACCAGGACCTCGTCTTCGGTCACGGCGACCTGCTGTCGGCCTTCGCCACGGTCGACCTGCTGGAGCACGGCGGCGTCGACGGCGCGCCGGCCTACGACGGCCCGCGGCACTTCGACTACAAGCCGCTGCGCACCGAGGACATGGACGGCGTGTGGACGTCGGCCGCGGCCAACATGCACACCTACCTGCTACTCAAGGAGCGGGCGCAGGCCTTCCGCGCCGACCCCGAGGTGCAGGAGGCGCTGACCGCCGCCCGCGTGCCGGAGCTGTCCCGGCCCACGCTGGCCGAGGGCGAGTCCTACGAGGACCTGCTGGCCGACCGCGGCTCGTTCGAGGACTTCGACGTCGACGCCGCCGCCGCGCGTGGCGCCGGTGCGGTGCGGCTGTCCCAGCTGGCGGTCGAGCACCTCCTCGGCGCGCGCTGAGTCATGGCGCTGGTGGCGGGGGTCGACACGTCGACCCAGGCGTGCAAGGTCGTCGTCCGCGACGCCGGCAGCGGCGCCCTGGTCCGCGAGGGCCGGGCGCCGCACCCGGACGGCACCGAGGTCGACCCCGCCGCCTGGGCGGCGGCGCTGCAGCAGGCGCTGGGCCAGGCCGGCGGGCTGGACGACGTCGCGGCGGTGGCCGTGGGCGGCCAGCAGCACGGCATGGTGTGCCTGGACGACGACGGCGCGGTGGTCCGGCCGGCGCTGCTGTGGAACGACACCCGCTCCGCGCAGGCCGCCCGCGACCTCACCGAGGAGCTGGGCGGTGCGCAGGCGTGGGCCGACGCGGTGGGCCTGGTGCCGGTCGCGTCGTTCACCGTCAGCAAGCTGCGCTGGCTGGCCGAGGCGGAGCCGTCCAACGCGGCGCGGACCGCGGCGGTCTGCCTGCCGCACGACTGGCTGACCTGGCAGCTGGCGGGGGCGCCGTCCCTCGACGCCCTGGTCACCGACCGCGGCGACGCCAGCGGCACCGGCTACTGGTCACCGGCCGGTGGCGAGTACCGGATGGACCTGCTGGAGCGGGCGCTGGGCCACGCCGCCGTCGTCCCCCGGGTGCTCGGCCCCGCCGAGGCCGGCGGTCGCACGCCCGGCGGCGCGGTCCTCGGGCCGGGCACCGGGGACAACGCCGCCGCCGCGCTGGGCCTGGCCGCGGAGCCCGGCGACGTCGTCCTGTCGATCGGCACGTCCGGGGTGGTGTCGATCGTCTCCACCACCCCGGCCGCCGACCCGACCGGCACCGTCGCCGGCTTCGCCGACGCCACCGGCAACTTCCTGCCCCTGATCGCCACGCTGAACGCCGCGCGGGTGCTCGACGCGACCGCCCGGCTGCTCGGCGTCGACCACGCCGAGCTGTCCCGGCTGGCGCTGTCCGCCCCGCCCGGGTCCGGCGGGCTGGTGCTGGTGCCCTACCTGGAGGGCGAGCGGACGCCGGACCGCCCCACCTCCACCGGCGCCCTGCACGGGCTGACCCTCGGCACCGCCGATCCCGCGCACCTGGCGCGGGCCGCGGTGGAGGGCCTGCTGTGCGGGCTGGCCGACGGGCTGGACGCGGTCGCCGCGACCGGCACCCCGGTCCGCCGGGTGCTGCTGGTGGGCGGCGGCGCCCGGTCGGAGGCGGTCCGCCGGATCGCGCCTGCCGTCCTGGGCGTGCCGGTGCTCGTCCCGCCGCCGGGGGAGTACGTCGCCGACGGCGCGGCCCGGCAGGCGGCGTGGGTGCTCCACGGGAGCGGCACCGCCCCCGAGTGGCCCCGGCCCGGCACGGAGGTGCACGAGGCCGACCCGGTGCCGCACGTGCGCGAGCGCTACGCCGAGGTCCGCGACCTCACCGCGGAGCGGGTGCGGTGATCCCGCCGACCGGGGAGCAGTTCGTGCTCCGGTCCGGCGACTCGGAGGTGACCGTCGTGGAGGTCGGCGGCGGCCTGCGCACCTACCGGGTGGGGGACCGCGACGTCGTCGACGGCTACGGTGCCGACGAGATGGCGCCGCACGCCCGCGGGCACGTGCTGGCGCCGTGGCCCAACCGGCTGCGCGACGGCCGCTACGCCTGGGACGGCGTGGAGCACCGGACGCCGGTGACCGAGCCGGAGCGAGGCACCGCCATCCACGGCCTGGTCCAGTTCGTCTCCTGGCGGGCGGTCGACCGCGCCGAGGACCGGGTGGTGCTGGAGCACCTGCTCCACCCGCGGCCGGGCTACCCGTTCACCCTGCGGCTGCGGGTGGCCTACGAGCTGTCCGCCGTCGGTCTCCGGGTGACCACCACCGCCACCAACGAGGGCGCCGCCGCGCTGCCGTACGGGGAGGGCCACCACCCTTACGTCCTCACCGGCGCGCGCCTGGACGACTGCACCCTGGTGGCGCCCGCCACGACCCTGCTGGAGACCGACGAGCGGGCCGTCCCGACCGGCGCGGTGCCGGTGGAGGGCACGCCGTACGACCTGCGCGGCGGACCCCGGATCGGGGACCTCGTCGTCGACTCCTGCTTCACCGGCCTCGAGCGCGGCCCGGACGGGCTGGCCGAGGTGCGGCTGCTCGGCCCCGACGGCCGCGGCGTCGCCGTCTGGATGGACGGCGCCTACGGGTACCTGCAGCTGTTCACCGGCGACGTCGTGCCCGAGCCGCGGAGGCGCCGCGGCCTGGCGGTGGAGCCGATGACCTGCCCGCCCAACGCGTTCCAGACCGGCGAGGCGGTCATCCGGCTGGAGCCGGGGGCGTCGACGACGGGCACCTGGGGGATCCGCCCGCTCGGCTGACCCGCCATCGGCCGGGCCCTGTCCCCGCGGGCGGCGACGTGGTGCGCTGGGCACCGGCCGAGCGGGAGGAGCCTGCGATGACCGGCACCGACGTCCTCGCCGCGGCGCGACGGCGGGACCTGCGGCTGGTCCGCTTCGAGTGGTGCGACGTCAGCGGCATCGCCCACAGCAAGGCCGTCCACGTCTCCCAGCTGCCGCACAAGCTCGTCGAGGGCGTGGGCCTGACCCGGGCGCAGATGGCGATCAACCAGCTCGAGCAGCTGGTGCACGTCGAGGGCATGGAGCCGGTCGGGGAGATCCGGCTGCTGCCGGACCCCGCGACCTTCACCGTGCTGCCCTGGGTGCCGGGCACGGCCGGGGTCCTGTGCGACCAGGTGGGCCACGACCGCCGCGACTGGGGCGCCTGCCCCCGCTCGTTCCTCAGGGCGGTGGTCGCCCGCGCCGCCGGCCTCGGCGTGCACGTGCGGGCCGCGTTCGAGAACGAGTTCTCGCTGGCCCGGGAGGCCGACGGGCGCTACGTGCCGTTCGACACCCGCGACCACGCGCCGGTCTACAGCGTGATCGGCGCCGACCTCACCGCCCCGGTCGTGGTCGAGACCGTCGACGCGCTCGAGGCGCAGGGCCTCGTCGTCGAGGCGGCGATGAACGAGTACGGCCCCGGGCAGCAGGAGATCTCCGTCCGGCACGCCGACGCCCTCGGCGCGGCCGACAACCAGATGAGGTTCCGCGACACCGTCCGCGGGGTGGCCCTCCGGCACGGCCTGGTCGCCTCGTTCGCGGCCAAGCCGTGGCCCGACGCCATCGGCAACGGTGCGCACGTGCACCTGTCCCTGTGGGACGGCGAGGGGCACAGCACCCTGTACGACCCGGCCGCGCCGGGCGGGCTGTCGCGGCTGGGCCGGCACTTCGTCGCGGGAGTCTGCGAGCACCTGCCGGCCCTGGTCGCCCTGACGACGCCCAGCTACAACTCCTTCCGGCGGCTGGTCCCCGGCGCGTGGGCCTCGGCGACCACCGGCTGGGGCTTCGACAACCGGGAGGTGGCGGTGCGTGTCTGCTCGCCGTTTCACCGTCGCGAGGAGCAGACCGCCAACCTGGAGTTCAAGCCGTCGGACCCCAGCGCCAACCCCTACCTGGCCCTGGGGGCGCTGATCACCTGCGGCCTGGACGGGATCGAGCGGGAGCTGGAGCCGGGGGAGCCGTGCGCCCACGACCCGGCGCGCATGTCCGCCGAGGCGCTCGCCCGCGGCCGGGTGCGGCCGCTGCCCACCTCGATGGCCGCGGCGCTGGACGAGCTGGAGAAGAGCCCGCTGCTGCTCGGGGCCCTGGGCGACCTGCTGGCGCGCTGCTACCTCGCGGTGCGCCGCTCCGAGGCGGAGGCTTTCGCGGCCGAGGACGAGGAGTTCGAGCTCCGCGCCCACTTCGCGCGGTTCTGAGCCGCCGTGCCCGCCGTCGACCTCAGCGACGTCCCCGTCGTCGACGGCCACTGCCACGGCGTCGAGCGCCGTCCGGACCCCGACCCCGCGGCCTGGCGCGGGCGGTTCACCGAGTCGCCGGACCCGGCGGTGCGCGCCCGCGACGCCCGGCACACGGCATTCTCGGGCCGGCTGCTGCGGGCCATGGCCGCCTTCCACGGCGTCCCGCCCGACGAGGACGCCGTCCTCGAGGCGCGGAGCCGGCTGGACACCGGGCAGCTCGTGGCCCGGCTGTTCGCCGACGCGGGGATCGGCGGCGTGGTCGTCGACACCGGCTTCCCCTCGCCGGACTCCGTGCTGTCAGGGGAGGCCTTCGACGCCTGCAGCGGAGCGCACCGGGTGTCCCTGCTGCGGCTGGAGGTGCTCTTCCAGGAACTGGTCGCCGCCCACGCGCGGTACCCCGTCCTGGTGGACGCCGTCCGCGCCGCCACCGCCGACGTCCGCGCGGCCGGGTACGCCGGACTCAAGAGCATCGCCGCCTACCGCACCGGCCTGGCGATCCAGCGGTGGCCGGAGGACGACGCGCGGGCCGCCTTCCGGGCCGCGCGGGAGGAGGTGGCCGCCACAGGCGCGGTGCGGCTGGGGCACCAGCCGCTGCTGGACACCCTGCTGCACCTCGCCCTCGCCGCCGCGGCCGCGCAGGAGCTGCCGGTGCAGTTCCACGTCGGCTACGGCGACCCCGACGTCGACCTGCGCCGGGCCTCGCCGCTGCAGCTGCGCGCGGTGCTGGAGGAGCCGGCCTACCGGCCGGTGCCGGTGGTCCTGCTGCACGGCTGCTGGCCCTACGTCCGGGAGGGCGCCTTCCTCGCCTCGGTCTACGGCAACGCGCACCTGGACCTGTCCTACGCGATCCCCTTCCTCTCCACCGGCGAGCTGCGGGCGATGACCCGCGCGGCGCTGGGTGCGGCCCCGTTCTCCAAGCTCACCTACAGCTCCGACGGGACGGGCGTGCCCGAACTGCACTGGCTGGGCGCCCGGACCGGGCGGGCGGTGCTCGGGGCGGTGCTCGGCGAGCTGGTGGCCGACGGCGACCTGTCGCCGGACCAGGCGCGACGGGCCGGCGAACGCGTGCTGCGGGACAACGCCTGCGCGCTCTACGGGCTGCCTCCCCGGACTCGGCCGAGGCGGGTGGCAGGGCCTACCTAGACTCGACCGAGGGGCACGGCGACCCGTGCCCCGCATCGATCGAGGAGAGTGGCAGTGGCCGTCCGAGCCATCCGGGGTGCGACACAGGTGGACGCCGACGACCGGGAGCTGGTCCTCGACGCGACCCGCGAGCTGGTCAGCACGGTCATGGAGCGCAACCAGCTGCAGCACGACGACGTCATCAGCATCCTGTTCACCGCCACCCCCGACCTGGTCTCGGAGTTCCCCGCGCTGGCCGCGCGGGAGCTCGGGTTCGGCGACGTGCCGCTGATGTGCGCCAGCGAGATCGACGTCCCGCACGCGCTGCCGCGGGTGCTGCGGCTCATGGCGCACGTGGAGACCGAGCGCCCGCGCGCGGAGATCCAGCACGTGTACCTGCGGGGGGCGGTCGCGCTGCGACGGGACATCGCCCAGTGAGTGAGCATCGCAGCGAGCGCCAGCGAGCGAGGAGCGGAGCGAACGTGCTGCGGAGCAGCGAGGTGACACGGTGAGCGCCGGGTTCCGGGGGCAGATCACCCTCGACGGGCCGTCGGGCACGGGCAAGTCCAGCGTCGCCCGGGCCGTGGCCGCCCGGCTGGGCGCGGCCTACCTGGACACCGGTGCCATGTACCGGGCGGCGACCGTCGCCGTCCTGGACGCCGGCGCCGACCCGGAGGACGCCGAGGCCGTGGCCGCCGTCGTCGCGCAGGCCCGCATCGAGGTCGGGACGGCGGCGGACACCGAGCTGGTCGAGGTGGACGGCGTCGACGTGGCCGTGCGCATCCGCGGCGCGGAGGTGACCCGCGCGGTGTCGGCGGTCTCGGCGGTGCCCGCGGTGCGCCGCCGGCTGGTCGACCAGCAGCGGGCCCTGGTGGCCGCGGCCGACGCGGTGGTGGTCGAGGGCCGCGACATCGGCACCGTCGTCCTGCCCGACGCCACGCTCAAGGTCTACCTGACCGCCGCGCCGGAGGCCCGGGCCGAGCGCCGGGCCGCGCAGCTGGGCCTGACGACGCCGGAGGAGGTGGCCGCCCTGGCGGTCGACCTGCGCCGCCGCGACGAGTACGACAGCAGCCGGGCCGACAGCCCCCTGCGCCCGGCCGCCGACGCGGTGGTCGTGGACAGCACCGACCTGGACCGCGAGGGCGTCGTCGACCGCGTCGTCGAGCTGGCGCGGTCCGCCGTGGGAGCCCGGTCATGAGCGAGGGGAACGGCGGGCCGCTGCCCGTCGTGGCGATCGTCGGCCGCCCGAACGTGGGCAAGTCGACGCTGGTCAACCGGATCCTGGGCCGGCGCGCCGCGGTGGTGCAGGACGTCCCGGGCGTGACCCGCGACCGCATCACCTACGAGGCGCTGTGGAACGGCAAGCGGTTCACCGTCGTCGACACCGGCGGCTGGGACCCGAAGGCCGCCGGGCTGGGCGCCTCGATCAGCCGGCAGGCCGAGTACGCGATGAAGACCGCCGACGTCATCGTGTTCGTCGTCGACAGCTCGGTGGGCGCCACCGACACCGACCTGGCCGCCGCGCGGATCCTGCGCCGCAGCGACCGGCCGGTGATCGTGGTGGCCAACAAGGTCGACGACGAGCGCAGCGAGGCCAACGCCGCCGAGCTGTGGTCGCTGGGCCTGGGGGAGCCGCAGCCGGTCAGCGCGCTGCACGGGCGCGGCAGCGGCGACCTGCTCGACCTGGTGCTCGACGCGCTGCCCGAGGCGCCGCGCGAGCAGCTGGAGGAGGGGGGCCCGCGGCGGGTGGCGCTGGTGGGCCGGCCGAACGTGGGCAAGTCCAGCCTGCTCAACCGGCTGGCCAAGGACGAGCGCTCGGTCGTGGACTCCGTCGCCGGCACCACCGTCGACCCGGTGGACTCGATCGTCTCCCTGGGCGGCGAGGAGTGGCGGTTCGTCGACACCGCCGGCCTGCGGCGCAAGGTCAACACCGCCAGCGGCATGGAGTACTACGCCAGCCTGCGCACCGAGGCCGCCATCCAGGCCGCCGAGGTCGCCGTAGTGCTGCTGGCCGCCGACGAGGTGATCAGCGAGCAGGACCAGCGGGTCATCACCCAGGTGATCGAGGCCGGCCGGGCGCTGGTGCTGGCCTTCAACAAGTGGGACACCCTCGACGAGGACCGCCACGCCCAGCTGGAGCGGGAGATCGAGCGCGACCTGGCCCGGGTGAAGTGGGCCTCGCGGGTCAACATCTCCGCCAGCACCGGTCGCGGGGTGGGCAAGCTGGCCCAGCACCTGCGCGACGCGCTGGCCTCGTGGGAGTCCCGCATCCCGACCGCGGAGCTCAACACCTACGTCCGCGCGCTGGTCCAGGAGACGCCGCCGCCGGCCCGTGGCGGCCGCGCCCCGAAGATCAAGTACGTGACGCAGGCCGACGTCCGCCCGCCGCGGTTCGTCGTCTTCTCCACCGGCTTCCTGGAGGCCGGCTACCGCCGGTTCCTGGAGCGCAAGCTGCGCGAGCGCTGGGGCTTCCACGGCACGCCGATCGAGATCTCGGTCAAGGTGCGCGAGGGGCGGGGCACGGAGAGGTCCAAGAGCTGAGCGATGAGTCCGGCCTCCGGCGGGGGTCTGAGGGAGGACAGCCCGCTCTCACCCCGTCCGGAGGCCGACCATGACCGGAGCGCAGACGCACACCCTGGAGGTCCCCGGGGCGGTGCTGACCTACGACGTCCGCCCCGGCGACGGCCCGGTCCTGCTGATGATCGGTTCGCCGATGGGCGCGGCGGGGTTCACGACACTGGCCTCGCACTTCCCGGACCGCACCGTCGTCACCTACGACCCGCGCGGGGTCGAGCGCAGCCGGCGCACCGACGGCGCGCCGGAGACGACGCCCGACGAGCACGCCGACGACCTGTCCCGGCTGATCACGGCCCTGGACGCCGGGCCGGTGGACGTCTTCGCCAGCAGCGGGGGAGCGGTCAACGCGCTGGTGCTCGTGGCCCGGCACCCGGAGCAGGTGCGCACCCTCGTCGCGCACGAGCCGCCGGCGGCGCAGGTGCTGCCCGACCGCGAGGAGGCGCTGGCCGCCACCCGGCACGTGCACGAGACCTACCAGCGCAGCGGACTCGGACCGGCGATGGCCGAGTTCATCCGGCTGGTGGGCTGGCAGGGTCCGGTGCCCGCCGGCCTCGCCGACCAGCCCGCGCCGGACCCCGCCGCGTTCGGGCTGCCGACCGAGGACGACGGCTCCCGCGACGATCCGCTGGCCGGTCAGAACATCGTGTCGTGCACCCACCACGAGCACGACGTCGCGGCCCTGCGCGCGGCGTCGACCCGCGTCGTCGTCGCCGCCGGGGTCGGCTCCGAGGGGCAGCTGGCGCACCGGGCCGCGCGAGCCCTGGCCGAGCGCCTGGGGACGACGACGGTCGTGTTCCCCGGCGACCACGGTGGCTTCCTCGGCGGTGAGTACGGCCAGACCGGCGATCCGGAGGCCTTCGCGGCGACGCTGCGCCAGGTGCTGGCCGCCGCGGACACCCCGCTGGCGGCGCGCGGCTGACCACCGGTCAGGAGTGCGGGACCGGTGCGGTAACCTGCTTCCTGCAGCGATCGGGCGGTGCGAGCCGCCCGGCGCTCGGGCTGTAGCGCAGCTTGGTAGCGCACTTGACTGGGGGTCAAGGGGTCGCAGGTTCAAATCCTGTCAGCCCGACAGGGAAACCGCTGGTCAGAGGCGGGGGGGGCGCCGATGGCGCCCCCCCGCTTTCCCGCCAACAGCCACCCCTACAGCGAACCGGCCG
>NZ_JBJGYW010000037.1:0-43201 GCF_054050215.1 Geodermatophilus sp. SYSU D01186 | reverse complement strand
CGCTTCCGACGCGCTGGGGGTCTCGATTGCAGAGTGGGGGGGGGGGGGGTGGGTGGTGGTCGGGTGGTGGGGGGGGGTGGGGGGGGCCCCCCCCGCCCCCCCCGGTCCCCGCCGGCCCCAGGCCCCGCCGCCCTCAGGCCCCGGCCGGCACGGCCGGCAGATCCGCCAGGCCGGGCGCCAGGCGCTCATCGGTGACGTCCTCGTCGGACATCCGGCCGGACAGGAACGCGTCGTAGGCCGCCAGGTCGAAGTGCCCGTGCCCGCACAGCGCCGTGAGGATGACCCGCTCCTCGCCGGACTCCCGGCAGGCCACCGCCTCGCGGATGCAGGCGGCGAGCGCGTGGGACGGCTCGGGCGCCGGGATGATCCCCTCGGTGCGGGCGAAGCGCACCGCCGCGGTGAAGCACTCGCTCTGCGGCAGCGCCAGCGCCTCGATCAACCCCAGCTCGAAGACGTGGGAGAGCAACGGCGACATCCCGTGGTAGCGCAGCCCACCTGCGTGGATCGGGTCGGGGATGAACCGGTGGCCGAGGGTGTGCATCTTGAGCAGCGGCGTCATCCCGGCGGTGTCGCCGAAGTCGTAGGCGTACACGCCGCGGGTCAGCGACGGGCAGGACTCCGGCTCGACCGCCCGGATCGTCGGCGACATCCGGCCGGCCAGCTTCTCCCGGAGGAAGGGGAACGCCAGCCCGCCGAAGTTCGACCCGCCGCCGGTGCAGCCGATGATCACGTCCGGGGTGTCCCCGACGGCGGCGAGCTGCAGGAGCGCCTCCTCGCCGATGACCGTCTGGTGCAGCAGCACGTGGTTGAGGACGCTGCCCAGGGCGTACCGGGTCTGCGGCTCCTGCGCGGCGACCTCCACCGCCTCGCTGATGGCGATGCCCAGCGACCCGGGGTGCCGCGGGTCCTCGGCGGAGACGGCGCGGCCGGCCGCGGTCAGGTCGGACGGTGAGCGGTGCACGCGGGCGCCGAAGGTCTCCATCGCGATCCGGCGGTAGGGCTTCTGGTCGTAGGAGGCGCCGACCATCCAGACCTCGCAGTCGAGGTCGAACAGGGCACTGGCGAACGCCAGCGCGGTGCCCCACTGCCCGGCGCCGGTCTCCGTCGTCAGCTTCCGGACGCCGGCCTGCGCGTTGTAGTACGCCTGGGGGACGGCGGTGTTGGGCTTGTGCGAGCCGGCGGGGGAGACGCCCTCGTACTTGTAGTAGATCCGGGCCGGCGTCCCGAGGGCCTTCTCCAGCCGGTGCGCGCGGTACAGCGGCGAGGGCCGCCACAGGCGGTAGACGTCGAGCACCGCGCCGGGGATGTCGACGAACCGTTCGCCGGTGACCTCCTGCGCGATGAGGTCCGGGGGGAACAGCGGGGCCAGGTCGTCGGGGCCGACCGGCTGCATCGTGCCGGGGTGCAGCGGCGGCGGGGGCGGGCTCGGCAGGTCGGGCACGACGTTGTACCACTGCGTCGGGAGCTGCGACTCCTCGAGCAGGATCTTGGTCCGCTGGTCGGCCACCGTCGTCTCCTCCGGCTCGGTCCGCGCACGAGTGCGGCGGAGCGTAGCGCCGGAGGACCCCTGCAGGACCCGCCGCGAGCCTGGGAACGTACCGGAACGGCCCCCGTGCAGGGACCCGCCGCGAGCCTGCGAGCGGTGGGGGCGCGGGGGCCCTTCCCGTCAGTTCTTGTGCAGCTCCGCGTTCAGGGCGCCCCAGTCGCCGTCCCGGGGCAGCGCCTCGAGGGCGCCGGTGACCGAGTTGCGCCGGAACAGCAGCCCGTCGCGGCCGGAGAGCTCCGCGGCCTTGACCGTCGAACCGTCGGGCAGGGTGACCCGCGAGCCGGCGGTCACGTAGCAGCCGGCCTCGACGACGCACCGGTCGCCGAGGGAGATGCCGATGCCGGCGTTGGCGCCCAGCAGGCAGCCCGAGCCGATGGAGATGACCTGCTTCCCGCCGCCGGAGAGGGTGCCCATGATCGAGGCGCCGCCACCGACGTCGCTGTCGGCGCCGACGACGACGCCGGCGCTGATCCGGCCCTCGACCATCGACGGGCCCAGGGTACCGGCGTTGAAGTTCACGAAGCCCTCGTGCATGACCGTCGTCCCCTCGGCGAGGTGCGCGCCCAGCCGCACGCGGTCGCCGTCGGCGATGCGGACGCCGGAGGGGATGACGTAGTCGACCATCCGCGGGAACTTGTCGACGCCGTACACGGTGACCTGCCCGTGGGCGGCGCGCAGCCGGTGGGCGTTGAAGGCGGCCGCCTCGACCGGGCCGGCGCTGGTCCAGGCGACGTTGGTGAGCAGGCCGAACACGCCGGTCAGGTCGGCGCCGTGCGGGCGGATCAGCCGGTGGGAGAGCAGGTGCAGCCGCAGCCAGACGTCGTGGGTGTCGACCGGCGGGGCGGAGAGGTCCGGGATCACCGTGCGGACGGCGATCACCTCCACCCCCCGGGCCTCGTCGCGCCGCACCAGGCCGCCGTAGTCGGGGCCCAGTTCCCCGGAGAGCTCGAGCGCGCCGAGGCGCGTCGTCCCGGCGGCGGAGCCCTCGGGAGCGCCCAGGCGGGGCTCGGGGTACCAGGTGTCGAGCACCGTCCCCGAGGGGGTCACGGTGGCCAGGCCGGCGGCGACGGCGGAGTGCGGGGCGGCGTTCGTCACGGGGACGACGCTACCCAGCGCGGGGCGGGGTCCGGTCAGGAGGCGGACGCCCCGCCGGGTGAACGGTGCGCGACCAACCGGTGACCTGGCGCGGTGCGGCGGCCGGTGTCCGGCGGCGCCCGTAGGGTCGTCCACCGTGAGCTCCGCACCGCACCTGGACCTCTCCGCCGACGTCCTCGCCCTCACCCGCGCGCTGGTCGACACCCCGTCCGTGTCGGGCGACGAGGCGGCGCTGGCCGACGCGGTGGAGGCGGCGCTGCGGTCCTTGGGCGGGCTGGAGGTCGAGCGCGTGGGGGACGCGGTCCTCGCCCGCACCGACCTCGGCCGCCCCACCCGCGTGGTCCTCGCCGGCCACCTGGACACCGTGCCCATCGCCGACAACGTGCCCAGCCGGGTCGAGGACGGCCGGCTCTACGGCTGCGGCACCAGCGACATGAAGGCCGGCGACGCGGTGATGCTGCGGCTGGCCGCCCGCTTCGGCGTCCCGGGTGCCGCGCCCGCGCACGACCTCACCTTCGTCTTCTACGACAACGAGGAGGTCGAGGCGGTCAAGAACGGCCTCGGCAGGGTCGCCCGCGAGCGCCGCGGCTGGCTCTACGGCGACCTCGCGATCCTGCTCGAGCCGACCGACGGCGAGATCGAGGCCGGCTGCCAGGGCACCCTGCGGGCGGTGCTCGAGGTGCCGGGCCGGCGGGCGCACAGCGCCCGCAGCTGGCTGGGGGTCAACGCGATCCACGGAGCCGCCGGCATCCTCGCCACCCTCGCCGCCTACGAGGCGCGCGAGGTGGAGATCGACGGCTGCACCTACCGCGAGGGGCTCAACGCCGTCCGGGTCGAGGGCGGGGTCGCCGGCAACGTCATCCCCGACCGCTGCGCGGTGACGGTCAACTTCCGCTACGCGCCGGACCGCGACGAGGACGCCGCCGAGGCGCACGTCCGCGAGGTCTTCGCCGAGGCGGTCGAGGCCGGCGCCACGCTCACGTTCGTGGACAACGCCGGCGGGGCACTGCCGGGGCTGGCCGAGCCCGCCGCCGCCGCGTTCGTGGCCGCCGTCGGGCGCCCGGCCCGGGCCAAGCTCGGCTGGACCGACGTCGCCCGCTTCGCCGCCTTCGGCATCCCCGCGGTCAACTACGGCCCCGGCGACCCGCAGCTGGCCCACACCCGTGAGGAGCACGTCGTCGTCGAGCGGCTGCAGCCGGCCGAGGACGCGCTCGTCGCCTACCTGTCGACCCCCTCCGCCTGAGGAGCCGCGCATGACGACCACCCCGCAGCCCGCCGACGGCCGCAGGCCCCGCCCGACCCGGCACCGCGGCCCGGTGATGCTGCGCGGCGGCGAGCCCGACGCCCGCACCGTCGGGACGACGACCGACCAGCGGCTGCTGGACCGGCGCGGTCCCACCGACTGGGTGCACACCGACCCCTGGCGCGTGCTCCGCATCCAGAGCGAGTTCGTGGAGGGCTTCGGGCTGCTGTCCGAGCTGCCCCGTGCGGTGAGCGTCTTCGGCAGCGCCCGCACCCCGCGGGACTCCCCGCACTACGCCGCCGGCGTCGAGATCGGGGCGGCGCTGTCCCGCGCCGGGTACGCGGTCATCACCGGCGGCGGCCCAGGGGCGATGGAGGCGGCCAACCGTGGGGCGTCGGAGTCCGGCGGGCTGTCGGTCGGCCTGGGCATCGAGCTGCCGTTCGAGCAGGAGCTCAACGAGTGGGTCGACGTCGGCATCGCCTTCCGCTACTTCTTCGTCCGCAAGACGATGTTCGTGAAGTACGCGCAGGCCTTCGTCATCCTCCCCGGCGGCTTCGGCACCCTCGACGAGCTGTTCGAGGCCCTGACCCTGGTGCAGACCCGCAAGGTCACCCGCTTCCCGGTGGTGCTGTACGGGTCGGAGTACTGGTCGGGGCTGGTCGACTGGATCCGCAGCACGATGGTCCCGGCGGCCACCATCAGGGAGTCCGACCTGGACCTGTTCACCGTCACCGACGACGTCGACGAGGTCGTCCGGGTGATCCAGGAGGCCGAGGCGGCCCGGCAGGCCGGCGACAACGGCGGCGGCATGCGGTCGGTGCCGGTCGAGGCCGACCCGAGCGACGCCTGAGGTCCCCACGTGCTCTCCGCCGTCGTCTTCGTCGTCGTCGTCCTGGTGGTCGGGGCGCTGGTGTTCCTCGGCGGCTCGCTGCTGCTCGGCCGCGGGGAGACCCGGCCGCCGGCCGATCCGGACCGCTCCCCGCTGGAGCTGCCGGAGGACCGGCCGGTGACCGCCGACGACCTCCGGGCGGCGCGGATCAGCGTGACCGTGCGCGGCTACCGGATGACCGAGGTGGACTGGCTGGTCGAGCAGATGGCCCAGACGCTGGAGGAGCGCGACGCGCAGCTGGCCGAGCTGCGCGGCCGGCTGGACGACCGGGGAGCCCCCGCGCGGGACGACGTCCCGCCCGCCACCGAGGACGGGACCCACGCCGATGCCTGAGCTCGTCGAGACGACCACCGTCGACGCCCCGCCGGAGCGGGTGTGGGCGGCGCTCACCGACTGGACCCGGCAGGGCGAGTGGATGCTGCTCACCGACGTGGAGACCGTCGGCGGGGACGCGCAGGGCTTCGGCGGGCGGCTGGCCGCCCGCACCGGCATCCCGTGGCGGCGCGGGCGGCACCTCGGCGTCCTTGACACGATGGTGATCACCGAGTGGGACCCGCCGCGGCGCGTCGTCGTCCAGCACACCGGCCGGATCGTGCGCGGCCCCGGCATCTTCGAGCTGGTGCCCGACGGCGGGCGGACGGCGTTCACCTGGACCGAGCGGCTGTACCTGCCCTTCGGCCTGCTGGGCGTGGTGGGCTGGCCGCTGGTGCGCCCGTTCGTGGTGCTGGGGGTCCGGCGGTCGCTGCGCCGGTTCGCCGCCTTCGCCGCCGCCCACCCCGGGCCGTGACCGCGGCGGCGATCCGGGCCGACCTCGCCGCGGCTGCCGACCCGGAGCGGGCCGACGGCATGGCGCGGTACTTCCAGGCCCGGCCCGGGGGCTACGGCGAGGGCGACCGCTTCCTGGGCATCGGCGTGCCCGAGCAGCGCCGGATCGCCCGGGTGCACGCGGCCGGCACGTCCCTGGCGGACGCCGGCGAGCTGCTCACCAGCCCGGTGCACGAGGAGCGGCTCACCGCGCTGTTCGTGCTGGTGCGGCGCTTCGAGCGGGCCGACGAGGCGGAGCGGCAGCGGATCGTCGAGCTGTACCTGCGCTGCCGCGAGCACGTGTCCAACTGGGACCTGGTGGACGCCTCGGCGCCCCACCTGCTCGGCGACGTCGACCCGGCCGTGCTGGACGAGCTGGCCGCCTCCTCGTCGGTGTGGGACCGGCGGATCGCCGTCATGGCGACGTTCGCGACGATCCGCGCGGGGCGCTTCGGGCCGACCCTCGCCCTGGCCGACCGCCTGCTGGAGGACCCACACGACCTCGTGCAGAAGGCGGTGGGCTGGATGCTGCGCGAGGTCGGCAACCGCGACCGGGCGCTCGCCGAGCAGTTCCTCGCCCCGCGCTACCGGCGCATGCCGCGGACCATGCTGCGCCACGCGATCGAGAAGTACCCGCCCGACCGGCGGCGGGCCTACCTGCGCGGGGACGTCTGAGAGCTCTCAGCCCCGGCGGGAGCGGACGAACGCCAGCGCCTCGCGGGCCAGCGCGAGGTCGCTCGCCGGTTCCCCGTCCGGGAGGGCGACCCACTCGCGGTAGGGCCGGCCCTTCCCGGCGCCGAACGGGCGCCCGCCGCCGTCGGCCAGCAGCGCGGCCACCCGGTCGGCGGGCAGCTTCAGCACCACCGCGTCCCCGGTGACCATCGCGAAGACCGCCCCGCCCGCGCGCAGGGTCTCCGAGCCGAACCGGCGCCCGCCGTCGCCGTCCGGCAGGGTCACGCCGGGCTCGGCGGCGAGGGCGTCGACGAGCGCGGCGAAGCGGTCCGGGGCGTCCACGCCGCCCATGGTCGGGCAGCCGCGGCGGCTGCGGGGCGGACGGCGGCGCGGCTGACGTACCAGCGTCGCCAGAGCACCGCGGCGGTGAGCAGCGAGACGACCGTGCCGCCGTCGTACATCAGCCGCGCGCCCTCCTGCGCGGCCACGACCCCGGCCGGCGGGCCGGCGTAGAGGGCCTTCGCGAGGACGTCGTGCGCCGCCATGCCGGCCGCCAGCGCAGCGGCCCGCACGCCCACCCCGCGCCGGTGCGGTGCCGGGTCCACGGCCAGCACCGCCGCGGTGGCCAGGTACCCGCTGACCAGCACGAGCAGGGAGATCAGCGCGCCGAGCCCCGGGCGGTGCGCGGCCGCCGTGTGCAGGCCCGTGCCGTACAGCGCCCACAGGCCCGCGGCGTTGAGGGGGACGGCGACCAGCGGGTCGCTCGCCCAGCGGACCGGCGGTGTCCGCAGCACCCGGGCCAGCCGCCGCGCCGTGTCCACCGGCAGGACCCGCAGCGCCAGGGTCACCGGTGCGGCCAGCACCAGCAGCAGCGGCCCGACCATGCCGAGCAGCAGGTGGCCGGCCATGTGCGTCCGCAGGTCGCCGTGCGCGCCGGCCAGCGCCCAGCCCGCACCGACCGCGACCAGGCCCGCCAGCCAGCACGCCGTCCGCACCAGGGACCACGGCGCCCCGCACCGCCAGGTCGCCGCGACGTACAGCGTGGCGGCGACGAGGACGGCGAGCGCGGTCACGGCCGGCGGCGGGCGCGCAGCCCCAGCAGGGTGCCGGCGGCCAGCAGCACGACGGCGCCGCCGATCCACGCGGCGTCGTACGCGGCGAGGTCGACGCCGTAGCGCACCTGGTGCACCCGCAGCAGCTTGTGGTCGACCACGCCGTCCCACAGCTGGAAGGCGCCGGCGCCCAGCAGCACCGCTGCCCACCAGCGCAGCCGGTCGAACGTCCCGCGGCGCCGGACGTCGGCCAGCAGCGCCAGCCCGGCGACCACGGCCGAGAGGGTGGCCGCGTGCAGCACCCCGTCGGAGACCAGGCCGGCGGCGCCACCGGCCCGGTCGTAGAAGTGGTGCCAGTGCAGCAGCTGGTGGAAGACGATCTCGTCGACCGCCCCCATGAGGCCGGCGCCCAGCAGCAGCCCGGAGACGAGCAGGCGGCGGCCGGGCACGACGCGGGCATCGGTCACGGCCGAGCGGTGCCCCCGGGGAGGGGCCGGAAACGGGGCGTCAGGACCCCGGCGGCCCGCCGACGGCGCTCACCAGCCACGCGTCGCCGGCGCGCACGACGCGGGCCGGCACGGGGACCGGCTCGGGGACCGTGGCGGAGCAGGTGGGCCAGGGCTCCGGCGCCCACGTCACCGTCACCGTGCGCTCGCCCCCCGTCCCGGATAGGGACACCGCACCGGAGGGCAGCTCGCCCACCGCCTCGCGGGCGTCGGCGCAGGACCGGTGGACCCCGGGGAACCCGCTGCGCGCGCACGCCGCGTCCGACCGGCCCAGCTGCTCGATGGTGCCCGTGGTGACCGCGCAGAGAGCGCCGGCGTTCCCGTCGGCGACGGCGGTGAGGTAGGCGTCGACGGCCTCCTGCGGTGTCCACGGCGGCCCCTCGGCCCGCCAGAGCAGCAGGGCCGGGACGGCGGCCGCGACGAGCACGACCGGCACGAACGCCACCACCCAGCGCCACGGCCGCCACCGGCCACCGTCCTCGCCGAGCAGCCCGCCCCCGCGCAACCACCGGCGGGTCTCCCGGTCCCGGAGCCAGGTCAGGACCCGCCGCGTGAGGTCGGCGCCGGCCAGGCCCAGCAGCGCCAGGAGCAGGACGCCGAGCATCGTCTCGGGCGCCGGCGAGTGGGGCCACGTGGCCGCCAGCAGGCCGGCGATCCACCCCAGCGGGACCATGACGAGGCCGACGAGGGAGTCCAGCGGGTCCGGCCCGGCCACCCCGGCCCACAGCCCCAGCACGAACAGGTCGGTCTGCACCGCGGCGACCACGGCGGCCACGGGCGGGAGGAGGCGCAGCCCCAGCCCGACCCAGTCCCGCAGCGCGAGGGGCGGCCGGCCGTCGTCCGTGCCCGGGGCCGTCGGCGCCGCACGCGCACCGGTGCCCGGGTCGACGGGTCCCGCCGGGCGGCCCATGCCCAGCCGGCCGGCGAGCAGGGGCAGGGTCCGGGCGAAGTCGCGCTCGTACCGGACGTGGTCGCGCACGACCGACTGCTCGCCCGCCACCCGCACGTACCGGTACTCCCCGCCGCCCTCCAGCGCCGCCGGACCGTTGGGCACCGGGTCGAAGACCGCCTGGATGTCCAGCCACGCCACGCCGTCGAGGCCCTCGAGGGGGCCGGCGGTCAGCCGGTCCAGCGCGACCAGGCAGCGCCACCAGACCACCGCGGTCAGCGCCACGGAGACCGCCAGGAGCAGCCACGACCAGGAGTCCCACCGCCGGACGGCCCACGCGCCGGTGACCACGATGAGCAGGTACAGCGGCGTCAGGTACCAGGGGAAGCGCCGGAGCAGGCTCACGTCGTCCAGCCGGCCGAGGCCGGACCCGACGGTGACCAGGAGGGGTGGTCGCCGCTCGGGCGGCATGCGGCTCAGGGTCCGGTAGGCGACCGCGGCGCCCTGCGAGTGGGCCAGCACGACGGTCGTCCCGGGGTCTCCCTGCGCGGCCTTCTCGGTGAGGCGAGCCTCCAGCCTGCTCTCCATGGCGGCGCGGCTGACCGGGTCGGCGACGAACAGGTAGGCGTCGCCGATGGTGGTGCTCATCCACCCAAGCCCGCGGCCGAGCGCCTTCCGGACCGTCGGGACGGGGACGAGCGCCACGACGGCGGCCGCCAGCAGGACGACGGCGAGCACCGGTGCCGCGACGCCGAGCGCGACGATCCCCGCGGCCAGCGGCAGGACCAGGGTGGCGACGCGGCCGGCCGCCGGCACGAACCCGCCGGCGGCGTGCTGCGGCCAGAGCCCCGTGCGCTGCCGCAGGACCAGGATCGACTGGGTCACGGCCAGCGTCGGCGCGATCGTGGCGAGGAAGCGCAGGACCCGGCTCAGCGACGGCTCGGCGAACGCGTCGGCCCAGTGGGCCTCCACCACGGTCACCTCGGTGGTGGGTGGGTGGGGGAGACCGGGCCGGACGGGCGGGTCGAGCCGGACACGGATGCAGGGGTCCCGCCGCAGGTCCGCGCTCAGCACGGTGACCCGGTGCTCCGCGGCCTCGGCGAAGCGGATCAGGGCGTCGGCCCACCGTGCCGCCGTCCCGCCGGCCTCCTGCCCGCCGATGCCGTGCACGGTGATCAGCCGGATCCGGTGCGGTGCCGCCGCGTCGGCGTCCCGGCTCGAGGGCCCGGTGACCGTCGCGTCCATGTGCACCCCTCGCGTGGGCGGGACGGGGTGCCGCCAGGGTCCCGGAGCCGCTCGGCGCGCCACAAGACAGATCCGTTCCGGATGTCCGCGTGGGTGGGGACCCGTGCGTGGGCCAGGATGGGCCGGTGCGTGTGACGGGGAGCCGGGAGGTGCCGGCGTGAGCCGGCGGGGCTGGGCGCTGTTCCTGGCGATGTCGCTCATCTGGGGCGTGCCGTACCTGCTGATCAAGGTGGCGGTCGGCGAGCTCTCCCCGGTGGTCGTGGTGTTCGCCCGCTGCGTGCTCGGCGCGGCACTCCTGCTGCCCTGGACGATCGCCCGCGGCCAGGTGCGCCCGGCGCTGCGGCGCTGGCGGCCGCTGCTGGCGTTCACCGTGCTGGAGATGACCGGTCCCTGGCTGCTGCTGTCCTACGCCGAGCAGACGCTGTCGAGCTCGCTGACCGGGCTGCTGGTCGCCGGCGTGCCGTTCGTCGCCGCGCTCGCGGGCCGGCTGGCGGGGGAGGAGGAGCGGCTGACGCCGGTGCGGCTGGCCGGGATGGGCCTGGGCGTCGTCGGCATCGCCGTCCTGCTCGGCCTGGACGTCGAGGGCCTGGCGCTGCTGCCGCTGCTGGCGGTGGCGCTGGTGGTGGCCGGCTACGCCACCGCACCGCTGATCGTCAGCCGCGAGCTGCCCGACGTCCCCGGGGTGGCGGCCAGCGCGATCGCGCTCACCGTCACCGCCGTCGTCTACGCGCCTTTCGCCGCGCCGCAGCTGGACGACGTGGTGCGGGCGCCCGCCGACGCCCTGCTGTCGGTGGCCGCCCTCGGCGTGCTGTGCACCGCGATCGCCCTCGCGCTGTTCTTCGCACTGATCCGCGAGGTCGGTCCGCAGCGCGCGCTGGTCATCACCTTCCTCAACCCGGCGGTGGCGGTCCTGCTGGGCGTGCTGCTGCTCGACGAGCCGTTCACCCTCGGCCTCGCCCTCGGGCTGCCGGTCATCGTGCTGGGCTGCGTGCTCGCCACCCGCCGCGGTCCCGTGCGCCGTGACCGGAGCGAGCTGTCCGACGTCGACGCCGCCGTCCCCTGACCCCCGGAGGAACCGCATGACCGAACAGCCGGTCGTCCGCACCCGCGCGGGCGCCGTCCGTGGCCGCACCGAGCGCGGGACCGCGGTGTTCCGCGGCATCCCGTTCGCCGCACCCCCGGTCGGCCCGCTGCGGTTCCAGGCACCGCGCCCGGCGCAGCCGTGGGACGGCGTCCGGGAGGCCGACGTCTTCGGGCCCCCGCCGCCCCAGGCGTGGATGGGCCCGCCGCCGCCGGCCCCCGCCGCCTCCGGGCCCGTGCGGCACGACCCGGACGACTGGCTGACCCTCAACGTCTGGACGCCGGACCCGGGCGCGACCGGGCTGCCGGTGCTGGTCTGGGTGTACGGCGGGGCGTACCGGATGGGCAGCTCCGCCGAGCCGGGGTACGACGGCGCGGCGCTGGCCCGCTCGGGAGCCGTCGTGGTCACCGCCAACCACCGGGTGGGGGTCGAGGGCTACGCCGAGCTGGAGGGCGCGCCGGCCAACCGGGCCCTGCTCGACGTCGTGGCCACCCTCCGCTGGGTGCAGGAGGAGATCGCCGCGTTCGGCGGCGACCCCGCGCGGGTGACCGTCTTCGGCGAGTCCGCCGGCGCCGGGGCGATCGCCGCCCTGCTGGTCGTGCCGGCCGCCGAGGGCCTGTTCGCGCAGGCGATCGCGCAGAGCGTGCCGGGGACCTACCTCTCCTCCGCCCTGGCCCGCGACGTGAGCGCCGAGCTCACCGCGCCGCTCGGGCTGGCCCCGTCGGCCGCCGCGCTCGCCGACGTCCCGCCCGCCGACCTCGTGGCGGCGCTGTCCGCGCTGGACCGGCGGATGTCCTCCCTCGACCGCTGGGGCCTGGTCTCGCACACGCCCACGCCGTACTCCCCGGTGGTGGACGGCGAGGTGCTGCCCACCGATCCGTGGACCGGCCTGGCCGCCGGCGCCGGCCGCGACGTCCCGCTGGTGGTCGGGCACAACCGGGACGAGTGGCGGCTGTTCCTCGCCCTCGACGGGCTGGCCGGGCGGGTGACCGACGAGATGGCCGACGAGGCGATGGCCGTGTTCGGGCCCGGCCCGGACGCCCCGGGTCGGATGCGGGCGGCGTTCCCGGGGGCCGGTGCCGAGGAGCTGTACGTGCTGGCCCGCTCCGACCGCATGTTCCGCGTGCCGAGCCTGCAGCTGGCCCGCGCGCACACCGCCGGCGGCGGACGCAGCCACCTCTACGAGCTCACCTGGCCGGCTCCGGCGGCGGGCGGCGTCCTGGGCGCCTGCCACGCGCTCGACGTCCCGCTGGTGTTCGGCGTCCTCGACCAGGGGCTGGCCCTGCAGCTGCTGGGCCCCACGGCCCCTCCGGAGGCGGCCGAGGTCTCCGCGCAGCTGCAGGCGGCGTGGACCGCGTTCGCCCGCGACGGCGACCCCGGCTGGGCCGCCCACGACGACCGGCAGCAGCTGACCCGGGTGTTCGACGCCGGCGAGCGCGGCGGGGTGCGCCGGTACCCCGAGCAGGCCTCCCGGCAGCTGTGGGCCGAGGTCCCGATCGGGGTGCTGGACCTGGAGGGCTGAGGCGGTCCCCGTTCTCAGCCGAGCCGGCGCAGCTGTGGCCAGATCTGCGACCAGGGCACCAGCCGGTCGGTGGCGATGCGGACCGGCACGCCCTGCTCGTCGTTGTCCAGGCCCACGCCGTTGTCCACCCGCCCGGCGAGCTCGACCCGGGCGAACCAGCGGCGCAGCTGCTCCTCCGGGAAGCCGACGGCCACGACCGCGGTCACCTCGTCCCCGGGCGGTCCCCACGACCAGTAGGCGTTGTGCCCGCTGTACGCGGGGGACAGCTCGGGCGCGAAGCGGTCGACGGCGCCGGCCTCGCCGTAGTTGCGGGTGAGGACGGCGACCGGCTCGCCGGCCGGCAGCCGCTCCCGGACCCGCTCGACGGCCGCCGCGAACGCCGGCCAGCCGACGGTCTCCCCGGCGTCGTAGTTGACCGCAGGCACCGGGCTGCCGGCCAGCGCGCCGACGGGGAGCAGCGGCAGCATCAGCAGCGCGTCGACGGCCAGGCTGAGCACCAGCGCGGCCGCGACCAGCCGACCCCGCAGCCGGCCGGCCCCGCGCCGGACCCATGCCAGCACCGGTTCGGCGCCGGCGGCCAGCAGCACCGGGTAGAGGCCGGCCAGGTAGTACGGCTTGCCGCCGGTCAGCAGGAACACCCCCGCGAGGACGACGTAGGCCACCGCGAACGCCCGCCACGGGCGCAGCCCCGGGTCGCGGGCCAGGCGCACCCAGCCGGCGACCCAGACGGGCACCAGCAGCGGGCTGACCAGCACCAGCTGGAAGGGCAGGAAGAGGTACCACGGCTCGCTGGTGCCCGAGCTGCCGGCGGCGATCGCCTCGGCCAGCGCCAGCTGCGGCCAGCCGTTGGCCGCCTGCCACACGAGGTTGGGCGACCACAGCAGCAGCGCCAGCGCGCCGCCCAGCCACGGCCACGGCGACCGGAACACCGCGCGCGGCCCGGCGACCAGGACCCCGAGCAGGACGGCGGCCACGAGGAACGCCGGCTGCACCTTGTTCTGCAGCGCCACCCCGGCGACCGCACCCGCGGCCGCCCAGACCGCGCCCCCGTCGCGCAGCGCCCGCACCAGCAGCCAGGACAGTGCCGCCCAGGCCAGCAGGTCGACCGTCGAGGTCGACAGCAGGTGGCCGACCGCCAGCAGGAACGCGGAGACGCCGATCGCGGCGGCGGCCAGGAGCTGGGCGGCGCGCCCGCCGCCGAACTCCCGCGCGAGCAGCCCGGTCAGCACCACGACCAGCCCGGCGGCCAGGGCCGACGGCACCCGCAGCGTCACCAGCGACCCGGGCGCCAGCGCGTCGACGGCGGCGGCCAGCAGCGGGGTGAGCGGGGGCTGGTCGACGTACCCGAACGCCGCCTCGCGTCCGGCGCGCAGGAAGTACAGCTCGTCGCGGTGGTACCCGTACCGGCCGGAGACCGCGAGGAGCATGAGCGCGACGCCGGCGGCCAGCGCGACCAGCGGCGCCCGGGCCACGGCGGGCCGGGGTGCGACCGGGGAGGGGAGGGTCACCGGCGCGGCCACCGGACGACCGTAGGGCTGTCGGTGCCTGCGGTTAGCGTTCCGCGCCGTGGAGCTCATCCGTTGCGCATGGGGCGAGAGCACCCCGGAGTACGTCGCCTACCACGACGAGGAGTGGGGCACGCCGCTGCACGGGGACGACGCCCTCTTCGAGCGGCTGTGCCTCGAGGCGTTCCAGTCGGGGCTGTCGTGGATCACCATCCTGCGCAAGCGGCCGGCGTTCCGGGCGGCCTTCGCCGGGTTCGCCGTCGACGCCGTCGCGGAGTTCACCGAGGACGACGAGGCCCGGCTGATGGCCGACGCCGGCATCGTCCGCAACCGGGCCAAGATCCGGGCCGCGATCACGAACGCCCGGGCGGCGCAGCAGGTCCCCGAGGGGCTCGACGCGTTGCTGTGGTCGTTCGCGCCGGCCGGCCCGCGGGCCCGCCCGGCCACGCTGGCCGACGTCCCGGCCACGAGCCCGGAGTCGACCGCGATGGCCAAGGAGCTCAAACGCCGGGGTTTCGTCTTCGTCGGCCCGACCACCGCCTACGCCCTCATGCAGGCGACCGGCATGGTCGACGACCACGTCGCCGACTGCTTCCGCGCTGCTCCCTGAGGGGGCCCGGTGGGCGGGGACACGGCCACGAGGGGGCCTCGTGTTGGTCCTGAGCGCCGGATACGGGATCATGGACGGTAGAGCTCACAGCATCGACGAGCAGCCGCACCGCAGCTCACCAGGCTCGCGGGTGGCCGATGAAGGAGGCACGCATGGCGGCCATGAAGCCGCGCACGGGTGAAGGTCCCCTGGAAGTCACCAAGGAGGGGCGCGGCCTGGTCATGCGCGTACCGCTCGAAGGCGGCGGTCGCCTGGTCGTCGAGCTGTCGCCGGACGAGGCCGCAGCGCTGTCCGAGGCACTGAAGGGCGCGACCAGCTGAACACCGCAGCGCACCTGCCCCCGGGCAGCACCGCGCAGGACGACACGGCCCCGGCCGCCGGCAGCACGCCGGCGACCGGGGCCGCGCCGTTGCCGCGGATCGAGCTCGCCACCACCCTCCCCGCCCTCGGCGAGGACGACGTCCTGGCCGTGCCGGTCGGGTCGGGCACCGCGCTGCCGTCGTGGCTGACCGCGCCGGGTGCGCCGGTCGACGCCGACCTGGTCGCCGGCGCCCTGCGCGACACGGGCAACACCGGCGGGCCGGGGGTCGTCACCAACGTGCCGATCCCGGGCCGGCGCCCGCGCAGCGTCGTCGCGGTGGGGGTCGGCGACGCCACCCTGCCCGACCTGCGCCGCGGCGTGGGCGTCGCCGTCCGACGGGCCCAGACCCTCGCCGAGCACGGCGCCCGCCGGCTGGTGCTGCCGGTGGACGACGCCGCCGCGCCCGCCGGTGCGGAGGAGGTGCGCGCCGCCGTCGAGACCGCGCTGCTGGCCGGGTACCGCTTCCGGGAGACCTCCAAGCCGCACCCGTCGCGGCTGGCCACGGTCACCGTCGTGGCCACCGACGCCGGCGACCCCGCCGTCACTGCCGCCGCCCGCGCGGGTGAGGCCGCCGCCCGGGCCGTCGCCTGGGCCCGCGACCTGGTCAACACCCCCAGCAACACCAAGAACCCGGCGTGGCTCGCCGCCGAGGCGGGGGAGCGGCTGGCCGGCCTCGACCACGTCACCGTGCACGTCCTCGACGTCGACGACCTGCGGGCCGGCGGCTTCGGCGGGGTGCTCGCCGTCGGCGGCGGCTCGGCCACGCCGCCGTGCGTGATCGTGGCGTCCTACCGCCCGCCGGGCGCGGGCGCCGCGCACCCCGTGCTCGTCGGCAAGGGCATCACCTTCGACACCGGCGGCATCTCGATCAAGCCCAACGCCGGCATGCGCGAGATGAAGACCGACATGGCCGGCGGCGCCGCCGTCCTCGCCGCGGTCGACGCCGCCGCCCGGCTGCGGCTGCCGGTCGCGGTCACCGCCGTCGTCCCGGCCGCGGAGAACGCCGTCTCCGGCTCCTCGTACCGGCCGGCCGACGTCGTCCGGCACGTCGGGGGCCGCACGACGGAGGTGCTCAACACCGACGCCGAGGGCCGCATGGTGCTCGCCGACGGGCTGGCCCACGCCCGGCTGCACCTGGGCGCCACCGTGCTGGTCGACGTCGCCACGCTGACCGGGGCGATGAAGGTCGCGCTCGGCACCCGCACCGCCGGCCTGTACGCCACCACCGACGGCCTCGCCGACGCGCTGCGCACCGCCGCCGGTCACGCCGGCGAGCCGGTCTGGCGCATGCCGCTGGCCGAGGAGCACGCCGACCTGCTGGAGAGCGCGGTCGCCGACGCCAACAACGCGCCCGGCAACCCCGGGGGCACCACCGCCGCGCTGTTCCTCCGGCCGTTCGCCGGTGACCTGCCGTGGGCGCACCTGGACGTCGCCGGGCCGGCCCGCGCCGCGGCCGACGAGGCCGAGGTGGTGAAGGGCGGCACCGGCTTCGGGGCGCGCACGCTGCTGCGCTGGCTGGAGGCCGGTGCGCCGGCCGACGCCCCCATGACCGCCGGCTGATGGCCGGCGAGGAGAGCGGCGTCGTCTTCCCGGCCGGCCCCGACGGCCGGCGCAGCACCGCGGCGCTCGGGCGGGCCGTCGTCGCCGACGCGCTGCGCCCGGTCGACCCGACCGGGGCCGGCGCCGCGGAGCGCGAGACCAACTGGCGGGCCGGGTACATCACCCACTTCCGCCGGCTGGTGGAGGCGGGGCTGGCCACGCCGCAGGCGGCGCGGGACGTCGCCGACGCCGGGCTGACCGCCCTGCACACGCGGATGCGGGTCGCCGGCGGGGGCGGTGAGGCGGGGCTCGACGTCCTGGCCACCGCGCCGGCCGGGCGGGTGCTGGCCACGGCCGAGGTGCGGGGCACCGCGGAGCCGGAGCGGGAGCTGTCCCTGCCCTTCCACGGCGGGCGGCTGCGCGGCGACGCCCTGCTGCGCCGGCTGGACGCGTGGGTCGAGGCGGGGGTGGTGGAGCCCTCGTGCGCCGAGGCGGTCCGCACCGTCGCCGCCCACCCGGAGTGGCTGGCGCTGCCCGGCACCACCGTGGTCGTGCTGGGCGCCGGCGCGGAGATGGGGCCGCTGCCCGCCCTGCTGCGCTGGGGCGTCCGGGTGGCCGGGGTCGACCTGCCGCGCGCGCCCCTGTGGGAGCGGGTGCTCGACACCGCCCGCCGCGGCGCCGGCACGCTCCTGGTGCCGGTGCGCGACGCCGGGGACGTGGCCGGGACCGGGGACGTGGCCGGGACCGGGGACGTCGCCGCGGCCGGGGGCGTCGCCGCCGTGGCCGGTGCCGACCTCATCGCCGAGGTGCCGGCCGTCGCCGACTGGGTGGCCGCGCTGCCCGGCCGCCTGGTGCTCGGCAACTACGTCTACGCCGACGGCGCGACCAACGTGCGGGTCTCGGTGGCGGTCGACGCGCTGACGGTGCGGCTGTCCGCGGCCCGCGACGACCTCGCGCTGGCGTTCCTCGCCACGCCGACCGACGTCTTCGCCGTCCCGGCCGAGGCGGTCGAGCAGTCGGTGCGGGCGTACGCGGCGCGGTCGCGGACGGGCAAGCTCCTCGGCCGCCCGCTGCGGACGCTCTCGGCCGGGCGGCTGCTGCAGCGGGCCTACGTGCCCGGCAGCGACCCCGGCATCGCCGACAGCCTGGTGGCGCAGCAGGGTCCCAACTACGCGCTGGCCAAGCGGCTGCAGCGGTGGCGGGCGACGACCGCGCGGGCGGCGGGGCGCACGGTCTCGATGAACGTGGCGCCGCCGACCCGGACCCGCTCGGTCGTGAAGAACCGCGCCCTCGCCGCGGCCTACGCCGGAGCGCACCGGTTCGGCGTCGAGGTGTTCGAGCCGGCCACCTCGAACGTGCTCATGGCCGCCCTGCTGGTGCACGACCTGCACACCGGCGGGGGCCCGGCACACGAGCACCCGTGGCAGGACGAGGCACACGCCGCCGCGCACGGCGGGCTGTGGCGCAGCGCCTACGCACCTCGCAGCGCACTCGGCCTGGCCGCCCTGCTCGGGTACGGCGCCGCCCGCGGCTGACGCCCGGCCGTCCGCCGAGTGCGGCCACGTCGATGCCGTGTGCGCGGCGGTCGGTGGCGTCTCCCATCGTCGTTCAGCGCACCGGCGGGGGCGAGTGGCTCGGCCGTTGCCGAAGCTGACTCGCGACTCCGCGCCCTGAGTTCGAGCAGGAGGGCGAGTGGGGACCGCGTCGGTCGGCTCGCCGGCCCGACGCGGCCCGTGAGGGGCTGGGCCGAGAGCGTCCCTGCCGCGATGAGTTCCGGCCGGGCCGCGAGTCCGAACTGGTGACCGCCGTAGGAGGTCGGACGACGCTTCCCGGCCCGAGACACCACGGAGCTCACCATGACCACCACGCCGACCGACCCGACCACCGCGCTGCCCGGCCGCCCGCCCGTCGTCGACCGGGCCACCTGGCAGGTCGCCCGGGACGAGCTCCTGGTCCGCGAGAAGGCCCACACCCGCGAGGGCGACGCCATCGCCGCGGCCCGCCGCCGGTTGCCGATGGTGGAGGTCGACGGGACGGCCGAGGTCGTCGGACCCGACGGCGCGGTTCCGTTCCGCGACCTGTTCCAGGGCCGCGACGAGCTCGTGGTCTACCACTCGATGTGGTACGACGGCGCGCCGCACCAGGGGCAGTGCGAGGGCTGCACCTTCAACATCTGGCAGATGAGGGACACCGTCTACCTCCACGCCCGCGGCGTGTCCTTCGCCGTCCTGACGTCGGGCCGGTGGGGCGAGGTGGCCGACTACGTCGCGTTCATGGGCTACACCCAGCCCTGGTACTCGGTGCGCGGTGTGGAGGCGCGGATCGCCACGGAGGAGGGGCACATCGAGTGCTACCTGCGCGACGGCGACCGCGTGTTCCTCACCTACTCCACGACGGGCCGTGGCAACGAGCCGGCCGACGGGTCCCTCGGCCTGCTCGACATGACGCCCGACGGCCGCGGCGAGACGTGGGAGGACAAGCCCGAGGGGTGGCCCGAGGGGCGCCACGCGTGCTGGTACTGGCGCTCGGACGCCGACGGCAACCCCACCTGGGGCCCGACCAGCCGCCCTGCGCCGCAGTGGACCCGCCCCGGCGCGACGCCGGAGCAGACCCTCGGCCGGCACGGCCCCCACCACTGACGCCCGCGGCAGGGGCCCCTCGGCCATCCCGGGTGCGAGCTCAGGCCGGTCCGACCAGGCCCGCGACGATCTCGGCCGACAGCGCCACGAGCGGCAGCCCGCCGCCGGGGTGCGCCGACCCGCCCACCAGGAACAGTCCCGGCACGGGCGCGGCGTTGGCGGGGCGCAGGAACGCCGCCCTCGCCCCGTTGCTCGACGTCCCGTAGATCGAGCCGCCGGCGCTGCGGGTGTCCCGCTCGAGGTCCGCAGGCGTCCGGACGACGCACCAGCGCACCCGGTCGCGGACGTCGAGGCCCCGCCGGGCCATCACCTCCAGCACACGGGCGGCGTACCGGTCGGCCAGCCCGGGGGTGTCCCAGTCGACCCCGCCGGCGGGATCGTGCCGGGGGGCGTTGACCAGCACGAACCACGACTCGCTGTCGTCGTCGGGCCGGGTCGCCGGGTCGTCGGGCGCGCTGACGTAGACGGTCGGGTCCTCGACCGGCTGCGGGGCGCCACGGTGCCGGCCGGTGCCGAAGACCGCGTCGAACTCGGCGTCGTAGTCGGCGGGGAACAGCACGGTGTGGTGGGCCGGCCGCGGGGTCCGTCCGCGCAGCGCCAGCAGCAGCACGAAGCCCGACAGCGAGGGCGTGCTGCGCGCGAGGTCCCGGCGCACCCGCCGCGTCGCGCGGGACGCCGGCAGCAGGTCGGCGTAGAGCACGGCGGCGTCCGCGCCGGAGACCACCACGTCGGCCGGCAGCACCTCGCCGCCGGTGAGCCGCACCCCGGACACCCGCCCGCCGGCCACCAGAAGCCGCTCGACCGCGCTGCCGGTGCGGACGACGGCGCCCCGCTCGACCGCCCGTGCCGCGACCGCCTCGGCCAGCCGGCGCAGCCCGCCGCGCACGTACCAGGAGCCGAACGCCTGCTCCACGTACGGGACGGTGGCCAGCACCGCCGGTGCCCGCCGTGGGTCCGAACCGGAGTAGGTGGCGTACCGGTCGAGCAGGGTCCGCAGCCGCGGGTCACGCAGGTGCGCCGTCCCCAGGCCGCGCAGCGACTGCCACGGCGCCACGGTGGCGACGTCGGAGGCGCTGCGGGCCAGCCGCGCCAGGGTGGCGGCACCGGCCAGCGGCGAGCGCAGGAACGGCCGCTCGGTCACCCGCCACATCGCCTCGGCCCGGTCCATCAGCGCGGCCCACTGGGCGCCGGTCCCCGGGCCCAGCGCGGCGTCGACGGCGTCCGGGACCTCCTCGCGGCGGCCGGGCACGGCCAGCCGGGTGCCGTCGGCGAACCGGTAGGTGACGGCGGGGTCGAGGTGGACCAGGTCGACCGCCTCGTCCAGCGGCCCACCGGTCGCGTCGAACAGGTCGCGGTAGACCTGGGGGAGGGTGACCAGGCTCGGCCCGGTGTCGAAGCCGTGGCCGTCGCGTGCGGACCAGCCGAGCTTGCCGCCGACGTCCGGCGCCTGCTCCAGCACGGTCACGCCGTGCCCCAGGGCCGCCAGCCGGGCCGCCGCCGCCAGGCCACCCATCCCGGCGCCGACGACCACCACCCGCGCCACGCGGCCACGGTAACCGTGGCCCGCCCCGCAACTCCCCGTTCCCCCGGCCGGATGAAGATCGTTTGCCCGCTGTCCCCGGTGGGGTAGGCGATGCACCCGGCCAGCACCGCCGGGACGTGAGGGGGACGAGCGGGAGGGCACGTGAGGACCTCGACGAGGAGGTACCTGGCCGGGGGCGCGCTGGCGGCCGTCGCGGTGCTGGCCGGGTGCGCGGACCTGCAGGAGGAGGACGTCGGGGAGGTCGCCGCCGCGTTCGAGGACCCGGCCGGCGACCCCGCGCAGCGGTGCGCGTTGCTCGCCCCTGCCACGTTGGCGGCGCTCGAGTCCGAGGAGTCCTCGCCGTGCGCCGACGCGATCGAGCAGATCCCGCTGCCGGGCGGCGGAGTGGAGTCGGTGGAGGTCTGGGGCGGCAACGCCCAGGTCCTGCTCGGCGGCGACACCGTCTTCCTCGCCGAGACCGTCGCCGGCTGGAAGGTGGTCGCCGCCGCGTGCGAACCCCGCGCCGACGCGCCCTACGACTGTGAGGTGGAGGGGCCGTGAGGAGTGTCCGGGCGGTCTTCACCGTCTACCTGGTCGTGCTGCTGGCCGGCATCGTCTACGTCACGGCGCTGGGGTTGATGGGGCGATGAGCCGGTACGGGCCGCTGCGTGCCAACGCGCTCAGCCTCGTCTTCGGCGCCCTCTTCCTGGTCACCCTGGTCGGCCAGGCGATCTCGGGGACCGCCGACTTCAACGCCCAGCAGGTCACCGACGGGCTGCCCACCGTCTCCTTCCTGGACTACGTCACCTCGTCGTCCTTCGGGGTCGACGTCATGGAGAACTGGCAGTCGGAGTACCTGCAGTTCTTCCTCTACGTGTTCGCCACCGTGTGGCTCATCCAGCGCGGGTCGACCGAGTCCAAGGAGCCGGGGCAGGAGGGGCCCGAGTCCGACGAGGAGCAGAAGGTGGGCCGGCACGCCGACGAGGAGTCGCCGGCCTGGGCGCGCGCCGGCGGCTGGCGGACGACGGTGTTCTCCCGTTCGCTGGGCCTGCTCATGGGGGCGCTGTTCCTGCTGACCTGGGCAGCCTCCTCGATCGCCGGCTGGTCGGCCTACAACTCCGAGCAGCTGGCGGACAAGGAGGACCCGGTCGGCTGGGTCGGCTACCTCGGGGAGGCCGACTTCTGGAACCGGTCGTTCCAGAACTGGCAGTCGGAGATGCTGGCCGTCGGCTCGATGGCGATCTTCTCGGTCTACCTGCGCCAGCGGGGGTCGCCGGAGTCCAAGCCGGTGGGCACCGCCCACGCGGACACCGGTCAGACCGGCTGAGCGAGGTTGCCGGCGTCTGTGCGGCCTCGTGCAGGGGCCCGGCGCGAGCCTGCGAGCGCTGGGCGCACGGGGTCCGCTGTCAGAAGGCGTACCGCACCCGCAGCCAGGGCGCCGCGGCGGCGATCAGCCCCCGGAGGCGCTCCAGGCCGGCGCGCTTGACGTCGTTGCGGTAGCGCACGTTCCACTGGCCGTTCTGGCTGCGCTTGGGCTGCTGCAGGTCCGGCCGCCAGAGGAGCTCCTCGGCCTTCGGGTGCCACCCGAGGTTGACCTCGTGCAGCTCGCGGTTGTGGGTCAGCATGATCACCTCGGCGGCGGCCTGCGCCTTGGCCGCCGGCGAGAGCTCGCCGTCCAGCCGCTGCAGCAGCTCGGTCCAGTCGGCCTCCCACCCCTCGCGCAGGACGACTGGGGAGAGGTTGAGGTGCACCTCGTAGCCGGCCTCGACGAAGTCGTCGACCGCGGCGATGCGCTCGGCCACCCGGCTGGTGCGCACGTCGAGCACCTTGGCGTCCGGCTCGGGCATCAGCGAGAACCGGATGCGGGTGCGTCCCCGCGGGTCCAGGTCGAGCAGCTGCCGGTTGACGTACTTGGTGGCGAACGAGGCCTTCGCCGTCGGCAGGTCGCAGAACGTGGCGACCAGGTCGGCGACGTTGTCGCTGACCAGCGCGTCGACCGAGCAGTCGCTGTTCTCGCCGATGTCGTAGACCCAGCTGACCGGGTCGCACTCGTCGGGCTCCGGCTTCACGCCCTGCCGGGCCACGTGCCGGCGCAGGTACCCGGTGATCTGCTCGATGTTGGTGAAGACGGTGATCGGGTTGGCGTAGCCCTTGCGCCGGGGGACGTAGCAGTACGCGCACGCCATCGCGCAGCCGTTCGCGGTCGAGGGGGCGATCCAGTTGGCCGAGCGGCCGTTCGGGCGGGCTGACAGCGACTTCTTGACGCCCATCACCAGCGTCTCGGACTTCACCCGCACCCAGCGCTCGACGTTGCCGGCGTTGCCGTGCAGCTCGGGGATCTGCCAGTGCGAGGCCACCTCGACGACCTCGGCGTCCGGGAAGCGGGCGAGCACCTCGCGGCCACGCGGGGAGGCGAGGGCGGCGGGCTCGGCGTGGATCTCGCGCACCGGCAGCAGCCGGGCGAGGTCGGGGTGGACGGCGGTCGGGGTCGGCTCGGCTCCCACACCGTGTCCAGCAGTCCCGGGCGACCCGCTGTTCCGGGCGCCGGTGCGCTGCGGCCCACAGTCAGGCGAGGGGGAGTCCCCGCTCGGCGAGGAAGGCCACCGGGTCGGTCGGGACGCCGTCCACCAGCACCTCGAAGTGCAGGTGGCAGCCCGTCGAGTCGCCCTTCGTGCCGACCCGCGCGACCTGCTGGCCCGCGGCCACGGGCTGGCCGACCACCACGAGCAGGTCGTCGTCCTCCATGTGGGCGTACCGGGTGACCACCCCGTTGCCGTGGTCGACGACGACCAGGTTGCCGTACCCGTCGGAGACCCCCGCGCGGACGACGACGCCGGCCGCCGCCGCGACGATCGGGGCGTCGCAACCCGGGGCGAGGTCCAGCCCCGCGTGCAGCCGGACGCCACCGCCGGTCGGGCTCTCGCGCTGGCCGAAGCCGCTGGTGAGGGGTCCGCTGGTGGGCGAGGTCCAGTCGCCGCTGACGGCGCGCAGCAGTGGGCCGGTGCTGGTGCAGGGCACCGAGCCGGTGCCCGGGGCCACGCCGGTCACGGTGGTCTCGGAGAGCGCGGTGGCCACCTCCAGGGCGTCGTCCCACCATCGGGCGTAGTGGTACGGGTCGGCGTTGCGCTGGGTCCGGTGGGCGGCGAGCGTCGGCGGGAGGGCCTCCCAGCCGTCGACCTCGAGCAGGGCCCGGTAGAAGTTGGTGGCCGAGGTGGTGGGGTCCATCCGGTCCTCGTAGCTGCCCCAGGCGCCGTTGGCACGCTGCTGGAACAGCCCGCGGCTGTCCGGCCCGACGGCGTCGCCGTGGTCGACGACGGTCAGCGAGGACTCGCCCATGGCCGTCATCACCCCGATGACCTGGCCGCGGGCGCTGACGCCGAGCGCCTCGCCCGCCTCCATGATCAGCGCCGCGTTGACCAGCTGGGTGTCCGCCCAGCCGGCGACCGACCCGTCCGGGATGCCGGTGACGCTCACCGGCGCCCCACCGGGGGCGCAGGCGCCGGCCTGGCGGTCGGCCTCCGTCACCAGCGCCGCGGTCAGCAGGCCGCCGGCGACGAGCACCGGGGCGAGCACGGCCGCGACGGCGGTCCGCCTCACGGCGTCGTCCCCGGTGCGGGCAGGGCGTCGGCCCCGGGCGGGGTCACGGCCCCGGGTGACGCGCCGGCCGACTCGACCGGGGTGATCCGCTCGACCAGCCACGGGGCGCCGTCACCCTCGCGGACGAGGAGGACGGCGTACTCGCCGGCGTCGGTCGGGACGAGCACGGTGGACAGGTACGCGCTCACCGCCGGGGTGGGCTGCGGGGGGCCGGTGACGGCCGACGCCGGCACTGCCGCGGGGTCGGTGCCCTCGTAGGCGGTCGCCGCGGCGGGGCTGAGCAGGGGCTGCAGCTCGGCCCACCACTGCGCGGGGTCGAGCGTCGGCCGGGCGAAGGCGGTGACCGCGGCGCTCGCGGCGTCGAGGGCGGCGGACCGGGAGGCGTCGTCGTCGGTGGGGGCGGGGGGTGCGGGGGGCAGCATCGCGTCGGCGTCGCCGGCCACGACGGTGGGTTCGGTGGTGGCCTGCGGCTGCGGCTCGTCCGCTGCCGGGGCGTCGCTGCAGCCGGCGAGCGCGAGCGCGGCGGCCAGCACGGTGGCCACAGCGAGACCTCGTCGCGAGCTGCGCATGCCCGTGACCCTCCCGTCAACCCCGGCGGGACCCCCGCCACACCGGTGCACCGAGGAGTACAGCCGGACGGGGGACAGCTGCGGCACCCCCAATGTCGGGCATTGCCGCTCCTCCACGGTCGATCCACCGTGGAGGACGACGACCGATGCCCTCTCGATCCTGAGGACGGACCCCGATGAGCCTGCTCTCCTCGCCCGTCGCGCTCGCCGTGGTGGACCCCGGCCAGGGCGTGGCCCCGCCCGGCTCCGAGGGCATCGTGACGATCGTCCAGTGGGTCGCGTGGACGGTGCTCGCCGTCTGCGTCGTCGGGGTGCTGCTGGTCGGGGCGCGCATGGCGCTGGCCCACCGGCGCGGTGAGGGTGCCGAGCACGCCGTGAGCCTGGCCTACGTCCTGGGCGGCGCGGTCCTCGCGGGGTCGGCGTCCGGGCTCGTCGCGGCGCTGGTCTGAACACGAGCGGACACGGGGGAACAGCTGTGAGGGACGACCGCACCGCGGGGGTGCCGAGGTGACCAGCCCGGTCCCGCCCGCGGAGACCACGGACCCGGGCGCCACGGCGCCGGCCGCGCCCACGCCGGCCGCCGCGACCGCTGACCCGACGACCCCGGCGCCGACCACGCCGCCGGTCCAGACGACGACGCCGCCGGCCCAGACGACCCCGCCGGCGGAGACGCCGCCGCCGGCGGAGACGCCGCCGCCGGCGGAGACGCCGCCGCCGGCCGACCCGACGCCCCCGGCGCCCACCACCCCGGCACCGACGACGCCCGCGCCGAGCACCCCGGCCGAGCCGACCACCCCGGCGCCCAGCACGCCCGCGCCGACGACCCCGGCCGAGCCCACGCCGACGACCCCGGCGCCGACCACCCCGGCCGAACCGGCGCCCACGACGCCGGCGCCGACCGCCCCGGCCGAGCCCACGCCGACGACCCCGGCGCCGACCACCCCGGCCGAACCGGCACCGACCACGCCGGCGCCCACCACTCCGGCCGAGCCCACGCCGACGACCCCGGCCCCCACCACGCCGGGGGACCCGATCGCGCCGGCGGGCGAGGTGCTGATCCCCGCCACGCCGACACCGGAGCAGGTCGCGGTCGAGGTGGACCGGCTCCCGGCCGCCGTGGTGGACGACGGCGTGGTGCCGCTGGCCCCGACGGCCGACCAGGTGGCGGTGGAGACCGACCGCATCCCGGCCCTCGTCGTGGACGCGGCGCCGGGCGGCGAGGAGTTCGACCGGCTGGCGAGCCTCGGAGCCGGGCACTCGATCAGCGGGTCGGCGGACGTCGTCGACCTGGACACGGCCTCGGCCGGCTTCGGTGACGTGTTCCTCGACCCGGCCATCCCGGCCGCAGGCGTGGGTGTGTTCGACGAGAGTGGAGGCGGCGACATCGTGGGCGACCTGGCGAAGGAGATCGTCGAGGCGGCCGGTGACGCGCTGGCCGCCGTCGCGCGCCTGTGGGCGGACCCGCCGTCGCCGGGGCTCGGCACCGTCGGTGCCGACGGCGCCGCGGTGCCGTCGGAGGCCACCGACCTGCTGACCGGGTCGCTGGCCTGGTACTCCGGCGCGGTGGCGGTGGTCGCGGTGCTGGTGGCCGCGGCACGCATGGTGTGGCAGCGGCGGACCCAGCCGCTGGCTGAGCTGCTCCGCGGCCTGGGCACCCTGGTGCTGGTGGCCGGCGCGAGCCTCACCGGCGTCACCCTGCTGGTGACCGCGGCCGACGCGTTCTCCGTCTGGGTGCTGCAGCAGGCCACCGGCGACGTCGAGGCGGGCCTGACCGACCTGCTCGCGCTGCAACAGACCGACGGCATGTCCGCCGTGCTCGTCGTCCTGCTCGGCACGGCCGCGCTGCTCGGCGCCGTCGTCCAGATCGTGCTGCTGGTGGCCCGCGGGGTCGTCCTCGTCGTCCTCGCCGGGGTGCTCCCGCTGTCGGCCTCGGCGACCAACACCGACACCGGGCGGATGGTCTTCGTCCGCACGCTCACCTGGACGCTGGCCTTCGCCCTCTACCAGCCGGCCGCGGCGCTGATCTACGCCACCGGCCTGATGCTCGCCCCCGCCCCCGAGGACGCCCCGCTGATCGCGGCGCTGACCGGCACCACCTTCCTGGCCCTGGCCATCGCCGCCCTCCCGGCGCTGCTGCGGGTGCTCCAGCCGGCGGTGCGCACGGTGACCGCCGGCGGCAACCGGGTGCGGGCGGCGGCCGGCGGCCTGCCGTCCGGCGCCCGGGCCGTGGCGCCGGGGAGCGCCGCCGGCGCGACCGCCGCCTCGGCCCTGCGGGTGCCCTCCGCGCGGGGCGCCAGCCACCGGACGGCGGCCGCGACGATCGACTCCGGCGGCGCCCGCGTCGGCGCCCACCGGCTCGGCTCCAGCCGACCCGCCCGCGACGCCGTCACGGCCGCGCCGGCACCCCACGCCGTCCGCGCCGCCGCCGAGACGCGGTCGCTGCCCACCGCCACCACCGATGCTGAGGACCCGCGCCCGTGACCGCCGCGCCCGCCCCCACCGCCCCGCCCCGCACCTACGGCAACTGGCGCCGGCCGACCACCCCGGGCCTCGGTGGCCTCGGTCTCCTCGGCACCGGGCTCCTGCTGGCCGGCCTGCTCGGGGTCATCACCACCCAGCTGTTCGCCGGCCTGCTGTGGGCGCTGGCCGCCGGCGGCGTCCTCGGCGGGCTGCTCGCCCTGCTGGTGGTCCGCGACCGGCACCACCGGTCGGGGATCCAGCGGCTGTCCACCCGGATCGCCTGGACGCGCGCCCGGCGCAGCGGCACCCACCTCTACCGCTCCGGACCCCTGGGCCGCACCCCGGAGACCGGCCACCAGCTGCCGGGGCTGGCCGCGGCGTCCCGGCTCTCCGAGTGGCAGGACGCCCACGGCCGGCCCTTCGCCCTGGTCACGGTCCCGGCGACGCGGCACGCGACCGTCGTGCTCGTCACCGAGCCCGACGGCGCCTCCCTCGTCGACGAGGAGCAGGTGGACACCTGGGTGGCCCACTGGGGCGCCTGGCTGGCCGCCCTCGGCAACGAGCCGGGCCTGGTCGCGGCGGCGGTGACCGTCGAGACCGCACCGGACTCCGGCACCCGGCTGCGCCGCGAGGTGGGCGGCTCCCTGGACCCGCGCGCCCCGGAGGTGGCCCTCGCGATGCTGCGGGAGGTCGTGGAGACCTACCCGGCCGGCTCGGCGACCGTCACCGCCTACGTCTCCCTCACCTTCACCACGACCGGGCGCTCCGGTGCCCGCCGCCGGGAGACCGCCGACGTCGCCCGCGACATCGGCACCCGGCTGCCCGGGCTCACCGCGGGCCTCACCGCCACCGGCGCGGGCGTGGTCCGCCCGGCCACCGCCCAGGAGCTGTGCGAGGCGGTCCGGATCGCCTACGACCCCTCCGCGGCGCGGCTCCTCGACGAGGCGCACGCCACCGGGGGCGCACCCGAGCTGCGCTGGTCCGACGTCGGCCCGGCCGCCGCCCAGGCGGGCTGGGGCTGGTACCGGCACGACGGCGCGGTGTCGGTGACCTGGGAGATGACCGAGGCGCCCCGCGGCGAGGTGTTCTCCTCGGTGCTCGCCGACCTCGTCGCGCCCCACCCGGACGTCGACCGCAAGCGGGTCACCCTGCTGTACCGGCCGCTGGACGCCGGCCGCGCCGCCCGCCTCGTCGAGCAGGACCGGCGCACCGCCGACTTCCGCGCGTCCTCCTCGTCCCGGCCCTCGGCCCGCGTGCTGGCCGACCAGCGCGCCGCCACCCTCACCGCGGAGGAGGAGGCCCGGGGCGCGGGGCTGGTCGACTTCGCGATGCTCGTGACGGCGACCGTGGCCGACGCCGACCTGCTCGACGACCCGCGGGCCGCCCTCGACGCCGCCCGCGCCGCGATCGACAACCTCTCGGCGAGCGCCCGCACCCAGCTGCGCCCGGTGTACGGGTCCCAGGACTCGGCCTTCGCCGCCGCGCTGCCGCTGGGCATCGTCCCCTCGGCGCACCTGACCGTCCCCCGCGAGTTCCGGGAGGCACTGTGACCCGCAAGCGGGCCGGCCGGCCCTCGCCCGGACCGGGGCCGCGCGGCTGGCCGGGCCGCGGCGGCGGCGCGGCGACCTACGTGCAGGCCCCCGACGAGTGGCGCGCCACCACGGTGCAGGCGTGCGGGCTGTGGCCCTTCGCCGCCGGCGCCGGGACGCCGATGACCGGGGTGCCGCTGGGCCGCAACCTGCTCACCGGCGCCACGCTGTGCTGCGACCCGATCAGCTGGTTCCAGCGGGCCCGGCTGATCAGCAACCCCTCGGCGTTCGTCCTCGGCAAGCCCGGCCTCGGCAAGTCGACGGTCGTCCGCCGGATGGCCCTCGGGCTGGCCGGCTACGGCGTCCTGCCGATGGTGCTGGGCGACCTCAAGCCCGACTACGTGGACCTCGTGGAGGCCATCGGCGGCCAGGTCATCCGGCTCGGCCGGGGCCGCGGGCACCTCAACGTGCTCGACCCCGGGGAGGCCGTGGCCGCCGCCGCCCGGCTCACCGGCGACGCCCGCAGCCAGGTGCTCGCCGACGCGCACGGACGCCGGCACGCGATCGTCGCCGCCCTCGTCACCGTGATGCGCGGCGCCCCGCCCACCGACCGCGAGGAGACGGTGCTCGACCGGGCGCTGCGCGTCCTCGACGACACCCACGACAGCGCGCGGCTGGGCGCCCCGACCCTCCACCACCTGCTCGCGGTGCTGCGCGCCGCCCCCGAGGACGTCCGGGCCGCGGCCCTGGACCGCGGGGACCGCAGCCGCTACGACGACGTCACCGAGGACCTCGAGGCCACCCTGGTCGGCCTCACCGGCGGCGGGCGGCTGGGCCGCATCTTCGCCGAGCCGACGACGACGCCGATGCGCCGCGACCGCCCGGTGGTCTTCGACGTGTCGAGCATCGACGACGCCCAGACCGACCTGCAGGCCGCCGTCCTGCTCGCCTGCTGGTCGGCCGGGTTCGGCGCGATCAGCGTGGCGCACGCCCTGGCCGACGCCGGCCTGGAGCCCCGCCGGCACCACTTCGTCGTGCTGGACGAGCTGTGGCGGGCGCTGCGGGCCGGTCGCGGCATGGTCGACCGGGTCGACGCCCTCACCCGGCTCAACCGGCAGCGTGGCGTCGGCATGGCGATGGTCAGCCACACCATGAGCGACCTGCTGGCCCTCCCCACCGAGGAGGACCGGATGAAGGCCCGCGGCTTCGTCGAGCGCTCCGGCATGGTCATCTGCGGCGGCCTGCCCATGGCCGAGATGCCGATGCTCACCTCCGCCGTCCCGCTGACCGCCGCCGAGCAGGAGCTCCTGGCCGGCTGGCAGGACCCGCCCGCTTGGAACCCCGGCACCGGCGTCGAGGCCGAGCCGCCCGGCCGCGGCAACTTCCTGGTCAAGGTGGGCGGCCGGCCCGGCATCCCGGTGCACGTGGCGCTGACCGAGGTCGAGCGGGAGCTCAACGACACCAACAAGCTGTGGCACGAGCTGTCCCGCTCGGCCGGCGACGACCTCGGCTTCCCCGCCGGCTCGCCGACGACCGAGGGTCCCGTCCGCGGCTGAGCGCGCACCACCCCACCCACGAGACCGGCGTTCTCGTGGCCATCAACGGCTGATGGCCACGAGAACGCCGGTCTCGCGCGTGCGACGGAGGAGGTGCGGGGCGTCAGCAGCCGGCGGACGGCGAGGGCAGCGCGCCCGGGTGCGGCCACGCGCGGCCCACGACGGAGCCGACCAGGTCGTCGGTGGGCACCGGCCCGAAGGCACGGGAGTCGATCGACCCGTCGCGGTGGTCGCTGAGCAGGAACAGCGAGTCCTCGGGCACGGTGATCGGCCCGAAGTACACGCCGTCGATGAGGGCCGGGTCGATCGCCGGCTCGCACACCGGCGTCCCGTTGACGACCAGGACGCCGTCCTCGATGCCGACCTCGTCCCCGCCGAGGGCGACGGCCCGCTTGACCAGCAGCCCGTCCCCGAGCGGGTGGTGCACGGCGACGACGTCCCCGCGCTCGACCGGGCCGTGCCCGTGACGGACCACCAGGAGGTCCCCCGAGGCGGTGGTGGGCGTCATGCTCGTGGAGTCCACGCGCATGAGCTGCAGCGGCAGCAGGCCGGCCAGTGACAGGACCAGCAGCATGGCCAGGCCGGTCGCTCCCCACGTCGCCAGGCCGCTGAGCCGGCGCCGCAGCACGCTGCCGCGGCTCCGGGTGCGGGGGTCACCGGGAGCCGCGGCGGCCGATCGGGGGCCGTCGTCCGCGTCGGGGACGGCACCGCCGTGGTCACCGGAGCGGGGGTCTCCAGTGACCACGGCGGCCGACCGGGCGGCGGTACCCGGGCGTGGCGCCCGGTGCCGCCCACCGCCGCGGTCACTGGTGCGGGGGTCACCAGTGACCGCGGCGGTCGTCTGAGGGGCGTTCCTCACCCGAGGACGCCGGTGAACCAGAGGACCCAGGCGAGGCCGCCGAGGGCCAGCAGCCCGTTCGTGGCCAGCCCCCGCCAGGTGCGCGGGAGGAGGGCCGTGAGCGCGCTGAGGGCCAGCAGTTCGACGGCGACCGTCGCGGTGCCCATCGCCTCGGGCCCGTGCCCCGTGGCCGAGTCCGTCGTGCCGTCCATGGCCACCGGCCCGTCGATGGCGGTGGGCATGCCGTCGGTGAAGTCGACGCCGGTGATCGGGTCGACCGCCAGGATCTCCCGCCCGGGGACGTCGTGCGCGTGGCCCCCGCTGGACGCGTGGGGGACCGCGAAGGCGTCGAGCAGGTTGGTCGTGTGGGCCACCACGTAGAGGACCAGCAGGCCCACCGTGCCCAGGAGGGCGAAGGCGGCCAGCTCCGGGCTGGTCCGCCGCCCCGACCAGGCGCTCAGCGCGATCCAGGCGGCCAGGCCGACCTGAGCCAGGGCGGTGAGCAGGAAGAACCCGACGGCCAGCTCACCGGACTGCAGGTGGTCCACCGCGGCGGCCACGTGCAGCCCGCCGGCGGCGGCCAGTCCGGCCGCCGCCACGAGCTGCCACCGCGAGACCCGGCCGGACGAGGTCGCCTCGCCGGTCACCGCCGGGGCGGCGTGGACGGCGGTCACCGCGTGCGCCGTGTGGGCGTGGTCGGCGCGGCCGACGTCGTGGGAGCCGGGGCCGTGGTGGTCGTCGGTGCCGTGGTGGTCGTCCCGCGCCGGGTCGGTGCGGTCGTCGTGGACGGCGCCGACGTCGTGGACGGCGCGGACGTCGTGGACGGCGCGGACGGCGACGTCGTCGGCGCCGGGGTCTCCGGCACCTCGTCGTCCGGCAGCTCGCTGCCCTCACCCGGCTCCTCGGGCTCGGCCGGCAGGGTCCGCGGCGTGAGCACCGGCGGCTCGCCACCCTTCGGAGGGCAGGTGTTGATCGAGTCGCAGTCGATGTCGTGGTGCCCCACCTGGTACTGGAGCATCATGTCGTGGTCCTCGTGCGAGAGGTTGTGGCAGTGGATCATGTACCGCCCCTCCTCGTGCTCGAACTTCATCAGCACGCGGATGACCTCGTTCTCGCCGACGTAGACGACGTCCTTGGGGCCGCGCTCCTCCGGGCGGGGCGGAAGCCCGTTGCGGTCGAGCACCTGGAAGTCGACCAGGTGCACGTGCAGGGGGTGGAACCAGCCGCCTGAGGAGTTCTCGATCTCCCAGATCTCCACCGAGTTGGGCGCCACCTGGGCGAAGACGTCCTCGTACTTGGAGCGGACGACGTCGTCCCAGGTCTTGTCGTTGATCACCCACAGGCCGTTGGTGCGCTCCAGCCGCATGCGCCGGGTGGCGACGGACTCGCCGGTGGTCAGCTTCATCGCCGTGTGCTTGAGGCCGGCGAAGGCGGCGAGGTTGAGCGGGCCGTTGCCGTCCTGGCTGCTGACGGTCTGGCCGACCTCGAACTGCATGACCTTGCCGGTGTGGTCGAAGTCCCGGGCGTTCTTGACGCCGCTGTTGAGCAGCTGGACCTTCGTGCCCTTCATGCTGGCGAAGTCGATGATGATCTCGTAGCGCTCGGCCATGCCGATGGTGAGCGTGGTGACCGTCTGCGGCTCGTGCATGAAGCCGCCGTCGGTCGCGATGACCGTGAACGGCCTGCCGTTGCTCAGCCGCAGCTTGTAGCCGCGGGCCAGGGAGCCGTTGAGCACGCGGAAGCGGTACTTGCGCGGCTCGACCTTCATGTTCGGCCACGGCACCCCGTTGACGAGGATGACGTCGCCGTAGAGGCCGGACTCCCCGTCGTCGTCGAACATCAGCTGGCCGTTGCTGGCGAACATGACGTCGCCGATGATCAGCGGGAACTCGTACTGGGGAGCGCCGGCGGCCAGGTCCCGCCGGTACCGCGGGATGCCCAGGGAGATCTCGAGGTCCTCGTCGACGATGTGGTACTGCGCGGCCAGGCCCATGTAGACGTTCTGGGCGGTGTGGTGCACGCCGTGGTCGTGGTACCAGGCCGTCCGCGGGGTGCAGTTGTTCGGGTACTCGTAGTTCTTCCACTCACCGGGCTGGGTCAGGTCGCCGGCGTACCCGTCGAACTGCGGCTTGGACGGCGAGCCGTGCAGGTGGGTGGAGGTCCACGGGACGTAGTTCATCGTCGGGTGCACGGCCGGCAGCCGGTTGATCTGCTGCATGACCACCCGGCGCGGCTTGCCGTTCTTCACGTAGGTGCGGATGGTCGGGCCGGGGACCTCGCCGTTGTAGCCCCACATCGTGGTCTTGACGCCCTTGATGAGCTCGACCGTCGTGGGCTTCTGCTCGATGCGGTAGTAGTCCGTGCCGCTGTACTCGCCACCCGGGATGGGGGCGCCGTTGTCGGGCCGGGTGCCGTAGTCGTTGCCCGGGACGTCGTCGGTCGCGACCGGCGTGGCGACCCGCGGGGCGCGGAAGGCGGCGGCGTACGGCTTCGGCAGCGCCGCCTCGTCGAGGTCGGAGGCACTGCTCGCCGACAGGACCGCCTGGAAGGGCAGTGCCATGACAGCGGTGCCGGCCAGGGACACCTTGAGGACGTCACGGCGGTTCAGGCTGGGCAGGTCCATCGGTTAGAGCTCCTCACTGCCGCGATCTCGGTTTGCGGTAGTGGAACTCTCTCGTTCTGGGCCCGTCCGTCACAGCCGTTGGAAGGGGAGCGGGGGTACCCGCAAATGGGGGGTTCGTGCAGGTCAGGGGGTCAATTGCGTCACTGATCGTGACTTGCCGGTACCACTGCGGTCAGGACGGCGCCCCCGCCGTCCCGCTCGCCGAGGACCACCGTGCCGCCCAGGTCGACGACGCGGTCGCGCAGCAGGGACAGGCCGAGGTGGCCCTCGTGCCGCCGGTCGGTGCCGCCGGCGGGGAAGCCGACCCCGTCGTCGGCGATCTCCAGCCGCACGGACGGCGACCCGGCGAGCTGGGTCTCCTCGAGCGTGATCCAGGCGTGCGTGGCACCCGCGTGGTGCGCCACGTTGGCCAGGGCCTCCTTCGCGGTGCGGTAGAGCGCCGCCGCCGCGTCGGACGTCAGGTCGGGCAGCGGGGCGGCGTCCATCAGGACCGTGACGCCCTCCGCGCGCAGCGGCTCGGCGGCATCGGAGATCGCCGCGCCCAGCCCGGAGCCGCTGAGGTCGGGCGGGTAGATGTCGACCATCAGCCGGCGCAGCGACTGGACGGCGTGCCGGACGGCGCCCACCAGCTTGTCGACCGTCGGCTGCCGGTCCTCGGGCAGGCTGCTGCGCAGCGCGGAGAGGGCGTAGCTGACGCCTGCGAGGTCCTGCACCGGCCCGTCGTGCACGTCAGCGGCGATCGCCCGGCGCTCGCGGTCCGAGGCCTCGACCGAGCGCTGCATGAGGGCGGCGCGCTCGGCCTGCTGGCGGCGCACCCGCCGGGCCAGGGAGACGGCGATGGGGATCTGCACCACCTGCAGGAGGACCAGTGCTCCGATCGCCATCGGGATGATCTCCCCGCGCAGCAGGGCGGCCTGCCGGTCGATGCCCTCGTAGGCGAAGTACGCCTCGAAGGCGAGGTGCTCACCGGGCACCTGCAGGGGGGTGTAGACCTCGAGCAGCGCACCCTCGCCGCCGGTCTCCGGGGACTCGTCGACGTCGGAGACGGTCTCGCCGTCGAGGGCCGCGCGCAGCTCGCCGGAGGGCTCGATGTCCCTGCCGATCAGCGTGGGGTCGCTGGCGTAGAGGATCTCGCCGTCGGCGCGCCAGACGACCATCTTGGTGACCGAACCGTCGCTCATCCGGTTCCGGACGTCGCGGTCCAGCTCCGACCACCGGCCGGGCACACCCGCGAGCGCGTCGGTCAGGACCGGCGCCACCAGCAGGCTGCCGAGCCGTTCGGCGCCACGCTCGGCCTCGGCCAGCGCGTTGGTGCGGGCGATGCGCTCACTCAGCCAGACGGTGCCCGCCGAGACGACCAGCAGGGCCAGCAGTGCCGTGGCGCAGAAGGCGGCCAGCTCACGCCGCACGCCCGTACCGCGGCGGCGCACCTGGCCGGACGTGCGAGGGGGAGCGGAGGGGGGAGCCTCAGTGCTCATTCATCGAGCCGAGGAGCCCCAACTGCTGCGCCTTGACGACTGCCTCCAGCTGGGAACGGACACCGAGCTTCGCGTGCAGCGACTTCACGTAGCCGCGGCAGGTCTCCAGCGTGATGCCGAGGACCCGGGCGATCGCCTTCACCTGCATGCCGCGCCCGAGGCAGTCGAGCACCTCCTGCTCGCGGCGGGTCAGCTGGGGCGGGGCCACGCGGTCGGGGGAGGCCGCGGGGGCGCACGTCGGACCGCCGGCGAAGGTGGAGGGCGCGACCAGCATCTGCCCGGCCTGCACCCGGGAGAGCACGTCGATCATCTCCGCCAGCGAGCCGTCCTTCGGGATGAACGCCGAGGCGCCGGCCTGGGCCGCGCGGACCACCCAGTCGGGGTCGCGGTGGGCGGTGACCACGGCGACGACGGCGCGCGGGGCGACCTCGCGGACGCGGCGGGTCGCGGCCAGACCGTCCTGGCGGGGCATCTCGATGTCCATGACCACGACGTCGGGCTGGAGGTCCTGGGCCATCGCCACGGCCTGGGCGGCGGAGTGCGCCGTCCCGACCGCCTGCATGCCGGCGGAGGCCAACGCCCCGGACAGCAGCTCGGCGAACGTGCGGTGGTCGTCGACGACCAGGACCCTGATCTGGTCGATGCCGGTCCGCCGGTCGAGCTGTGCGAGCGTCATGGTGTACCCCCGTTGTCGTGCCAGTCTCCCACCCGCTGTGCGGGGGAGGCCCGCACATAGCACCGGAGCCGGGGGGTTCTGGCCAGGGGTTGTGCCCAGGTCAGGACCTAAGTCCCCGGAGGTCCGCACACGCCATGAGCGGGTCGATACTCACCGTGCACGAGACTCTGCCGTTCAGTTGCTGCGCTCACAGCCCCTGGTCACTCTTTCGGGGGGCGGCCGACGCCGCAGCGTCGCTCCAGGCGGTCCCGCCGGCGGCCACGGCGCGGACGTGTGCGGGCAGCGCGCCGGGGTCGTCGTCCTTCAGCAGGTACCCCACGACGCCGATCTCCTGGGCCTCGGCCACCAGCGCAGGGGTGAGGGAGCCGGTGAGCACCACGACCCGCGTGTCGGGGTTCGCCGCCAGCAGCTCGCGGGCGGCCTCGAGCCCCGTCACCCGCGGCATGGCGAGGTCGAGCAGGACGACGTCGGGCTGGGTGCGCCGGGCGGCGTCGAGCACCTGCTCGCCGTCCTCGCACTGGGCGACGACGCTGACGTCACCGCTGGCCGACAGGAGCTCGGTCAGCGAGTCACGGACGAACGCGTGGTCGTCGGCCAGCAACACCTTGATCACGCGCCACCTCCCCATTCGTCCCTGCGCCGAGCGGGGACCGTACCCGTGTCCCGGTGCGGTCAGTCGCACGGGCACTGCATCCGTGTACGGACAGTGTCGCCCCGTCTCCGCTGAGCGGCGAGGGCCGAACGGCGGGGGTTGCCGACCCCCAATCGCGGGGGAGTGACCGGACCGGGCGGAGCCCGACACTCAGGACGGCGGGTCGACGGCCCCCGGGCGCAGGGTGGCCGGGTGGAGCCGGCCGGCCACCACGTCGGCGGCCAGGTCGTCGACCGACCGCCCCTCCGACCAGGCCGCGGCGCGGAGCAGGTCCAGCGCCACCGCGCTCCCGGTGTCCAGGTCCATGCCGAGGAGGCCGATCGCCTGCCACACCACCGCCCGGCGCCGGGCGGCCGGGCCGTGCAGCCAGGACGGCCCGCCCTCCTCCGACCACGGCGACCACACCGTCGCCTCCTCCAGCGCGGAGGTGACGAGGTCGCCCACGGCCACGGCCTCGAACACGTCGAGGCCGGTCACCGTCGTCTCGTCGACGAAGAACAGGTCCACGGCGCCCGGCCCGGCGAGGGTCTCGCCGAGGGGCAGGGCGACCACGGCGCGGAACGGCGTGCGCTCCGCGAGGAGCTCGGCGAAGGTCGGCCAGCGGCGGTGCAGGTCGGCGAAGGCGGCGAAGACCGGCTCCCGGTGCTCCTGCGCGGTGTGGCACGGGCCGCTGCCGGCGGTGAACTGCAGCCGCTCGGCGAGGGCCGCCTCCTCCGAGCTGGCCCCGAGCGGGAGCCGGCGGCCGGCGGCGTCCAGGACGCTCAGTCCGGCGCCGTCCACGCCCAGCATCCGGGCGCAGGCGCAGGCCAGCCGGACAGGGAGCAGCTCCGGCCCGGCGAGGTCGTCGTCGGAGACGCGGCCCAGCGCGGCGGAGAAGCGCTCGGCGATCGACACGGGCAGATCATGCGCCATCGACGGCGACGGCACCTGGCGAAACGGATCCGGCCGGTTCGGCTTCCTCGAGCGGCGACCCCGTACGGTAGGTGTACGCGGCCTCCCGCACGGCCTCGTCGGACTCCAGCCCCGCACCGAGCGCGCCACCGACGGTGGCCAGCGAGCAGGTCAGCCAGGCCAGCTCCAGGTAGTTCGAGAAGTGGACCGGGTGGCCCAGCCCCTCGGCGAACAGCGGGCCGACCACGAGCAGCAGCGCCCCCGCCAGGGCCAGCACGTAGAGCACGGCGTAGAGGGTGAGCACCCCGAGCACCACGGTCGCGGTGGTGGCGACGTTGAACAGCAGCACCTGCTTGCGCTCCCGCCGGTGCCGCGGCCGCTCCCACAGCTGCGCGCCGACGACCAGCGTGACGACGACGGCGACCACCGAGCCGACGGCGACCACCGTCAGCCGGGGCCAGCCGAAGGCGTCGGCCAGCCGCCAGATGTCGGCGGTGATGAGGGCGAAGACGCCGGCCGCGATCGCCGCGGTCAGGGCCCGCGACAGCTGCACCGCCAGCCGCCACGGCCGGTTGGCCCGCACCATGCCGAGCAGCAGCCGCAGGTTGCCCGACAGGACCCGCGCGGTGAAGGCCACCCCGGCGGTGGCGTCGGCCGGATCGGTGGCCAGCTCCCGCAGCCGTCGTCCCATCGCGGCGCGGTCGTCCTCGTCGCCGTCCCCCGTGCCCAGCAGGGTGCGCACCAGCCCGGCGGCGGCCTGCAGCGCGCGCCGCCGCCGGCCGACCGCCCCGAGCGCAGGCAGGGACAGCAGGGCGACGCCGTGCACCGGGCTGGCGTGCCCGACCACCGGGCGGCGGCCCACCTCCAGGGGGACGTCGGTGAGGGCGAGGGCGAGGTCCCAGTCCTCGGCGAGCAGCCGGCGGCGGGTGGCGGCGACGATCTCGTCGTCGTCGGCCGGGGGCTGCACCAGCCCGTCCTCGACGGCCCGCAGCTCCCAGCGGACCTCGGGGTGCGCCGCCGTCAGCTCGGTGGCGAGCTCGCCGGCCAGCCAGCCGGCCAGCTCGGCCGGTGCACCGGGGGCGGCGAGCAGGCCGACCTGCAGCACCGGCGCGGCAGCCTGCGACACGCGGTTCCTCCTCGAGGGTCGCGACCGCCCGGCCGGCCCGCCGCCCGGGGCCGGTTCCGCGCAGCGGTCCGGCCGACGATCATCCCCGGGCGCCGTCGGGCGCGCGCAGCGGCAGGACGGCGGGGCCGTGCGGGCCCGCGACCACCTCGGCGCGGGCCCCGTAGTGGCCGGCCAGCGCCTCGGTGGTCAGGACGTCGGCCGGCGGCCCCTCGGCCACCACCCGGCCGGCCGACAGCAGCGCCAGCCGGTCGGCGTACTGCCCGGCCAGGCTGAGGTCGTGCAGGGTGCTGAGCACGGTGAGGCCGTCCTGTCGGCGCAGCCGGTCGACGAGGTCGAGCACCTGCTGCGCGTGGCCGAGGTCCAGTGCCGCCGTGGGCTCGTCGAGCAGCAGCACCCGCGGCTGCTGGGCCAGGGCCCGGGCGAGGACGGCGCGCTGCTGCTCGCCCCCGGAGAGCGTGGACACCGGCCGGTCGGCCAGCCCCGAGAGGCCCAGGCGCGCCATCACCTCGGCCACCACCCGGCGGTCGCCCGGACGGGGCGCGGCCAGCAGCGACCGGTGCGGGGTGCGGCCCAGCGCCACGTAGTCGGCGGTGCTCACCCCCTCCGGGACGACGGGCCGCTGCGGCGCGTAGGCCAGTTGGCGGGCGCGCTCCCGCCGCGGCATGCCCGTGGTCGGGACGCCGTCGACGCGGACCAGGCCGGTGTGCGGGTGGAACCCGAGCACCGACCGCAGCAGGGTGGACTTGCCCGCCCCGTTGGGGCCGATGACCGCCGTCCACCCGCCGGGCGCCACGGCCAGCCGGACGTCCTCGAGCACCGGCGTGCGGCCGAACGCGGCGCTCAGCCCGACGACCTCCACGCGGGCCCCGCCGGGAACCGGGGTGCTCACCGCCGCCTCGCCCCCAGCCACAGCAGGGCGGCGAAGAAGGGGGCGCCGACGAAGGCGGTGACCACGCCGATCGGCAGCTCGGCCGGCGCGAGCACCACCCGGGCCACCAGGTCGGCGACCACGAGGAAGGCGCCCCCGGTCAGCAGCGCCGCGGGCAGCACGCGGGCGTTGGAGCCACCGACCAGCCGGCGGGCGATGTGCGGGACCACGAGCCCGACGAAACCGATCAGCCCGCTGACCGCGACCGCCGACGCGGTGGCCAGGGACGCCGCGACGATGACCAGCAGCCGCATCCGGCCCGGGTGCACACCCAGGGAGCGCGCCTCGTCGTCCCCGACGGCCAGCACGTCCAGGGCGCGCCCGCACAGCAGGAGCACCAGGCAGGCGAGGCCGAGGTAGGGGAGCACGAGGACGACGTCGGACCACTGGGCCCGCCCCAGCTGCCCGAGCAGCCAGCCGTACACCTCGCGCAGGTCGTCGGTGTTCTGCTGCTGGACCAGCGTCTGGGCCGCGGCGAGGAACGAGGCGACGGCGACGCCGGCCAGCAGCAGGGTCGGACCGTGCGAGCCGCCGGCCGCGGTGCCGAGGGCCAGGGCGGCGCCCACCCCGAGCAGGGCACCGGCGAACGCCGCGAGGGGGACGACGCCGACCGGTCCGAGCGAGGTGCCCGGCGCGTAGGCGATGACGAGGGTGGCGCCGAGCCCGGCCCCGGCGGCCGCCCCGAGCAGGTAGGGGTCGGCCAGCGGGTTGCGGAAGACCCCCTGGTAGGCCGCGCCCGCGACGGCCAGCCCGGCGCCGACGAGGGCGGCGAGCACCACGCGCGGCAGCCGCAGCTGCAGCAGCACCGCCGCCCCCGTCCCCTCCAGGCCGCCGCCCACGTCGACGCCCAGGGGCGCCAGCGCCCGGTCGGCGAGGGTGGCGACGACCGCGCCGGGCGGCAGCGGCAGCGCGCCGACCCAGACCCCGGCCAGCATCGACAGCACCAGCGCCAGCCCGGCCGCCCACGGCACCAGCGCCGCCCGGCGCCGGGTGCGTGCCGGCCGGGCTGCGGCGGGGCTGCGGGTGCCGCCCGCGGTGGCCGTCATGGGCTCCGCTCAGCCCTGCAGGACGCCGGCCAGCGACTCGGCGAAGTCGGCCACCCGCGGTCCCCACCGGGAGGCGACGTCGTCCCCGGCCTCGAGCACGCGGCCCTCCTGCACGGCGGGCACGGTGTCGAAGGCGGGCCGCTCGGCGAGGGCGGCGGCGGTCTGCCCGCAGCAGACGGTGTCGGCGAGCACCACGAGGCCCGGCGCCTGGCCGACGACGTACTCCGCCGACAGCTGCGGGTAGCCGCCCGCGGTGTCGGCTGCCCCGTCGGCGATGTTCTCCAGACCGAACGCGCGGTAGACGCTGCCGATGAAGGTCTCGCTGGTCGCGGAGTAGAAGCTCGGGTCGAGCTCGTGGTAGACGCGCATGCCCTCCACGCCGGCCGGGACGGAGTCGACGGCGGCGGCGATCCGGTCCTGGACGTCGGCCACGACGTCGGCGGCCTCGTCGGGGTGGCCGGTGGCCGCGCCGAGGGTCTGCACCTGCTCGTAGCTCTCCTCGAGGGTGGCGGGGGCGCCGAGCAGGAGGGTCGGCACCGCCAGCGCGTCGAGCGCGTCGACGATGCCGTTGAGGTCGTCGCTGAGGACGACGAGGTCGGGGGAGTACGCGGCGATCGCCTCGGCGCTGGGCGTGAAGGACGACAGGTCGGTGGTCGGCGCCTCGGCCGGGAAGTCCGACGTGCTGTCCACCGCCTCCACCTGCTCGCCGGCGCCGATCGCGAAGAGCATCTCGGTGGCCGAGGCCGACATCGAGACGATGTTCTCCGGGCGCTGGTCGAGGGTGAGCTCGCCGGCGTCCCCGGTCACGGTCACGGGGAAGTCCCCGGCGGCGGTGGGGGAGGCGGCGGCGTCCCCCGCGGCGGGGTCGTCGCCGGCGCACGCCGACAGTGCGAGGAGGAGGGGGAGCAGGAGCGCGGCCGGGGGGCGCCGGCGCGGAGCGGTACGGGGCAACGGAGGTCTCTCTGCGATGCGGCGCGCGCCGCCCACGAGCGCCGGGCGCCCGGTGCGCGACCCTTGCCGCGCGGGTCGGTACACGACGCGCGGCAGGCGATCTGGCTCGGCCGGGAACGGCCATCACAGTTGCGGGACAGCGCCGGGGTCGCACCGGACTTCGCTGCACGTGCGCCGCCGGCACGGGCCGGCGCAGCGACGGTACCCCAGCGCCGCGGGTCAGCCCTGCCGCTGCGCCCGCCCGTCCAGGACGGCGGAGTAGACCTGCACGGTCTGCTGGGCGATCGCCGGCCAGCCGAACTCGGCCAGCACCCGCTCCCGGCCGGCCGCTCCCATGCGCGCGGCCCGGTCCGGGTCGGCGAGCAGCTCGGCGATCCGCGCCGCCAGGCCCGACTCGAAGGCTGCGGTGTCGTCCGGGTCGTAGGGCACCAGCAGCCCGGTGCGGCCGTCGGCGACGACCTCGGGGATCCCGCCCACGGCGCTGGCCACGACGGCGGTGCCGCAGGCGGCGGCCTCCAGGTTCACGATGCCCAGCGGCTCGTACACCGAGGGGACGACGAACACGGTGGCGCCGGTGATCAGGGGGACCAGCTGCTCGCGGGGCAGCATCGCCTCGATCCACACCACGCCGTCCCGCCGCGCCTGCAGCTCGGCGACGGCGTCGGCCACCTGCTGTCGCTCCGCGGGGGTGTCGGCGGCCCCGGCACAGAGCACCAGCCCCGCCTCGGGCGGCAGCTGCTCGGCGGCGGCCAGCAGGTGCATGACGCCCTTCTGCCGGGTGATCCGCCCGACGAACAGCGCGTACGGCCGGTCCGGGTCCACGCCGAGGGCGCGCACCGCGTCGGGGTCGTGCACCGGCCGGTAGGCCTCGGCGTCCACGCCGTTGCCGACCACGTGCACCCGGTCGGGGTCGAGCTCGGGGTAGACGGCGAGCACGTCGGCCTTCATCCCGCCGCTGACCGCGATGACGGCGTCCGCGGCGAGGTAGGCGGTGCGCTCCACCCAGGAGGACAGCCGGTAGCCGCCGCCGAGCTGGTCGGCCTTCCACGGCCGCCGCGGCTCGAGGGAGTGCGCGGTGACCACGTGCGGCACGCCGTGCACCAGCGAGGCGAACAGGCCCGCGGCGTTGGCGTACCAGGTGTGGCTGTGCACCAGGTCCACGTCGGCCAGCGCCCCGGCGATCTCCACGTCGACCCCCAGGGCCTGCAGCGCGCCGTTGGCGCCGGCCAGCCCGGCGGGGACGGCGTGCCCGGTCGCGTCGGCCCGCGGCTCGCCGAAGCAGTGGACGTCGAGCTGGGGGCCGGCCGGGAGCGTCCGCAGGGCCGCCGCGAGGTGCTCGACGTGCACCCCCGCGCCGCCGTAGACGTCCGGCGGCCACTCACGGGTCACCACACCGATGCGCACGCGCCTCACCCTAGAAGGACCCCCTGCTCCCCACCGCTCGCACGCTCGCGGCGGGGAGCTGCAGGGGGCCAGGAGCCGAGGGGTGACCCCGCTGTTCCCCGCCGCTCGCACGCTCGCGGCGGGGAGCTGCAGGGGGCCAGGAGCCGAGGGGTGACCC
>NZ_JBJGYW010000036.1:0-43598 GCF_054050215.1 Geodermatophilus sp. SYSU D01186 | reverse complement strand
CTCTACCTGACCACCTGAGTTGGTTTGGGGTACGGGCCGCTCGGAACTCGCTAGAGGCTTTTCTCGGCAGCATAGGATCATCCCATTCGCCTCAGTCGGCTATGCGTCAGGCCTCACCCACGTGCACCACGGATTTACCTATGGCGCGGGCCACACCCTTGCACCGGTACTACCACTCACCGGTGGGACTACCTTCCTGCGTCACCCCATCGCTTGCCTACTACCAGTCCGGGTCCCAGCCTCGACCACTCCGCTCCACAAGGGAGCTCGGCGGCCTCGGGTGGTTAGCATCGCTGGGTTCGGCATGGGCGCTCCTTCGCGGGTACGGGAATATCAACCCGTTGTCCATCGACTACGCCTGTCGGCCTCGCCTTAGGTCCCGACTCACCCTGGGCGGATTAGCCTGGCCCAGGAACCCTTGGTCTTCCGGCGGGGGAGGTTCTCACTCCCCTCTCGCTACTCATGCCTGCATTCTCACTCGCGTGGCGTCCACGGCTGGATTCCTCCGCCGCTTCACCCACCACGCGACGCTCCCCTACCCATCCCAGCCCCTGGCCGGCTCCACGAGGAAGACCGACGGGGTCGTGCTGGAATGCCACGGCTTCGGCGGTGTGCTTGAGCCCCGCTACATTGTCGGCGCGGAACCACTTGACCAGTGAGCTATTACGCACTCTTTCAAGGGTGGCTGCTTCTAAGCCAACCTCCTGGTTGTCTCTGCGATCCCACATCCTTTTCCACTTAGCACACGCTTAGGGGCCTTAGCCGATGATCTGGGCTGTTTCCCTCTCGACTACGAACCTTATCGCCCGCAGTCTCACTGCCACGCTCTCACTTACCGGCATTCGGAGTTTGGTTGACGTCAGTAACCTTGTGGGGCCCATCGGCCATCCAGTGCTCTACCTCCGGCAAGAAACACGTGACGCTGCACCTAAATGCATTTCGGGGAGAACCAGCTATCACCGAGTTTGATTGGCCTTTCACCCCTACCCACAGCTCATCCCCCAGGTTTTCAACCCTGGTGGGTTCGGTCCTCCACGCGGTCTTACCCGCGCTTCAACCTGGCCATGGGTAGATCACTCGGCTTCGGGTCTAGAGCACGCGACTGAGACGCCCTGTTCGGACTCGCTTTCGCTACGGCTACCCCCCACGGGTTAACCTCGCCACGTACCGCTAACTCGCAGGCTCATTCTTCAAAAGGCACGCAATCACCCCCGCCGCACAGGTGCGGCGCCGGGCTCTCACGGCTTGTAGGCACACGGTTTCAGGTACTATTTCACTCCCCTCCCGGGGTACTTTTCACCTTTCCCTCACGGTACTAGTCCGCTATCGGTCACCAGGGAGTATTCAGGCTTAGCGGGTGGTCCCGCCGGATTCACACCGAATTTCACGGGCTCGGTGCTACTTGGGAACACGTTCGGGAGGGACCGGATTTTCGTGTACGGGGCTCTCACCCTCTACGGCGACCCCTTCCAGAGGCCTTCCACTAACCACGGTCCTTTCTCACTCCCCGACACCCCGGCAGAGGTGCCAGAACGGTCCCACGACCCCGACCACACAACGCCTGCCGGCTATCACATGCGATCGGTTTAGCCTCATCCGCTTTCGCTCGCCACTACTCACGGAATCACGGTTGTTTTCTCTTCCTGTGGGTACTGAGATGTTTCACTTCCCCACGTTCCCTCCACACGCCCTATGTGTTCAGGCGCGGGTCACACCACATGACTGGTGCGGGGTTCCCCCATTCGGACATCCTCGGATCAACGCTCGGTTGGCAGCTCCCCGAGGCTTATCGCAGCCTCCTACGTCCTTCATCGGCTCCTGGTGCCCAGGCATCCACCGTGTGCCCTTAACAACTTGGCCACACAAAACCCCCACCACCGGACCCACCCGAAGGCAGGCACCGCGCGGCGGGGACCTACAAGAAACTCGCTACAGAGTTCAGTTAAAGATGCTCGCGTCCACTGTGCAGTTCTCAACGTACGACCGGACACCCCCGCATCCGCACCCGCCAGACCCCAGACCCTCCCCGAACGGAGAGGAACTGGGCGGTACGAGCGCCCGGAGGCCCCGCACGAGACACCGGATCGGCCACCCCACGGCGACCGGCCCGCTCCCTCAGGACCCAACAGCGTGCCTACGACCGACCCCGCGCACCCACCCCGTTCCCCACACCCCCGCAGGGATGCCGTACTAGGAGCAGCCACCGGCTGCCGGCCGAACTGGTCAGCGTTCCACCCTCGAGCACCACCCCAGACACCCGCGGACCACCACATCGGCGGTCCGTCCCGGCCTGGGCGCGGCCCTGGACCACCACAACCTCACGGTCGCGGCGGCCAGTGCTCCTTAGAAAGGAGGTGATCCAGCCGCACCTTCCGGTACGGCTACCTTGTTACGACTTCGTCCCAATCGCCGATCCCGCCTTCGACGGCTCCCTCCCACAAGGGGTTGGGCCACCGGCTTCGGGCGTTACCGACTTTCGTGACGTGACGGGCGGTGTGTACAAGGCCCGGGAACGTATTCACCGCAGCGTTGCTGATCTGCGATTACTAGCGACTCCAACTTCATGGGGTCGAGTTGCAGACCCCAATCCGAACTGAGACCGGCTTTTTGGGATTCGCTCCACCTCACGGTATCGCAGCCCTTTGTACCGGCCATTGTAGCATGTTTGCAGCCCTAGACATAAGGGGCATGATGATTTGACGTCATCCCCACCTTCCTCCGAGTTGACCCCGGCAGTCTCCCATGAGTCCCCGGCATTATCCGCTGGCAACATGGAACGAGGGTTGCGCTCGTTGCGGGACTTAACCCAACATCTCACGACACGAGCTGACGACAACCATGCACCACCTGTGCACGGCCCTTACGGACCCCACATCTCTGCGGGATTTCCGTGCATGTCAAGCCTAGGTAAGGTTCTTCGCGTTGCATCGAATTAAGCAACATGCTCCGCCGCTTGTGCGGGCCCCCGTCAATTCCTTTGAGTTTTAGCCTTGCGGCCGTACTCCCCAGGCGGGGCGCTTAATGCGTTAGCTGCGGCACGGAGACCGTGGAATGGCCCCCACACCTAGCGCCCAACGTTTACGGCGTGGACTACCAGGGTATCTAATCCTGTTCGCTCCCCACGCTTTCGCTCCTCAGCGTCAGTTGTTGCCCAGAGACCCGCCTTCGCCACCGGTGTTCCTCCTGATATCTGCGCATTTCACCGCTACACCAGGAATTCCAGTCTCCCCTGCAACACTCAAGTCTGCCCGTATCGACTGCAGGCCCGGAGTTGAGCTCCGGGATTTCACAGCCGACGCGACAAACCGCCTACGAGCTCTTTACGCCCAATAATTCCGGACAACGCTTGCACCCTACGTATTACCGCGGCTGCTGGCACGTAGTTGGCCGGTGCTTCTTCTGCTCCTACCGTCACTTGCGCTTCGTCGGAGCTGAAAGAGGTTTACAACCCGAAGGCCGTCATCCCCCACGCGGCGTCGCTGCGTCAGGCTTTCGCCCATTGCGCAATATTCCCCACTGCTGCCTCCCGTAGGAGTCTGGGCCGTGTCTCAGTCCCAGTGTGGCCGGTCACCCTCTCAGGCCGGCTACCCGTCGTCGCCTTGGTAGGCCACTACCCCACCAACAAGCTGATAGGCCGCGGGCCCATCCCCAGCCGATAAATCTTTCCACCACCGCCCATGCGGACAGCGATGAATATCCGGTATTAGCCCCAATTTCTTGGAGTTATCCCGGAGCCGGGGGCAGGTTGCCCACGTGTTACTCACCCGTTCGCCACTGATCCCCCCGCAAGCGGGGTTCACCGTTCGACTTGCATGTGTTAAGCACGCCGCCAGCGTTCGTCCTGAGCCAGGATCAAACTCTCCGTAGATGAATTTGCATCCCAGGCCGAGAACCGAGAGCTAGCACTCTCGATGATCCATCAACCAAAGGAATCCCTCACCACACGAAAACGTGCAGTGCGGGGGATTTGTTACTTGGCACTGACTTTCGGCACGCTGTTGAGTTCTCAAGGAGCGGACGCGCAGGAAGTAGACCCTCGCGGGGTTCGTCCCTGGCGGCTTGTCCTACCGTACGCCGTGCACGGCTCGCTGTCACACCCGGAGGTCTGACCGGCGGCTCCCGGGTCTCGGACCCGGTCTCGCTCGGCGCAGAGAGAAAGTTACGCGGCCGCGGGGGCCGCGTCAAACCGCTCCCGGCCCCGGAAGGGTCCGAAGACCCTTGCGGGACGGCCATGAGCAGTGAAATCGCAGGTCAGCGCGGTGCGGTTCGGGCCGACCTGCGACGCAGGTCACGCTCGGATCGCCACACCAGCCCCATCGGGGGCGTCGTGTCGGCGGGCTCAGATGCCCAGCAGGCTCTCGATCCCGATCGTCAGCCCCGGCCGGCGGGCCACCTCCCGCACCGCCAGCAGCACGCCCGGCATGAAGGACGCGCGGTCGTAGGAGTCGTGGCGGAGGGTGAGGGTCTCCCCCGGCGCGCCCATGAGGACCTCCTGGTGCGCGACGAGACCACTGAGGCGGACGGCGTGGACCGCGACGCCGTCGACGTCGGCACCCCGTGCACCGGGCAGCGAGTCGGTGGTGGCGTCGGGCGAGGGCGGCAGGCCGGCGGCGGCGCGTGCCTCCGCGATCAGGCGCGCGGTACGGACCGCCGTCCCCGACGGCGCATCGACCTTGTTCGGGTGGTGCAGCTCCACGATCTCGGTGGAGGGGAAGAAGCGCGCCGCCTCCTGGGCGAAGCGCATCAGCAGGATCGCGCCGATGCCGAAGTTGGGGGCGATCACGACGCCGACGTCCGGCTTGGGCTCGAGCCACCCGGCGACGGTGGCGAGCCGGGCCTCGTCGAAACCGGTGGTGCCGACGACGCAGTGGATGTTGTTGTCGATGCAGAACCGGATGTTGTCCATGACGACGTCCGGGCGGGTGAAGTCCACGACGACCTGCGCACCGGTGTTGGCGAGGTCGAACAGCCACTCCCCGGAGTCGACCATCGCCACGAGCTCGAGGTCCTCGGCGGCGTTGACCGCCTTGACCACCTCCGTGCCCATGCGGCCCCGGGCGCCGAGGACGCCGACGGGGATGAGGGGGGTCTCCCCCGCGGTCGTGGCGGATCCGTGCTGGTCAGAGGCGGGGGTACCGGTGGTCACGCGGTCAGGTTTCCCGGCGGGCGCCGGGGATGCAAGGCGGCCGCGCCGTCAGCCGGCGGTCCTCCGGAGCACGCCGGCGGCCAGCAGGAGCCCGACGAGGATGCCGACGACGTCGGCGCCCCAGTCCGCGACCGACGCCGACCGCTCCAGCGGCACCATGCCCTGCACGACCTCGCTGACGGCGGCGTAGGCGACCAGCAGCGCCGCGAGCAGACCCGCCCGGATGCCGGCCCACCGCCCGCTCAGTGCCAGCACGGCGAACAGGGCCAGGTGCACCAGCTTGTCCACCCCGGGGGGCGCCGACGGGACGTCGTCCCCCGGGGCGAACAGGACGGCCAGCGAGACGAGCACGGCGACGGCGAGGACGCCGCGGGAGAGCGCGCCGTGGACGGCGACCGCGGGGTGACGTGCGCTCATGCCAGCCGGTCGAGCTCCGACTCGCGGTACGGGCCGACCACCGCCAGGCACGTCTCGAGGGCCAGCAGCTCGGCGGCCACCGAGCGGACGTCGTCCTCGCTGACGCCGTCCAGGCGGGCGAGGACCTCCCGCACCGGCAGGTACTCCCCGTAGGAGAGCTCGCTCTTGCCGAGGCGGCTCATCCGGGAACCGGTGTCCTCCAGCCCCAGGACCAGGCCGCCCTTGAGCTGACCCCGCCCCCGGGCGACCTCCTCGGAGGTGAGCCCGTCAGCGGCGACCCGGGCCAGCTCCTCCCGGACCAGCCGCAGCACCTCCGGCACCCGCTTGGGCGAGCACCCGGCGTAGACCGAGAACGCCCCGGTGCCGGCGTAGTGGGTGAGCGCGGTGCCCACGCTGTAGACCAGCCCCCGCTTCTCCCGGATCTCCTGGAACAGCCGCGAGCTCATCCCCCCGCCGACGGCGGTCTCCATGACCGCCGCGGCGTAGCGCCGCTCGTCGAGGCGGCCCATCCCCACCGAGCCGAGCAGCAGGTGCGCCTGCTCGGTCGGGCGGTGGATCAGCCCGGTCCGGCGGGCGGGACGGGTCGAGGTGCCCTCCTCGCCCCGCCGCAGCGGGGCGGGCGTGGCCGGCCCGGCCAGGCGGGGGCCGAAGGCGGCGGCGACCAGGTCGAGCACCTCGCGGTGGTCCACCCGGCCGGCCGCGGTCACCACGATCGACGGGAGGGCGTACCGCCGCCGGTACCACCCGTCGACGTCGTCGCGGGTCAGCGCCTCGATGGAGTCCACCGTGCCGAGCACCGAGCGGCCCAGGGCGGTGCCGGCGAACAGGGTCTCGGCGAACAGGTCGTGCACGGCGTCGGCGGGCTCGTCGTCGCGCATCGCGATCTCCTCGAGCACCACCGTCCGCTCGGACTCGAGGTCCTCGGCGGTGTTCAGCGCGTCGGTGACCAGGTCACCGAGGAGCGTGACCGCCAGCGGCAGGTCGCTGGCGAGCACGTTGGCGTAGTAGCAGGTGTGCTCCTTGGCGGTGAAGGCGTTCATCTCACCGCCGACGGCGTCCATCGCCGTCGCGATCTCCAGCGCGCCGCGGCTGCCGGTGCCCTTGAACAGCAGGTGCTCGAGGAAGTGCGAGGACCCGGCGACGTCGTCGGTCTCGTCCCGGGAGCCCACCCCGACCCAGATGCCGACGGTCGCCGACAGCACCCCCGGCATGGTCTCGGTCAGGACCCGCAGGCCCCCGGGCAGCTCGGTGCGCTCCACCCGGCCGCCGAACTCGTCGACGTCGAGGACGACGGTCTCCCCGACACCGGCCGGGGCCGGGACGGGCGTCGCTGCGCCCGTGCCGGCCCCGGTCGTGAACTGCGTGGTGTCCGTGGTCACGCCTCCGCGGGCGCGGCCGCGTCGGCCGGGGCGTCGGAGGCGGCGGCCTCACCCTCGGCGGCGACCGGCACCAGGCTGATCTTGCCGCGGGCGTCGATGTCGGTGATCTCCACCTGCAGCTTGTCGCCGACGTTCACGACGTCCTCGACCTTGGCGATCCGCTTGCCACCGCCGAGCTTGCTGATGTGGACCAGGCCGTCCTTGCCCGGGAGCAGGGAGACGAAGGCGCCGAACGGCGTGGTCTTGACGACCGTGCCGAGGAAGCGCTCGCCGACCTTGGGCATCTGCGGGTTCGCGATGGCGTTGATCCGGTCCACCGCGGCCTGGGCCGAGGGGCCGTCGGAGGCGCCGACGTAGATCGTGCCGTCGTCCTCGATGGTGATGTCCGCGCCGGTCTCGTCCTGGATCGCGTTGATCATCTGGCCCTTGGGGCCGATGACCGCGCCGATCTTGTCCACCGGGATGCGCACCGTGGTCACCCGCGGGGCGTAGGGGCTCATCTCGTCGGGACCGTCGATGGCCTCGCCCATGACGTCCAGGATGTGCAGCCGGGCCGCGCGGGCCTGGGTCAGCGCCTGCGCGAGGACGTCGGAGGGGATGCCGTCGAGCTTGGTGTCCAGCTGGAGGGCCGTGACGAAGTCCTTGGTGCCGGCGACCTTGAAGTCCATGTCACCGAAGGCGTCCTCGGCCCCGAGGATGTCGGTCAGGGCCACGTACTCGGTCTTGCCGTCGACCTCGTCGGACACCAGACCCATGGCGATGCCGGCCACCGGTGCCTTCAGCGGGACACCGGCGTTGAGCAGGGCCAGCGTCGAGGCGCAGACCGAGCCCATGGACGTCGAGCCGTTGGAGCCCAGCGCCTCGGAGACCTGCCGGATCGCGTAGGGGAACTCCTCGCGGTCGGGCAGCACCGGCAGGAGCGCCCGCTCGGCGAGTGCGCCGTGGCCGATCTCCCGGCGCTTGGGCGAGCCCACGCGGCCGGTCTCACCGGTGGAGTACGGCGGGAAGTTGTAGTTGTGCATGTAGCGCTTGCGCGTCTCGGGCGAGAGCGTGTCCAGCTGCTGCTCCATGCGCAGCATGTTCAGCGTGGTGATGCCCAGGATCTGGGTCTCGCCGCGCTCGAACAGCGCCGAGCCGTGCACCCGCGGGACGACCTCGACCTCGGCCGACAGCGGCCGGATGTCGGTCAGGCCGCGCCCGTCGATGCGGACCTTGTCGCGCAGGATGCGCTGCCGGACGACCTTCTTGGTCACCGCGCGGAAGGCGCCGGAGATCTCCTTCTCGCGCCCCTCGAACTGGCCGGCCAGGGCGGCCTTGACCTCGTCCTTGAGGGCGTCGGTGGCGAGCTCGCGCTCCTGCTTGCCGGCGATGGCCTGCACCTCGGCGAGCTTGGCGGCGGCCTGCGCCTCGACGGCGGCGTAGACGTCGTCCTGGTAGTCCAGGAAGCGGGGGAACTCCGCGACCGGCTTGGCGGCCTTGGCGGCCAGCGCGCTCTGGGCCTCGCACAGCGCCTTGATGAACGGCTTGGCGGCCTCGAGACCCTGCGCCACGACCTCCTCGGTCGGGGCGGGGGCGCCACCGGCGACCAGCTGGATCGTCTTCTCGGTGGCCTCGGCCTCGACCATCATGATCGCGACGTCGCCGTCCGGGAGGACGCGGCCGGCCACGACCATGTCGAAGACGGCGTCCTCGAGCTCCTGGTGCGTCGGGAAGCCGACCCACTGGCCGTTGATCAGCGCCACGCGGGTGCCGCCGACCGGGCCGGAGAACGGCAGGCCCGACAGCTGGGTGGAGGCCGAGGCCCCGTTGATCGCCAGCACGTCGTAGAGGTGGTCGGGGTCCAGCGACAGGACGGTGATGACGACCTGGACCTCGTTGCGCAGGCCCTTGGCGAAGGTCGGGCGCAGCGGGCGGTCGATCAGCCGGCAGGTGAGGATCGCGTCCTCGGACGGCCGGCCCTCGCGGCGGAAGAACGAGCCGGGGATGCGCCCGGCGGCGTACATGCGCTCCTCGACGTCGACCGTCAGCGGGAAGAAGTCGAACTGCTCCTTCGGCTGGCGGCCGGCCGTGGTGGCCGACAGGAGCATGGTGTCGCCCATGGAGACGACGACCGAGCCGGCGGCCTGACGGGCCAGCCGGCCGGTCTCGAAGGTGACGCTGCGGCTGCCGAAGCTGCCGTTGTCGATGACCGCGGTGGCGGTGGTGACGCCGTCCTCGGGGTCGAACTCAGCAGCGGTGCTGCTGTTCTGCGTGGTGGGTGCGGACACGTCGTCCTCTTCCTACGTCGCATGCGGCGACGTCCTCTTGTGGCGTCCTGCGCCGAACTGCGCCCGGGTGACCGGTCTTCGATCGAAGCCCTCGGGAGGTTCCCCCTGAGGGGGACGACCATGCCCGGGGGCCACTACCGAGGACCGACCAGCGTGGGGGTCCGGCGAGGGGCCGGGGGTCTCGTGGGCGGGTGCCGCACGAGAGAGGGGACCGTCCCGGCGGGACGGTCCCCTCGTGGCTCACCGGCGCAGGCCGAGCCGCTCGATGAGCGAGCGGTAACGGTTGATGTCCGTCTTCGCCAGGTAGTTCAGCAGCCGGCGACGCCGGCCGACCAGCAGGAGCAGGCCCCGCCGGCTGTGGTGGTCGTGCTTGTGCTGCTTGAGGTGCTCGGTCAGGTCGCTGATCCGGCGGGTCAGCATCGCGACCTGCACCTCGGGCGAGCCGGTGTCCTTCTCGACCGTCGCGTACTCGGTCATGATCTGCTGCTTCGTCGCGCTGTCGAGCGCCATGGACTGCCTCCTGGCCAGGTCACGTGTGGCCCCCGGTCTCGGTCACGGGGGCAGGCTGCACACACGTCGGGGTTCACCGACGTCCCGCCCAGGCTACCAGCGGTGCGTTCGCGGTCGCCCCGCCGGGCGGGCCGGCCTCGCCCGCCGGGGTCAGAGGCCCAGCAGTGCGCGGGTCTCGGCGACGTCGCGGTCCATCGCCTCGACCAGCTCCCCGATGCCGGCGAAGGCGAGCATCGGGCGCAGCCGCTGGACGAACTCCACCCCGACGTGCTCGCCGTAGAGGTCGCCCTCGAAGTCGAGCAGGAACGCCTCGACGGTGCGCCGGGTGCCCTGGAAGGTCGGGTTGGTGCCCACCGAGATCGCCGCCGGGAAGGTGCTGAGCGTGACGCCGCTGCGCGGGTCGCGGGTGACCAGCGACCCGGCGTAGACGCCGTCGGCCGGGACGGCCGTGAAGGGCGGGGACTCCACGTTCGCCGTCGGGTACCCCAGCTCGCGGCCCCGGCGGTCACCGCGGACGACGACCCCCTCGATGCGGTGCGGCCGGCCGAGCGCGCGGGCCGCCGAGGTCATGTCGCCGGCGGCCACGCAGGCCCGGATGTAGGTCGAGGAGATGGTGATCTCCCCGGCCGCGGAGGAGTCGGGGCCCATGGTGACGTTGGCCAGCGGCACGCCCTCCACCGCGAAGCCGAAGCGGCGTCCCTCCTGGGTGAGCGTCGCGACCGAGCCCGCCGCCCGGTGGCCGTAGGTGAAGTTCTCCCCCACGACCACCGAGGCGACGTGCAGGTGCTCGACCAGCACGGTGTGCGTGAAGGTCTCCGGCGACAGCCGCATGAACTCCGGGGTGAACGGCAGCACGCACATGGCGTCTACGCCGAGGTCGGCCACCAGCTCGGCCTTGCGGTCCATCGAGGTGAGGATCGCCGGGTGGGAGCCGGGGCGCACCACCTCGGAGGGGTGCGGGTCGAAGGTGAGCAGCAGGCAGGGGCGGCCTGCCGACCGGGCCCGCGCCACGGCGGTGCCGATCAGCTCCTGGTGCCCACGGTGGACACCGTCGTACATGCCGACGGTGACCACCGTGCGACCGAGGTCACCCGGGGTGGCCTCCAGCCCCCGCCAACGGAGCACGGGTTCAGGCGACCCGGTGCAGCCAGCCGTGGGTGTCGGGCACCCGGCCGTGCTGGATGTCGAGCAGGTGCTCGCGCAGCTTCATCGTCACCGGTCCGGGCTTGCCGTCGCCGACGGTGAAGTCGCCGGTGCGGGCCTTGACCTCCCCGACCGGGGTGATCACCGCGGCGGTGCCGCAGGCGAAGGTCTCGGTGACGGTGCCGTCGGCGACCCCGGCCCGCCACTCGTCGACGCTGAACCGGCGCTCGGTGACGGTGTGGCCCATCTCCCGGGCGACGGTGATCAGCGAGTCGCGGGTGATGCCGGGCAGCAGGGTGCCGGTCAGCTCGGGGGTGACCAGCTCGGCGTCGTCCCCCTCGCCGAGGACGAAGAACAGGTTCATCCCGCCCATCTCCTCGACGTAGCGCTTCTCCACCGCGTCGAGCCACACGACCTGGTCGCAGCCGGCGTCGATCGCCTGCTCCTGCGCCAGGAGGCTGGCGGCGTAGTTGCCGGCGCACTTGACGTCGCCGGTGCCGCCGGGCGCGGCCCGGATGTAGTCCTCCGAGAGGTACACCGACACCGGGTGGACCCCGCGGGGGAAGTACGCGCCGGCCGGGCTGGCGATCACCAGGAACAGGTACTCGTGGGCCGGCCGGACGCCGAGGAAGGGCTCGGTCGCCAGCTGGTAGGGGCGCAGGTAGAGGGTCTGGTCGGGGCCGGTGGGCACCCAGTCGCGGTCGGCGTCGACCAGGGCGTCGACGGCGGCGAGGAACGCCTCCTCGGGCACCGGCGGCATCGCCAGGCGCTTGGCGCCGCGGACGAAGCGGGCGGCGTTGGCCTCCGGCCGGAAGGTCGCGACGCTGCCGTCGGGCTGGGCGTAGGCCTTGAGCCCCTCGAAGATCGACTGCGCGTAGTGCAGCGCGGCCGTGGCCGGGTCGACCTGCAGCGGGGCGTAGGCGGTGAGCCGGGCGTCGTACCAGCCCTCCCCCGCCCGGTACCGGGCCACGAACATCGAGTCGGTGAAGTAGCGGCCGAAGCCGGGGTCGGCCAGCAGCTCGGCGCGCTCGGCCGTGGGCCGCCGGCGCACGTCCTCCACGACCACCGGCACGCTCCCGGTGAACATCCGGGAGGAGGTACGGCTGTCGGCGAGCGTGTCGGTCATGGCTCCCACTTCGCAGCGTGCAGGCATCATCGGACGGCGTCAGGCGGAGTGCCGGACCCGCCCGCTCACCCTAGCCCCGCCACGGCGGGGGGCCGACGACGACCGTCCCCGGCCCCTCCGCCGGTCAGGCCTGGGACGCCTTCGGGCCGGCGGTCTCGATCACCTCGTAGCTCCACAGGTGGGAGGAGGTGGCGGCGGCCGGCGCGAGCGTGTCCCCGCCGCCGCTGTGGGCACGGTCGAAGTCCTGGCTGGACTGCCAGGACCGGTAGGCCTCCTCGCTGCTCCAGCGGGTGTAGACGAGGTACTGGTCGGTGCCCTCCTGCGGGCGCAGCAGCTCGAACCACTCGAAGCCGGGGGTCTGCTCCACCGCGCCGGCCCGGCCGCGGAACCGCTCCTCGAAGCGCTCCTGCTTGTCCGGCGGGACGGTGATCGCGTTGATCTTGACGACGCTCATGGCCCTCCCCTTCCCGGCCCCGGCGACGGTCAATCCCGGGTGGGGCACCCTGACCGGGTGACCTCCGAGCGCACCGCCGACCTGGGCTTCGCCCGCCTGGACCTCGACCGGGAGCGGCGCACCGGCACGCCCGAGGTGGTGTACGCCGCCGGGAAGTCCCCGGAGGAGACCGTCGCCTGCCTGGCCGCGCTGCTCGACGGCGGCGCGACGTCGGCCTGGGCGACCCGCGCCGACGCGGAGACCGTCGCGGCGGTGCGCCGGCGGTGGCCGGACGCGACCGTGGACGAGGCGGCCCGGTGCGTGGCCGTCGGCACGCTCCCCCCGCCGACGGGCGAGGTGCTCGTGCTCACCGCGGGGACCTCGGACGGCGCCGTGGCCGCCGAGGTGGCGTTCACCCTGGCCGCCTGCGGGGTGGGCTGCCGCCGGGTGGACGACGTCGGCGTCGCAGGCGTCCACCGGGTGCTGGCCGTGGCCCCCGACCTCGCCGCGGCCGACGCGGTCGTCGTGGTCGCCGGCATGGACGGAGCCCTGCCCAGCGTGGTGGCCGGCCTCACCGACCGGCTGGTGGTGGCCGTGCCGACGTCGGTGGGCTACGGCGCGGCGTTCGAGGGGCTGGCGGCGCTGCTGACGATGCTCACCGCCTGCGCGCCCGGGGTGCTGGTGGTCAACATCGACAACGGGTTCGGCGCCGGGGTGGCCGCCGCGCGGATCGTCCGCTCGGCTCAGCGGTAGCGGACCGGGTCCGGCAGCAGCTCGTTCATCGACCCCGAGCGGAAGCCCCGCGGGTCGACGTCCACCCGGTCGAAGCCGGGGATCGCGGCGAGCAGGTCCGGGCGCGCGGTCAGCGCGGGGACGACGGCCGCGTCCACCTCCACCCGCGCGACGTCGTCCCCCATGTCGCGCACCCGCAGGTCGCGCACCGGCAGACCGGCGTCGGCCAGCGCGGCGCGCAGGGCACCCTCGGCGGCCTCCACGCGGGCCAGCCGCTCGGCCGACACCGGGACGCCGTAGGCGATCCGGCTGGCCAGGCAGGCCGCGGCGGGCTTGTCGGCCAGGGCCAGCCGCCACCGGCGGGCGGCGGCGCGCACGTCGTCCTTGGTCAGCCCGGCGCGGGCCAGCGGCGCCCAGGCACCCCGGTCGGCCGCGGCGCGGATGCCCGGCCGGAACCCGGCGCGCAGGTCGTCGGCGTTGGTGCCGGTGACGACGTCGGAGATGCCGAGGCCCGCCGCCAGCGGCAGCAGGACGTCGACCAGCTCGGTCTTGCAGAAGGCGCACCGGTCGCCGGCGTTGGCGACGTAGCCGGCCCGGGACAGCTCGTCGGTGCGCGGCAGCTCGTGGCGCACCCCCAGGGAGGCGGCGAAGGCGACCGCGCCCTCCCGCTCGGCGGCCGGCAGGCTCGGGGAGACCGCGGTGGCGGCCACGACCCGGTCGGTGCCCAGGGCGCGCACCGCGGCGGCCAGCAGCAGCCCGGAGTCGACCCCGCCGGAGAAGGCGACGAGCACGCCGGGGAGCGGGGCGAGCTGGGCCTCCAGGGCCCGCAGGCGGTCGTCCAGCACGCCTGCAGGCTGCCACAGCTCAGGCGGGCGGGAAGCCGACCACCACGCGGGCGCCGGACCCGGCGTCCTCGACCAGGGCGACCAGCCGGCCGGCGCCGTCCACCGCGGCGTGCAGGCCGGGGGCGCCGGTCGGCCGGACCCGCTGCCCGTGGCCGAGCGCGCGGGCCTCGTCGTCGGTGAGGGCGCGTTCGGGGAAGACGGCGCGCGCGGCGTCGGTCAGGCCGAGCACGCCCGGGCCGCTGCTCCCGGCGGCCAGCGCGGCGCCGGCGTCCTCGACGGGCGCGGCGTCGGCGACGGAGAAGGGACCCGAGGCGGTGCGGCGCAGGGCGGTGAGGTGGCCGCCGACCCCCAGCGCGGCTCCGGCGTCGCGGGCGATGGCGCGGATGTAGGTGCCGGCGGTGCAGGCCACGGTGACCTCGACGTCCACCAGGTCCGGCGTCGGCCGGGTGGTCCGGTGCACCTCGATGCGGTGCACGGTGACCGCCCGCGGCTCCAGCACGACGTCCTCACCGGCGCGGACCCGGTCGTAGGAGCGGCGGCCGGCCACCTTGACCGCGCTCACCGAGGACGGCACCTGCAGCAGCGGTCCGGTCTGGGCGGCCAGCGCGGCGGCGACCGCGGCGTCGTCGACGTGCGCCGCGGAGGTGGTGGTGAGCACCTCGCCCTCGCGGTCGTCGGTCACCGTCGACTGGCCGAGGCGGATGGTCGCCTCGTAGGTCTTGTCGTGCCCGCCCACGTACCCGAGCAGCCGGGTGGCCGAGCCGACACCCAGGACCAGCAGGCCGGTGGCCATCGGGTCGAGGGTGCCGGCGTGGCCGACCCGCCGGACCGAGAGCACCCGCCGGGCCCGTGCCACGACGTCGTGCGACGTCATCCCGCCCGGCTTGTCGACCAGCAGCAGGCCAGGGGGGACGTCGGCGTCGGGACGGCGGCGGCCCCTGGTCCCGGTTCCACTCCGCGCCCGCTCCGCGCCTCGGTCGCTGGCGCTCCCCGCGATGCTCACGTCCGCGTCGTCGTCACGTCGGCTCACACCGTCACCGTCTCAGGTGCCTGCAGCCACCGGTCCCCCGCCACCCGGACCAGGACCGCGACCAGCCGCAGACCGACGAAGAGGACCAGGCCGGTCCAGACGCCGGCCAGCCCCCAGCCGAGCGGGATCGCCAGCAGCGACAGCGGCAGGAAGCCGACCAGGGCCGCGCCGACGGTCACCGTGCGCAGGTAGCCGACGTCGCCGGCGCCCATGAGGACGCCGTCCAGGGCGAACACCACGCCCGCCAGGGGCTGCATGCCAGCGAGGAACCACCAGGCGACGCCGGCCTGCGCGACCACCGCGGGGTCGTCGGTGAACAGCTGCGGCACCACCGGGCGCAGGGCCAGCAGCACGGCCGCGACGATGACCCCGGTGCCCAGGCCCCACGCCGTGACGCGGCGGGCGGTGGCGCGGGCGTCGTCCGGCCGGCCGGCCCCGAGGGCCTGGCCGACGAGGGTCTGGGCGGCGATCGCGTAGGCGTCCAGGACCAGGGCGAGGAAGAAGAACAGCTGGATGGCGATCTGGTGCGCTCCGAGCTCCGCGGTGCCGGCCCGCGCCACGACGCCGGTCGCGACGAGGAAGGAGACCTGGAGGACGGCGGCCCGCAGCAGCAGGTCGCGGCCGATGACCAGCTGTGCCCGGAGGGCGGCCACGCGGGGACGCCACGGGACGCCCTCCCGCAGCAGCGCCCGCACGAAGAGGGCCGCCGATACCGACTGCCCGGCGACGTTGGCGACGGCCGAGCCGGGCAGCCCGAGCCCCGCCGCGTGCACCAGCAGCGGGCACAGCACCAGGCTCACCAGGCTGCCGGCGAGCACGTAGCGCATGGGGCTGCGCAGCTCCTGCACGCCGCGCAGCCAGCCGTTGCCGGCCAGTGAGACCAGGAGCAGCGGCGCGCCCAGGCCGGCGATGCGCAGCCACGTCTCCCCCGCCTCGGCGACCGGGCCGGCGCCGCCCGCCAGCGTGCGGGTCAGCGGCCCGGCCAGGAGCTGGAAGGCCGTCAGCACGAGCAGGCCGAGGGCGAGGGCCAACCAGGTGGCCTGGACGCCCTCGGCGACCGCGCCCGCCCGGTCGCCGGCCCCCGCGCGCCGGGCGGCACGGGCGGTGGTGCCGTAGGCGAGGAAGTTCAGCAGGGCCGCAGCCCAGGCGAGCAGCCCGCCGCCGACGGCCAGGCCACCGAGGGCCACGGTGCCCAGGTTGCCGACCACCGCGGTGTCGACCAGCAGGTACAGCGGCTCGGCCGCCAGCACCACCAGCGCCGGCGCGGCCAGGGCCAGGACGCCGGGTGACGGCCGGGCTCTCACCCGCCGAGCTGGGCGCGGATCCGGGCCACCGTGGACTCGCGGTCCTCGAAGGACGTGAACCCGGCCGCGGCGCGGTGCCCGCCACCCCCGAGCGCCATGGCCACCCGGGCGACGTCGGTCGCGCCGCGCGAGCGCAGGGAGACCGACCACGACCCGTCGTCCTGCCCCTTGAGGACGCAGGCCACGTCGGCCTCCTCGGTGGAGCGGACGACGTCGACCAGCGCCTCGAGCTGCTCGCCGGGCAGGCCGTGCTCGGCGGCCTCGGCGGTGCTCGACCAGGTCCAGACCAGGCCGGCGCCGGTGCCGCGCTCGAGGACGGCCCGGCCCGCGACGACGGAGAGCAGCCCCAGCCAGCCGAACGGCGCGGTGTCGAACAGCCGCTGGCTGATCGCGGCGTGGTCGATGCCGGTGGCCAGCAGCCGCGCCGCGAGGTCGTGGGTGTCGGGCCGGGTGTTGCCGAACCGGAAGGAGCCCGTGTCGGCGGCCAGGCCCGCGTACAGGCAGGTGGCCAGCCGCTCGTCGAGCGTCACGCCCAGCCCGTCGAGCAGGTCGGCGACGAGCGCGACCGTCGCGGGGGCACCGGGGTCGACCACCCGCACCACGCCGAAGCCGGGGTTGCTGGCGTGGTGGTCGACCACGACGGACGTGCCCGCGCGCTCCAGCAGCCCCGCCAGCTCCCCCAGCCGGGTGGGCGAGGCCGCGTCCAGGCTGACGAAGACGTCCGGGGAGCCGGGGACGGCGCTGGAGGGCACCAGCCCCTCGACGCCGGGCAACCAGCTCAAGGACGCCGGCAGCACGAACGGGTCCGGGAAGGTCGCCAGCACCCGGGCGCCGCGGCGGCGCAGGCCCTCGGCGAGGGCGAGCGTGCTGCCGAGGGCGTCCGCGTCGGGCTGGACGTGCCCGGACAGGACGACCGTCGCCCGTCCCTCCGCGGCCGCGGACAGGACGGCGGCGGCGTCGGCGGTCAGATCGGTGCCGGGCGGGACGGAGGCCGTCACGCCCCGGGGCCAGGGTCGGCGACCGGCGGGGCGTTCTGCTCCTCGGTCACGTCCCCGCCGCCGACCGGGAACCCCGGCCCGCCGTCGTCCGGCTCGTCGGAGGTGATGCTGGGCGCGTCGCCGATCTGGCCGCGCTTGCCCCCCTCGGTGGGGTCACCGGTGGTGGGTTGGGGGCGGCCGCCCAGCTCGTTGCGGTCGGCGTCGGCCGGCTCCGGGTCGAGCTCGCTCACGATGCACTCCTGGTCTCGGTGGGGACGTCGACGCCGTCGTCGGCGGTGCCGAGGACGTCCTCGACCTCGCCGTCCTCGTCGTCCTCCGCCGGACGGCGGTAGGGGTCGGGCTCGCCGGCGTACTGCGCGCCCTCGCGGATGCGGGCGAGCTCGGCGTCGGCGTGCCGCACCCGCTCGAGGGCGGCGTCGAGCTCGCGCGCGGTGTCGGGCACGTGGTCGGCGACGAAGGTGAGGGTCGGGACGAACTTGATGCCGGTCTGCCTGCCCACGGTGGAGCGCAGCACGCCCGTCGCCGATGCCAGCGCCCGGGCGGAGTCCTCGACCTGGGTGGCGTCCCCGTAGACCGTGTAGAACACCGTGGCCTCGCGCAGGTCACTGGTCACGCGGGCGTCGGTGACGGTCACCATGCCGAGGCGGGGGTCCTTGATCTGCGTCTCGATCGCGGCGGAGACGATCTGGCGGATGCGCACCGCCAGCTTGCGGGCGCGGGCCGGGTCGGCCATCGGACCTCCTGGGTAAGGACCCTCTCCTCCCCACCCCTCGCACGCTCGGGGTGGGCCCGGAGGGGGCCGACGGACTTCTGGGGCTGCCTAGTCACTGTCGGAGAACAGCTGCCGGTGCGTCGACAGCAGCGTCACCTCCGGCCGCTCGGCCAGCAACCGCTCGCAGGCGTCGAGGACGTCGGTCACCTGGGCGGCGTCCGCGGCCACGGTGGCCACCCCGACCCGCGCGCGGCGGTGCAGGTCCTGGTCGCCGACCTCGGCCGCGGCGACGGCGAAGCGGCGCCGCAGCTCGGCCACGATGGGCCGGACCACGGCGCGCTTGCCCTTCAGCGAGTGGACGTCGCCCAGCAGCAGGTCGGCGTCCAACGAGCCGGTGAACACCGGATCTCCCCCGTCCTGCTGCTCTGCGACGTCGCGCCCCTGCCCTCCACCACCCGCCGCCGCGAGCGCGGGGCGGGTGGTGGGGGCGAAGGGTTCCTTACGCGCGCGGCTTCTCGCGCATCTCGAAGGTCTCGATCACGTCGTCGACCTTGATGTCGTTGAACGACCCCAGGCCGATACCGCACTCGTAGCCCTCGCGGACCTCGGTCGCGTCGTCCTTGAAGCGGCGCAGCGACTCCACCGACAGGTTGTCGGCGACCACGGCACCGTCGCGGATGAGCCGGGCCTTCGAGTTGCGGACGATCGTGCCGCTGCGGACCAGCGAACCGGCGACGTTGCCGATCCGCGGCACCCGGAAGACCTCGCGGACCTCCGCCGTGCCGAGCTGGACCTCCTCGTACTCGGGCTTGAGCATGCCCTTGAGGGCGGCCTCGATCTCGTCGATGGCCTGGTAGATGACCGAGTAGTACCGGACGTCGATGCCCTCGCGGTTGGCCAGCTCCGTGGCCTGACCCTCGGCCCGGACGTTGAAGCCCAGGACGATGACGTCGTCGGCCAGCGCCAGGTCGATGTCGCTCTTGGTGATCGACCCGACGCCGCGGTGGATGACCCGCAGCGAGACGTCGTCGCTCACCTCGATCTTCATCAGCGCCTCTTCGAGCGCCTCGACGGTGCCCGAGTTGTCGCCCTTGATGATCAGGTTGAGCTGACGGTTCTCCTTCAGCGCGGCGTCGAGGTCCTCGAGGCTGATCCGCTTGCGCATGGAGGCGTTCTGCGCGTTGCGGATGCGGGCCTGGCGGCGGTCGGCGATCTGCCGGGCCACCCGGTCCTCCTCGACCACGAGGAAGGTGTCACCGGCACGCGGCACCGAGGTGAGGCCGACGACCTGCACGGGGCGGGCCGGCAGGGCCTCCTTCAGCTTGTTGCCGTGCTCGTCGAGCAGCGACCGGACGCGGCCGTAGGCGTCGCCGGCCACGATCGAGTCGCCCTGACGCAGCGTGCCGCGCTGGACGAGCACCGTGGCGACGGGGCCGCGACCCTTGTCCAGCTTGCCCTCGATGACCACACCCTGCGGGTCCTGCTCGGTGTTGGCGCGCAGGTCCAGCGAGGCGTCGGCGGTCAGCAGGATCGCCGCGAGCAGGTCGTCGATGCCCTGGCGGGTGGTCGCGGAGACGTCGACGAACATCGTCTCGCCGCCGTACTCCTCGGCCACCAGCCCGTACTCGGTGAGCTGCTGGCGGATCTTGGCGGGGTTGGCCCCCTCCTTGTCGATCTTGTTGACCGCGACCACGATCGGCACGTCGGCGGCCTGGGCGTGGTTGAGCGCCTCGACCGTCTGCGGCATGACGCCGTCGTCGGCCGCGACGACCAGGACGACGATGTCGGTCACCTTCGCGCCACGGGCACGCATCGCGGTGAACGACTCGTGACCCGGGGTGTCGATGAAGGTGATCGGACGCTCCTCGCCCTCCAGCTCGCTCACGATCTGGTAGGCGCCGATGTGCTGCGTGATGCCACCGGCCTCGCGGGCCACCACGTTGGCGTTGCGGATCGCGTCGAGGAGCTTGGTCTTGCCGTGGTCGACGTGACCCATCACGGTCACGACCGGCGGACGGGCCGACCAGTCCTCCTCGTCGCCCTCCTCGTCACCGAAGGTGAGGTCGAAGGTCTCGAGGAGCTCGCGGTCCTCGTCCTCGGGGCTGACGACCTGGATGTTCCAGCCGATCTCGGCACCGAGCAGCTGCAGGGTGTCGTCGTTGACCGACTGGGTCGCGGTGACCATCTCGCCCAGGTGGAACAGGGCGGTGACCAGGGCGGCCGGCTGGGCGCCGATGCGCTCGGCCAGGTCGGTCAGCGAGGCGCCACGCGGCAGCCGGACGGTCTGCCCGTTGCCACGCGGGAGCTGGACGCCGCCCATGCTGGGCGCCGCCATCGAGTCGAACTCCTGACGCCGCTGCTTCTTGCTCTTGCGGCCACGGACCGGACCGCGGCCACCGGGACGGCCGAAGGCACCGGCGGTACCGGCACCCGAGCCGCCGCGGCCACGGCCACGGCCACCGCCGCCACCACGGAAGCCACCACCGGCCGGGGCGCCGGCGCCGCCGCCACCACCGGGGCGGAAGCCACCGCCGCCACCGCCGGGGGCACCACCGGGACGACCGCGGCCGGCGCCACCGGGGGCACCGGGACGGCCGGCACCGGCCGGGCGCGGCGGCATCATGCCGGGGCTCGGACGCTGCGGCATCATGCCCGGGTTCGGGCGCGGGCCACCGGGACCGGCGGCCGGACGCGGACCACCCGCACCCGGAGCCGGACGCGGACCACCCGCACCGGGAGCCGGACGCGGACCGCCCGCACCGGGAGCCGGTCGGGGACCGCCGGGGCCGGGACGCGGGCCCGCGCCGGGGCCGGGACGGGGCCCGCCGGCGGGCGCCGGACGCGGCGCGCTGCTGAAGGGGTTGTTGCCCGGCCGCGGAGCCGGCCGGGGGCCGGGACGCGGACCGGCGCCGGGCGCACCGGGAGCACCCGGACGCGGGGCGCCGGGGGTGGCCCCACCGGCGGGGCCGGGACGGGGAGCTCCCGCCGGACCCGGACGCGGGCCGCTGGGCGCCGCCGGTGCCTGCGGGGCCGGGGCGGCGGCCGCAGGGGCCTGGGGCGCCGCGGCGGGACGCGGACCCGGGGTCGGGCCACCCGGGACCGGGGCACCCGGACGGACCGCACCGGGGCGCGGACCCGGGGTGGGGCCGCCGGGGGCGCGCGTCGCCGGCGCCTGGGGCGCCGGTGCGGCGGGAGCGGCCGGCGCGGGAGCCGGAGCAGCCGGGGCCGGGGCCGGGGCGGCCGGCGCGGACGCCGCCGGAGCCTGCGGGGCGGGCGCGGGCGGACGCGGGCCGGGGCGGGGCCCGGGCTTGGGCGCGGCGGACGAGCCGCCACCGTTGCCGCCGCCGGAGCCGGCGACGAAGGCCTCCCGGAGCCGACGGGCCACGGGGGCCTCGACGGTCGAGGAGGCGGACTTCACGAACTCGCCCTGCTCCTTGAGCTTGGCGAGCACGGTCTTGCTGTCGACACCGAACTCCTTGGCGAGTTCGTGTACGCGGGCTTTGCCTGGCACGGATCTCCTCTTGGTGAGGCCGGCGGCTGGCCCGCTCGACCTCGTCGTCAGTACTGCATGGTCATCGTGGGGACTTCACGGCTTGCTCATCCGACGACGTCCTGACTCGACTGCGGACCGGCCGGTTGCCGGTCCGTCTGTGTTGTTGCGGTTGTCGTTCGTACTACCCGCCCGCGTCGGACCCGTACCCCGGTGGCGCCGCGGACGGCGTACCGAGGACGTGGACCCGGAGCGGACCGGCCTCCACCGGGCTGCTGCAGCGCAGTGCCCGGGCGAAGGCCCGGCGTCGTTCCGCTGCACGCAGGCACTCCGGGGTGGGGTGCAGTGACGCCCCCCTGCCGGGGAGCCTCCGTCGCGGATCGGGGACGAGTGCCCCGCCCGAGACGACGACGCGCAACAGGTCGGTGACCGGAGCGCGCTTCCGGCAGCCCACACAGGTGCGCACCGGGATCGACGTTTCGGCCACCCTGCACTCTAGCGCGCGGAACGCCCCGGGTGTTCCGCACTCCGGCCACCGGGCACCCGGCCGGGGCGTGATCCTCCACCCGCTCCCCCGCGGCGGGCGCCGGGACCCGCGGGGCCGGCCGCCGGGGCGCCGGACCGCAGCGGTGCCCGGCCCACCCCCGGGGACGGCGCGGCGTCGTCGGCCTCGGCGTCGCTGCGGATGTCGATCCGGCAGCCGGTCAGCCGTGCGGCCAGCCGCGCGTTCTGCCCCTCCTTGCCGATCGCCAGCGACAGCTGGTAGTCGGGGACGACGACCCGCACGGCCTTGGCCTGGGGGTCGACGACCTGGGCGCTGGTCACCCGCGCCGGGCTCAGCGCGGAGGCGACGAAGGTCGCCGGGTCGTCGGACCAGTCGACGATGTCGATTTTCTCGCCGTGCAGCTCGCTCATGACGTTGCGCACCCGCTGGCCCATCGGGCCGATGCAGGAGCCCTTGGCGTTGAGCCCGGGCACCTTGGTGCGGACGGCGATCTTCGAGCGGTGCCCGGCCTCGCGGGCCACGGCCACGATCTCGACGCTGCCGTCGGCGATCTCGGGCACCTCGAGCGCGAACAGCTTGCGCACCAGGTTGGGGTGGGTGCGGGAGACGGTCACCTGCGGGCCGCGGAAGGTGCGGGCGACCGACACCACGTAGGCCTTCAGCCGGCTGCCGTGCGCGTACGTCTCGCCGGGCACCTGCTCGGTGGGCGGGAGCACCGCCTCGACCTTGCCGATGTCGATCAGCACGGTGCCCTGCACGTTGCGGCGGTCGTGCGCCTGCACGATGCCGCTGACGATGTCGCCCTCCTTGCCGACGTACTCGCCGAAGGTCTGCTCGTGCTCGGCGTCCCGCAGCCGCTGCACGATGACCTGCTTGGCGGTGCTGGCCGCGATGCGGCCGAAGTCGCTGGGGGTGTCGTCCCACTCGCGGACGACCTCACCGTCGGCGCCCAGCTCCTGGGCGAGGACGGCGACCTCGCCGCTCTTGCGGTCCACGTGCACCCGCACGTGCTTGGCCGCGCCGTCCGCGTGCCGGTAGGCCGTCACCAGCGCGGTCTCGATCGCCTCGATGACCGTGTCGGCCGGGATGCCCTTCTCCCGCTCGACCGCCTTCAAGGCGGTCACGTCGATGTTCACTGTCCTCCTCCGTCGTCCTCGTCGTCCTCTGCGGGATCCGGCTGCGCGTCCGGCTCGGGCCGGCCGAACTCCACCTGCACCCGCCCGGTGCCGAGTTCCGGCCACGTCACGTGCCGCTGGGTCGGCGGGCGCTTCTTGGCCCCCGGCTTGCCCTTCGCCTCCACGGCCAGGGAGACCCCGGTGTCGTCCACCGCGAGCACGCGGGCGGTCACCTCCTCGGCGGAGCCGGCCGGGCCGACGGTCACGCTGACCAGCCGGCCGGTGTTGCGCCGCCAGTGCCGCGGTTCGGTGAGCGGGCGGTCCACCCCGGGGCTGGTGACCTCCAGCACGTAGGGCAGCCCGCCGAACTCGGTGTCGTCCTCGTCGAGGGCCGTGGACACCGCCCGGCTGACCTCGGCGACGTCGTCGAGCGTGACCCCCTCGTCGCGGTCGACCACCACGCGCACCACGCTGCGGCGTCCGGCCGGGGTGACGACGAGCTCCTCCAGGTCGTAGCCGGCGGCGTCGACGACCGGCCCGATCCGGCCGGCCAGCCGGGTGGCCACGGGGTCGGTGCGGGAAGCGGCGGACACGGGGCTCCCTCTCTCTCCGAGCTCGGTCGGGGCACACCGGAGCGGCTCCCGCCCGGTCTCGTGCCCCCGTGGGCGACGGCGGACACGCCGCCGGGCCCGGTACCGGGCGAAGAGCCAGGCTACCGCCCGCCCATCGCCCCCGAGACCGGGCGCCGGGAGGTCTCCGCCACCCCGGTGTGCCCGCCGCGGCGGCGCGCCCGCGGCTGAGAGGATGGGGGCGATGCTCCCCTCGCCCACCCCCGCACCCCGGGGGTTCTCGCGACGCGCGCTGCTGGCGGCCTCGGCCGGGCTGGCCCTCGCGGCCACCGGCTGCACCTCCGGCTCCTCCGGCGCCCCCCCGGTCAGCACCGCGGAGGCCGACCGGCTGGCCGGGCAGGTCGCCGTGCAGGAGGCCCTGGTGGCGGCGTACGCGGCCGCCGCGTCCGCCGACCCGGCCCTCGCCGCGGCGGTGGGTGCGCAGTCCGCGCAGGCCGCCGACCAGCTGGAGCGGTTGCGGGCGGCGGCCCCGTCGTCCGGTTCGCCGTCGGCCTCCTCGTCGCCGGCCGCGGGTGCTCCGCCGGCCGGGGGCGACGTGCGGGGCTGGCTGCGCGGCCAGGTGTCCACCGCCGCCCGCTCGCACGCGGACGCCGCCGTCGACCAGACCGGTCCCCGGGCCGCGCTGCTGGGGTCGCTGGCCGCGGGGCTCCGCGGGCAGGAGGCGGTGCTGGCGTGACCGGCGGTCCGGCGAGGGGGTGCGTCCATGGCTGACGACGGCGTCCTGGACGAGGGCACCGAGACCACCGCACTGCGGGAGGCCCTGGCCGCCGAGCACGCCGCCGTGTGGGGCTACGGCTCGGTCGGCGCCGGCCTGCCGCCGCAGTCGCGCCCGCAGGCGTCGGTGGCGGAGAACGCCCACCGCGACGTCCGCGACCGGCTGGCCGAGCTGCTGGAGGAGCGCGGCGACGACCCCGTGCCGGCCGAGGCCGGCTACGCCCTGCCGTTCCCCGTCGTCTCCCCCGTGGACGCCGCCGCGCTGGCCGCCGTCCTGGAGGACGGCGTCGCCGCGGCCTGGGTGCGGGTGCTCGACCAGGCGGTGCAGTCGACGGTGCGCCGGCTCGCGGTCGACGAGCTGGGCGCCGCCGAGGTGCGGGCCGTGTCGTGGCGGGGGGCGGCCGCGCAGACGCCGGTCACCACCGGGTTCCCGGGGCTGCCCGAGGGTTGACCGCGCAGGGCCGCGACCAGTCGGCCGCAAGCGCGCTGCAAGCGGAGCCCCCGAGGGTGGCGGTCGCCGGAGCGAGGACGCCCGGCTCCGACCCCCAGGAGTGACCCGCGATGAGCCCCCCCACCGACGTCCGCCGCCAGCTGGACCTGCCCGGTCAGGCCGCCGTGGCCGAGGGACCCCACGACCTCTCGGGCATGTACGTGATGCACCACGCCTTCCGCCGTGACCTGGACCGCTTCGCGACCGCGGTGCGGCAGACCCCGGTGGAGGACGGCGTGGCCTGGCGGGCGCTGTCCGCGCGCTGGCACCGCTTCGGCACGGTCCTGCACCACCACCACACCGTCGAGGACACCGCCATCTGGCCGCTGCTGCTGGCCCACGTCGACGCGGCCGGCGACGCCGACGGGCGGGCGACCCTGGAGGCCATGGAGGCCGAGCACGAGCTCATCGACCCGCTCCTCGATGCCTGCTCGACCTGCTTCACCGCCATGGCGTTCGCCCCCGACGCCGCGACCCGCGAGCGGCTGGCCGACCGCGTGACCGCGACCCGGGACTGCCTCGCCGAGCACCTGGTGCACGAGGAGACCGGGGCCCTCCCCCTGGCCCAGCAGCACCTGACGACCGCCGAGTGGCAGGCCGCCGAGCGGGCGGCGCAGTCCACGCACGGGCTGCGGGACATGCCGTTCCTGCTGCCCTGGGCGGCGCACGGGCTGACCGACGAGCAGGTGGACGCCGCGTTCGGCGACGGCGGGCGGGCGTTCCGGCTCCTGCTGCGCCTGACCCGCGGCCGCTTCGAGCGCGCGGAGCGGACCGCCTTCGGTCCCGCCTGAGACCGGAGCAGGAGGGCCGTCAGCTCAGCCGAGGCCGCCGAGGAAGGCGTCGGTCACGGCGACGGCGGCGCTGCTGGACTGGCCGCCCTCCACCAGGACGGCGAAGGCGAGGTCGCCCTGCGGACCGGCCACCTGGTAACCCATGAACCAGCCGTGTGCGTCCGGCGGGGTGTTGCTGCCGTACTCGGCCGTGCCGGTCTTCCCGTAGACCTCGCCGCGGTCGTCCAGGGCGGTGGCGGTCCCGGAGAGCACCACCTGCCGCATCATCGGCCGCAGCTGGTCGAGCACGGCGGGGTCCGGTCCGGCCGGCACGGTCCCCGCGGGCTCCGCGCCCACCACCTCGACCGGCGCCACCGGGGTCCCGCCGGCCACCCCTGCCGCGACGAGCGCCATCTGGGCCGGGCTCATCAGCACCTGGCCCTGGCCGATCGCGTCGGCCGCCTTCGTCGTCCCGGTGCTGTCGGCGGGGACGCTGCCGCTGAACACGTCCACCGGCAGCTGCCAGTCGGTGCCCACGCCGTAGGAGGCGGCCGCGGCGGCGAGGGCGTCGTCGGGCAGCAGCTCCAGCGACTGCTGCATGAAGGTGGTGTTGCAGGACTTCGCGAACGCCTCGGTGAACGGCACGGTGCCCAGGTCGAACTGGTCCTGGTTCTCGAACTCGCGGCCCTCGACGACGAACGTGCCGGGGCAGGGCACCGGCCTCTCCGGGGTCATGCCCTTGCCCAGCAGCGCGGTCGCGGTGATCGTCTTCATGCTGGAGCCCGGCGGGAACCGCCCGCTGAGCGCGTTGCCGGCGGCGGCCGCCTCGTTGGAGGAGACGGCGACGATCTCGCCGGTGCGGGGCCGCACGACCACGAGGTGGGTGGGCAGCGGCTGGCCGGCGACGGCGGCGTCCGCGGCGTTCTGGACCGCCGGCACCAGCGGCGTCTGCACCGGCTCGCCGGGCACCGGTGCGACCGCGTCGACCTCCCGGCCGGCGTCGCCGGTGCTCTCGTCGGTGCTCGCCACGCTGACGGTGAAGCCGGCGGTGCCGGTCAGCTGCTCCTGGAGGGCCCGCTGCAGGCCGGACAGGCCCAGCTGGTCACCGGAGGCGTAGGCGGGCTCGCCGTCCACCGTGGCCTCCTCCAGCACCTCCGCCGTCGCCGGGCCGACCCGGCCCAGCAGGGCCGAGGCGAAGCGGGCGGTGGGGGCCAGCAGCCGGGTGTCGGTGGGGAACACCGCGCCGGGCAGGTCGAAGACCTGCGCGCGGATGGCCTCGAAGTCGGGACGGCGCAGGGTGATCACCGGGACGAACTGACCGGCGGGCGCGGCCTGGACGTCGGCGGTGATCTCCTCGGCGGCGACCCCGGTGGCCGCCGACAGCGCCCCGGCCAGCGCGGGCAGGTCGGTGACCTGGCCCGGGTCGACGCCGACGTTGACCACCTCGGTGGGCGTGAACAGCGGCTGCCCGCCCGCGTCGGTGATCGCCGCCCGCTCGGGCAGCTCGCGGGCGAGCACCAGGTGCTGGCCCTCGCCGAGCTCGGGGTGCACGAGGGTGGGCTCGGCGACGACGTCCCAGCCCTCCTCGGCCTCGCGGAGCCGCAGCGTGGCCGGGTAGCTCCACTCGGGGGCGGCGGCGAGGTCCCAGGTGGCGGTCCACTCGACGGTGGCCGTGTCCTCCTCGACCGCGACGGCGCCCGGCTCCGGGCTCAGCGTGGCGTCGGGGAGGTCGGTCGCGGTCTGCTCCAGCAGCGCGGCGGCGGCGTCCGGATCCGTGGTGGCACCGGCCGCGGCGTCGACGTCGCCCGCGGCCCAGTCGTCGAGGAAGGCCTCCGCCGCGGCCCGCACCTCGTCGGTGGGGTCGCCCGAGCAGGCGGCCAGCGCCGGCGCGGCCAGCAGCACGAGCGTGGTTGCGAGGACCGTCCCCCGTCGTGTTCGCACGGGGAGACAGCGTTCCAGATGGCGTCGCCGATCCCCGGGAGGCCCGGCCCCCGGCCCCCTGCAGGGGCCCACCGCGAGCGTGCCAGTGGTGGGGGCAGGGGTCCCGCCTCGGCTCCTGGCCCCCTGCAGGGGCCCTCCGCGAGCGTGCGAGTGGAGGGGGCAGGGTCCCGCCTCGGCTCCTGGCCCCCTGCAGGGGCCCTCCGCGAGCGTGCGAGTGGAGGGGGCAGGGTCCCGCCTCGGCTCCTGGCCCCCTGCAGGGGCCCTCCGCGAGCGTGCGAGTGGAGGGGGGCAGGGGGTCCTTCTAGAACAGGACGCTGGCGAACCGCCCGACCTCCTGGAAGCCCACCCGCGCGTAGGAGGCCCGGGCGGGGGCGTTGAAGTCGTTGACGTAGAGGCTGACCACCGGTGCGATCGCGGCGCGGGCGTACTCGACGACGGCGGCGGTGCCGGCGGTGCCGATGCCGCGGCCCCGGTGGGCGGGGGCCACCCACACCCCCTGGACCTGGCAGACGGTGCGCGACACCGCGCCGATCTCTGCCTTGAACAGCACCTCGCCGCCCTCGATCCAGGCCAGGGACTGACCGGCGCGGACCAGGTCGGCGACCCTGGCGCGGTACCCGGCGCCGCCGTCGACCCGCAGCGGGCTGACCCCCACCTCCTCGGTGAACATGGCCACCGCCGCGGGCATGAGGACCTCCAGCTCCGCGGGGCGGACCGGCCGCACGCGGGGCTCGGGGGCGACCGCGGGCGGTCCCTCGATCGCGAGCAGCGGCTGGCAGGGGCGGTGGTCGCGGGCGGGGCCCCAGGAGGGTTCCAGCAGCTCCCACAGCGGCTCGACGGCGGCGGCCGGGCCGACGATCGTGGAGCAGCGCCGCCCGGCCCGCCGCGCCCGCTCGGCGAACGCGGCCGCCGCGGTGCGCTCGGCCCCCGGCACGGCGAAGGGGATCAGGTTCGCCCCGGCCAGACACACCGCGTCGAGGGAGCGGCCGCTGCCGACGCCCCACAGCGGGGCGCCGAGGGCCCGCGCCGCCGTCCCCGCGACCTCCACCCGCCCGGCGATGACGCAGGCCGCCACGGGGTCCGTGGCCAGCAGCCGGCGGACGGCCGGCTCGTCGGTCTCGTCGAGGACCCGGGCGGTCGGCGTGCGGAGCACCGGCCGGATCAGCCGACGGTGACGACGGGCGCGCCCGAGGGGACCCCGGCGTCGGCCTGCTCGCCGGCGAGCCGCATGGCCTCCTCGATGAGGGTCTCGACGATCTGCGACTCGGGCACGGTCTTGACGACCTCGCCCTTGACGAAGATCTGCCCCTTGCCGTTGCCGGACGCCACGCCCAGGTCGGCCTCGCGGGCCTCCCCCGGGCCGTTGACGACGCAGCCCATGACGGCGACCCGCAGCGGCACCTCCAGGCCGTCGAGGCCGGCGGTGACCTCGTCGGCCAGGCGGTAGACGTCGACCTGGGCGCGGCCGCAGGACGGGCAGCTGACGATCTCCAGACCGCGCTGGCGCAGGTTGAGCGACTCGAGGATCTGGGTGCCGACCTTGACCTCCTCCACCGGCGGGGCCGACAGGGAGACGCGGATGGTGTCGCCGATGCCCTGGGACAGCAGCGCCCCGAAGGCGACGGCGGACTTGATCGTGCCCTGGAAGGCGGGGCCGGCCTCGGTGACGCCGAGGTGCAGCGGGTAGTCGCACTGCGCGGCGAGCAGCTCGTAGGCCCGCACCATGACGACCGGGTCGTTGTGCTTGACCGAGATCTTGATGTCGCGGAAGCCGTGCTCCTCGAACAGCGAGCACTCCCACAGCGCGGACTCCACCAGCGCCTCGGGCGTGGCCTTGCCGTACTTCGCGAGCAGCCGCTTGTCCAGCGACCCGGCGTTCACGCCGATCCGGATCGGGATGCCCGCGTCGCCGGCGGCCCTGGCGATCTCGCCGACCTTGTCGTCGAACTTCTTGATGTTGCCGGGGTTCACGCGGACGGCGGCGCAGCCGGCGTCGATCGCGGCGAACACGTACCGCGGCTGGAAGTGGATGTCGGCGATCACCGGGATCTGCGACTTCGCCGCGATCGCCGGCAGCGCCTCGGCGTCGTCGGTGTCGGGCACCGCGACCCGCACGATCTGGCAGCCCGCGGCGGTCAGCTCGGCGATCTGCTGGAGGGTCGCGTTGATGTCCGCGGTCTTGGTCGTCGTCATCGACTGCACGCTGACCGGGGAGTCACTGCCCACTCCCACGCCACCGACGTCGAGCTGACGGGTCTTGCGGCGCGGGGCCAGGACGGGCGGGGGCGCAGCGGGCATGCCGAGACTGACGGGGGTCGCCATGACAACCAGTATCGCCCGGCGTGCACCGCGGTGCCGCCACCGCGGCTGTGACCCGCGCCGACGCGCTACTGCAGCGTGATCGGGTTGACGATGTCGGCCACGAGCAGCAACCCCGACAGCACGATGAACAAGCCGGCGACGACGTAGGCCACCGGCATGAGGCGGGCGATGTCGAACGGCCCCGGGTCGGGGCGTCCGCGCAGCCGGGCGACCACCGAGCGCGCCTTCTCGTACAGCGCCCCGGCGACGTGCCCGCCGTCCAACGGGTAGATCGGCAGCAGGTTGAACAGGAACAGCACCAGGTTGACGCTGGCCAGCAGGCTGAGGAAGAAGCTGATCTTCTCCGCGCCGCTGAACTGCGGGATGGCGAAGACCTCGCCGGAGATCCGGCCGACCCCGACGACGCCGATCGGGCCGTTCTCGTCCCGCTCCTCGCCGAGGAAGGCGGCGCGGAACAGCTGCGGCACCTTCTCCGGGATCTCGACCAGCCGCTCCACGGAGTTGGCGACGACCATCCCGAAGTAGCCGGGCAGGTCGGCCAGGGACTGGCGGGCCAGCTCCGGCGTCGGGGAGACGCCCAGGTAGCCCGCGGTGGTCGTCTCGTCGCTGCCGGCCTCGACGTACACGGTGTTGGCGATGGGCGTGACCGTCAGGTCGCGCCGCTGCCCGTCACGCTCGATGGTCAGCGGCAGCGCCTGGCCGGGGCTGGTGCGGATCGCCTCCTGCACCGCCGTCCAGCTGTCGTAGGACGTGGGCTCCACCGGCGTGCCGCCGAGGGCGACGATCGTGTCGCCGGGGCGCAGCCCGGCGGCCGCGGCGGGGCTGCGCTGCGGCAGCGCGCACCCGGCGGCGCCGGCCTCGCACAGCGCGCCGTCGGCGGTGATCGGCACCGAGCACGGGTCCTCGGCGGTGGCGCTGGCGGCCCCGGCCGGCAGCACGCAGGCGGGGACGTCGCGCACGGTGGTGGTGAAGACGCTCGTGCCGACGGCGGTCAGCGTGATCGCGAAGAGGACGACGGCCAGCACCAGGTTGTGGAAGGGGCCGGCGAACATCACGATGACCCGCTGCCACCAGGGCTTGGCGTAGAACACCCGCCCGGCGTCGCTGGGCAGCACGTCGTTGAGCGCCTGCCCGCGGACCTCGGCGATGAAGCTGCGCATCCGGGTGGCGCGCTTGCTCTCACCCTCCTCGGCCGGCGGGATCATGCCGACGATCCGGATGTAGCCGCCCAGCGGCACGGCCTTCAGGCCGTACTCGGTCTCGCCGCGGCGCCGCGAGAACACCGTCGGGCCGAAGCCGACCATGAACTGGGGCACCCGCATGCCGAACTTCCGGGCCCAGTGGAAGTGGCCGTACTCGTGGAAGCCGATCGAGAACAGCAGGCCGACCGCGAACGCGACGATCCCGAGGACGGTCAGGAGGATCCCGCTCAGCTCAGCCTCCGGCGATGACTCCCCGGGCGTGGTCCCGGGCCCACTTCTCCGCCGCCAGGACGTCCTCGACGCAGGTGGGGGCGCCGTGGTCCGGCGCGTCGTCGAGGGTACGCGCGACGAGGTCGACGATGCCCCGGAACGGCAGCCGACCCGCCACGAACGCGGCCACCGCCTCCTCGTTGGCGGCGTTGAACATCGCCGGCACCACGCCCGCCGCCTCGCCGGCGGCCCGGGCCAGCCGGACGGCGGGGAACGCGACCTCGTCCAGCGGGGCGAACTCCCACGTGCTCGCCGTCGACCAGTCCAGCGCCGGCTGCACGTGCGGCAGGCGGTCGGGCCAGGCCAGTGCCAGGGCGATGGGCAGGCGCATGTCCGGCGGGCTGGCCTGGGCGATCGTCGCGCCGTCGGCGAAGGTGACCATCGAGTGCACGATCGACTGCGGGTGCACCACGACGTCGATGTCGGCGTACGGGACGCCGAAGAGCAGGTGCGCCTCGATCAGCTCCAGGCCCTTGTTGACCAGGGTCGCCGAGTTGATCGTCACCACCGGCCCCATCGCCCAGGTGGGGTGGGCCAGCGCCTGCTCGACGGTGACGTCGACCAGCTCCTCGGCGCTGCGGCCGCGGAAGGGCCCGCCGCTGGCGGTGAGCACCAGCCGGGCCACCTCGCTCGTGTGCCCGCCGCGCAGGCACTGGGCGAGCGCCGAGTGCTCGGAGTCCACCGGCACCAGCTGCCCCGGCGCGGCCGCGGCTGTGACCAGGTCCCCACCGGCCACCAGCGACTCCTTGTTGGCCAGCGCCACGGTGTTCCCGGCGCGCAGGGCGGCCAGCGTGGGGCCGAGCCCGATCGAGCCGGTGATCCCGTTGAGGACGACGTCGGCGGGGCGGGCGGCGAGCTCCTCCGCGGCCCGCGGCCCGGCGAGGATCTCCGGCAGGGAGTACTCGCCCTGGGCCCAGCCCCGCTGGGAGGCGGCCGCGTAGAACGCCAGCTGGAGGTCCTGGGCGGCGGTGGCCCGGGCCACGGCGACGGTGCGGACGCCGAGCGACAGCGCCTGCTCGGCGAGCAGGCCGACGTCCCCGCCCCCCGCGGCCAGGGCGGTGATCCGCAGCCGGTCGGGGTTCTGCTCGGCCACCGCGATCGCCTGCCGGCCGATCGAGCCGGTGGAGCCGAGCACCGTCACCTCACGCACGTCGCTCACCGTGCTCATCGTTCGCTCCCGCGGCGCGCTGCGCTCCTCGGTCGCCGGCGCTCCCCGCGATGCTCACGCGCCTGTCCGCTCACGGGCCCATCCTGCCCCGGCGGCGCGCCGTCCCGACCTCGGGCGGTGGGCTCCGGGGGCTCCTGCCAGAATGGGCCGGAGGGCGAGCGAGCCCCAGGACACATCGGCGCCCGCGACGGCGGACGCCGGGCGCCAGCGAGGAGAGCGCGTGAGCGAGCAGACCCACCGCGAGCGGATCGCGACGGACAACCCCGCGACCGAGCGGGTCAACCAGCCGGGCCGCGAGGAGGCCGTCGTCCGCCGCGACGCCCACCCCGTCGAGCACGAGCGGCCGGAGGACTGGGGCTGGCACGGGGAGACCGGCCGCGCCGGCCGGATCGCCTCCTGGGTCGCGATCCTGTTCATGCTCGCCTACCTCGTCGGCAACCACGAGGGCCGCGTCGAGGACTGGTGGGTCGGCGCGATCGTGCTGCTCATGATCCTGCTCAAGGTCTACGACTACTTCCGGCGGAAGAACGCCTGGCGCAGCCAGTGACGCTCCGCTGACGACGACGAGAGGCCCGCTCCCCGAGGGAGCGGGCCTCTCGTCGCTGCGGGACCGGTACCGCCCGGCGAACGGCCCGCCGATCTGAGGTGGAGCAGTCCGGGTCCCGGATCCCCGACCACGCGGAGAGCCGCCGATGTCCCGCTCCACGCCCACCCCCACGGCCCTGCGGATCGCCCTGCTCGCGCTCGTGGCCGCCGTCGCGGTGCTCGGTGCAGACGTCGCCCTGCTGGTCACGCGCATCGACCGCGTGGCCGTCGACACGCACCCCGGGGACGAGCCGACGTGGGTGCTCCTCGGCCTGGACGACCGGTCCGCGCTGCCCGAGGGCGCGTCGACGGCGGAGTTCGGGACGGCCGACGACGTGCCCGGCAGCCGGGCCGACGTCGTCCTCGTCGTCCACCGCGGCGAGGTGCTCTCCGTTCCCCGCGACCTGGTCGTCCCGGGCGGTGACCGGCCCCGGCGGCTGGCCCTGACGTGGCTGCAGGGCCCGCAGTCGACCGTGGACGCGCTCTGCGACCTCGGCATCCCCACCGACCACCTGGTGACCGTCGACCTGGCCGGCTTCGCCGCCGTCGTCGACGCCGTCGGCGGCCTCCGCCTCGACGTCCCGCAGCCGGTCCGGGACCCGGCGGCGGGGCTGCACGTCCCCGAGGCGGGCCCACAGCACGTGGACGGCCGGACCGCCCTGGCGCTGGTGCGGTCCCGGCACCCCGAGCACCTGGTCGACGGGCGGTGGCAGCCGGCCGCGGTGGACCCCGACGGCCGGGCCTCGGCCGCGGCGACCGTGCTGACCGCCCTCGTCGGCGCCGTCCGCGGCGCCGGCCTGGAGCCGTGGCGGCTCCAGCGGGTCGGCTGGGCGGCGACCGGCGCGCTGACCGTGGACGCCGGCACCTCGGCCACCGACCTCACGTCGCTGGCGACGGTCGACCCCGGGGAGGTCGAGGTGCTGCCGGCCCGCGCACCGGACCCCGGCCTGCCCCTCCGCTTCGCCACCGCGGGCACCGGCGCGGCCCTGGCCGCCGCCGGGCTCAGTTGCTCCCGCTGACCGGGGTACGGAACCGTTACGAACCGGTTATCTGGCGGAGTACCCCACAGCTACACCTCGGCCGACTCCCTGCCGATCAGGAGGTCAGAGCAGTCCGGAGCGCCGGACTCCTGAGCGAGCGGAGAGCCGCTGATGTCCCGCACCACCACCCGTGTCGCCGCCGGAGCACTGCTCGGCCTGGCCGTCACGGGCTCGACCCTGATCGCCGCCCCCGCCGCGTTCGCCGCCCCGGCCGCACCGGTGGTGGCTCCCGGCTCCGTGGCCGCGGAGCAGGTCTTCACCGTCTCCGGCACCGACTGCCCCGAGGGCGTCCCGGGCAACCCGAACCTGATCATGGTCGGCATCGACGACGGCAGCCCGGAGCTGCTCCAGAACGGCGACTTCGCCGCGGCGGACGGCACGTGGTCGCTCGAGCTGGCGTTCAAGGCCGGCACCACGCCGGGCACCTACGAGGTCCACGCCGCGTGCGTCGACTACCTCGGGTTCTACGAGGTCTCCCCCACCTACACGACCAACGTCGAGTACCCGGTCGCCACGGTGACCGTCGTCGACCCGAACGCCGAGCCGACCACCCCCACCACGAGCACCCCTGCGCCGTCGACCACCCCGGCGCCGACCCCCGCGTTCGTCCCGGGCGCGAAGCCCAACACGCCGGGCATCGCCACGACCACCACCTCGGCGACCACGGACTCCACCCCCGCGCCGGGTGAGAAGGTCGTCCGGGTGATCAAGGGCTTCCAGCCGTACGAGCAGGTCTCCCTCGTGCTGCACTCGACCCCGACCCCGATCGGTACCTTCCCGGCCGACGCGCAGGGCGTGCTGACCGTCGAGTTCACCCTCCCGGCCGGCGTCCCGGCGGGCACCCACACCCTCGCCTTCGACGGCAACATGGGCAGCCACTTCGAGGAGACCGTCACCGTCGTCGCGGCCGGCGCGACCGTGGCCACCGCCTCGGAGAGCCTGGCCTACACCGGCGCCGACGTCACCGTCCCGCTGGTCGCCGGCACCGGCCTGGTCCTGCTCGGCGGTGCCACCGTGTTCGCCGCCCGCCGCCGCAAGGCCGCCGCCCAGGGCTGAGCACGCCCCGCACCCCCCGTCGGACGCCGGTCAGGACCTCCTGGCCGGCGTCCGCCGCGTTCCGGGGGTCCCCGTCAGGTGACGGTGACGCCGATGGCCAGCCCGATCGCGTAGGTCACGCCCGCGGCGATCCCGCCGAACAGCACCTGCCGCAGCGCGGCGGACCACCAGGGCCGCGGCGTGAACCGCGACGACAGCGCCCCGGCCGCAGCGAGCCCGACGCCGCCGCACAGCAGCGCCACCCACAGCAGCGAGACGCCGACCAGGTAGGGCAGCAGCGGGACCACAGCCCCGGTGGCGAAGGTCAGGAACGAGGACACCGCCGCGACCACCGGCGACGGCTTGTCCTCCGGGTTGAGCCCGAGCTCGGCGACGACGTGCAGCCGCAGCGCCGTGTCGGGGTCGCGGGACAGCTGCCGGGCGACCAGCGGGGCGAGCTCGTCGTCCACCCCGCGGACCCGCAGCATCTCCACCAGCTCGGCCAGCTCGCCGTGCGGGTTGCGCTCCAGCTCCCGGCGCTCCTTGGCGACCTCGAGGTCCAGCTGCTCGTTCTGCGTCCGCACCGAGGTGTACTCGCCCAGTGCCATGGAGATCGCCCCGGCGACCAGGCTGGCCACGCCCGCGAGCACGATCGCCCGCGGCGCGGCGCCACCGCCGCCCACCCCGGCCACCAGCGCGGTGTTGGTGACCAGCCCGTCCATGGCCCCGAAGACCGCGGCCCGCAGCCACCCGCCCGAGACGTCGGAGTGGGTGTGCTCGTGCGCCTCCGCCGGCGGCTCGCCGGCGGCGCTCACTCGTCCGCCTCGGCGCCCAGCTCCACCGGCGGCTCGAGGGACGGCGTCGGCACGGCCACGCTGGGGACTCCCTCCACCCGGTCGGCCGCGGCCAGCTGACCGCAGGCGCCGTCGATGTCCTGACCGCGGGTGTCGCGGACCGTCGTCGGCACCCCGGCGGCGCGCAGCCGCGCCACGAACTCGCGCTGGGCCGGCAGCGGGCTGGCGTCCCACGGGCTGCCCGGCGTCGGGTTGAGCGGGATGAGGTTCACGTGCGCCCGGCGCCCGGCGAGCAGCCGACCCAGCAGGTCGGCCCGCTCCGGCTGGTCGTTGACGTCCCGGATGAGCGCGTACTCGATCGAGTACCGGCGGCCGGTGCGCTCGGCGTAGGCGTCGGCGGCGCCGACGACCTCGTCGACCTTCCAGCGGGTGTTGATCGGCACCAGGGTGTCGCGCAGCTCGTCGTCCGGCGCGTGCAGGCTCACCGCGAGGGTCACGTTGAGGCCCTCCTCGGTCAGCCGCCGGATCGCCGGGACGACGCCGACGGTGGAGACGGTGATCGACCGCTGCGAGAGGCCCAGCCCGTGCGGGGTGGGCGTGACCAGCGCGTCGAGGGTCTTGCGCACCCGCGCGTAGTTGGCCAGGGGCTCGCCCATGCCCATGAAGACGACGTTGGACAGCCGGCCGGGGCCGCCGGGGATCTCGCCGCCCGCCATCGCCGCCGCGGCCGCGACCGCCTGGCCGATGATCTCCGCGGCGGACAGGTTCCTGGTCAGGCCGCCCTGCCCGGTCGCGCAGAACGGGCAGGCCATGCCGCACCCGGCCTGGCTGGAGATGCAGACGGTGGCGCGGTCCGGGTAGCGCATGAGCACGCTCTCGACCAGAGCGCCGTCGTGCAGCCGCCACAGCGTCTTGCGGGTGCGCCCCCCGTCGGCCGACTGGTGCCGCACCGGCGTCAGCAGGCCGGGCAGCAGCGCGCCGGTGAGCGTCTCGCGGACGGCGGCCGGCAGGTCGGTCATCTGGGCCGGGTCGGTGACGCCCCGGTAGAAGTGCCGGGCCAGCTGGTCGGCACGGAAGGCCGGCTGACCGAGCTCGGCGACCGCCGCGCGGGCCTCCTCACGAGTGAGGTCGGCGAGGTGGCGTGGGGGCTTGCCCCGGCGGGGGGCGTCGAAGACCAGGGGCAGGGCAGTCATGGCGCTTCCCATGGTCCCACTAGCGTCGGCCGGGTGACCGAGGCCGAGAGGGAACTCACCCCCGTGGACGGTGTGGGGGTCGGCCCCTGGGAGGGTCCGTGGCCCGACGACCCGCGCTACGACCCCGAGCTGCTGGCCGCCGGTGACCGCCGCAACGTCGTCGACCACTACCGGTACTGGACCGTCGAGGCGATCGTCGCCGACCTGGACACCCGCCGGCACCCGTTCCACGTCGCCATCGAGAACTGGCGGCACGACCTCAACATCGGGACCGTCGTCCGGACGGCGAACGCCTTCCTCGCCGAGGCCGTCCACGTGGTGGGCCGCAAGCGGTGGAACCGGCGCGGAGCGATGGTCACCGACCGCTACCAGCACGTGCGCCACCACGCCGACGTCGCCGCGCTCGCCGCGTGGGCGCGCGCCGAGGGGCTGCCGCTGCTCGCCGTCGACAACCTGCCCGGCGCCCGGCCGCTGGAGACCGAGCCCCTCCCCCGCGCCTGCGTGCTGCTGTTCGGCCAGGAGGGCAGCGGGCTCACCGACGAGGCGCGGGCGGCCGCCGACGGCGTCCTGTCCATCGCCCAGTTCGGCTCCACGCGGTCGATCAACGCCGGCGTGGCGGCCGGCATCGCCATGCACGCCTGGGTGCGGCAGCACGCCGCCCCGGCGAGCGGTCCGGATGACAGCCCGATCGCCGTCCGCCAGGCTTCCCCGTCATGAGCCGGTTGTCCGAGGTCGACCTGGGTGCGCGCCTGTCGAAGGCCGACGCCAAGAAGCAGCTCGCCGAGGCCCAGCAGCGGCTGGTGCACCTGCGCCTGCTGCTCGGCGGCCAGCTCGGCACCGGTGAGCTCGGTCCGCCGCTGTGCGTGCTCTTCGAGGGGTGGGACGCCTCGGGCAAGGGCGGGGCGATCAAGCGGCTGGTCGAGCAGATCGACCCCCGGCACGTGCGGGTCGCCCAGTTCGCCGCACCCACCCACGACGAGAAGCGGCACCACTTCCTGTGGCGGTTCTGGCCGGTGCTGCCCGGCTGGGGCGGCATGGCCGTCCTCGACCGCACCTGGTACGGCCGGGTGCTGGTGGAGCGGGTCGAGGGGTTCGCCTCCGAGGAGGCCTGGCGCCGGGCCTACGCCGAGATCGTCGACCTGGAGACCACGCTGGCTGCCGAGGGCATGGTCCTGGTCAAGTTCTGGATGCACGTCTCCCCCGAGGAGCAGCTGCGCCGCTTCGAGTCCCGCCGCGACGACCCCTACCGGGCCTGGAAGCTGACCGACGAGGACTGGCGCAACCGCGAGAAGCGGGACGCCTACGAGGCCGCCGTCGAGGAGATGCTCGAGCGCACCGACCACGAGGGCGGCCGGTGGCACGTCGTCGCCGGGGACGACAAGCGGTTCGCGCGCGTCCAGGTGGTCCGCACCGTCTGCACCCAGGTCGAGGCGGCGCTGGTGGCGGCCGGCATCGACCCCGACCCGCCGCTGGCCGCCGCCGCCCCGTGACGACGCCGCCGGTGCTCGTCCACCTGGCCGAACCGGCCGCCTGGCGGACGGCGCTGGCCGACGGCGCGCTGCGGCCGCCGTCCCTGGCCGACGCCGGCTTCGTGCACCTGTCCACGCCGGAGCAGGTGCACCTGCCCGCCGGCCGACTGTTCCCCGGACGCCGCGACCTCGTGCTGCTCGTCGTGGACCCGGCCCGGCCGGCCGGCCCGCTGCGCTGGGAGCCCGGCGCTCCCGAGGACCCGCCGGACCAGCGCTTCCCGCACCTCTACGGCCCGCTGCCCACCTCCGCCGTCGTCGCGGTCGTGCCGTTGCGCCCGCCGGTCGAGCCGGTCCTCCCGATGCCGGACGACGAGCTGGGCCGGGTCCAGGCGCTGCAGACCTCGCTGCAGGTGCGGCGCGCGGCCGAGGTCCGGGACGTGCCCGGGGGCGTGGCCGTCTCCGATCCCCGCTTCCCGCACTCCCGGGACGACAACACGCTCGTGCTCACCTCGCCCACCGACGCGGCCACCGTGGCCCGGACGGCGGCCACCGCGGCCGCCGAGCTGGACTGGCCGGTGGCCGCCGCGATCCTGCGCTGGACCGGGGCGGAGGCGGTCGCGGGCGAGCTGGGCGCGACGGGCTGGGAGGCCTCGGAACTGGTGGTGATGGCCCGCGATGCCGCTCCCCTGCCCGGCGGCGAGACGGCGGAGGTCGTCGACCAGCGGGAGCTGCACGCCCTGTGGGACCGCTCCTGGCGGCGCGGGTTGCCACCGGTGCCCGGCCTCGACGAGGTGGTGGCGCAGCTGATCGGCCGGGAGCACCGCACCGCCGAGGTCGTCGCCGTCCACGACGTCGCCGTCCGGGCGGCCGGGCGCCCGGTCGCCGCCGGCCAGCTGCGGGTCGACGGCGCGACCGCGGTCGTGGAGTCGGTGATGACCGAACCGGCCGCCCGGGGCCGCGGGCACGCCGACGCCGTCCTGGCGCGGCTGGTGTCGCTGGCCGCCGGGGCCGGCTGCGACCTCGTGGCGCTCGAGGCGGACGCCGACGACTGGCCGCGGCACTGGTACGCCTGCCGCGGGTTCCGGGTCGTCGGCTCCAGCTGGGAGGTCGTCCGGGGCGGGTGAGGCCGGCCGCGCCCGCTCAGGCCGGGGCGACCCAGGCCAGCAGCAGGTAGGCGACGGCCGCGGACGGCAGCAGCGAGTCCAGCCGGTCCATGATCCCGCCGTGGCCCGGCAGCAGGTTGCCCATGTCCTTGATGCCGAGGTCCCGCTTGATCAGCGACTCCCCCAGGTCGCCGGCGGTCGCCGAGACGGCCAGCGCGGCACCGAAGAGCACCCCGCCCCACCACGGGCCGTCCAGGGCCAGGGTCACGACCGGGGTGGCGATGAGCACGCAGGCCACCACCGACCCCGCCATGCCCTCCCAGGACTTCTTCGGGCTGACCGACGGTGCCATGGGGTGCCTGCCCAGCAGGACGCCGGCCGCGAAGCCCCCGACGTCGTTGCCCACGACGGTGGCGATGAACAGCAGCACCCGGGCGGCGCCGTCGTCCGGGACGAGCAGCAGGACGGCGAAACCGGCCAGCAGCGGCACGTAGGCGACGACGAGGACGCCGGCCGAGGCGTCGCGCAGGTAGCCCACCGGGCCGTCGCCGAGCCGCCACAGCAGCACCGCCAGCACGGTCAGCAGGAAGCCCACGACCAGGCCCGAGGAGCCCCGGGTCCAGGCCAGGCCCAGCATCGCCACCGCGCCGACCAGCACCGGGGCCAGCGGCGCGCGGGCCCCGCCGGCCTCCAGCGCACGGCAGAGCTCGACGATGCCGACGAGGATCGCCGCGCCGACCACCAGGAGGAACGCCGGCCGGTAGACCAGCAGCGAGACCACGATGACCGCGCCGAGGCCCACGCCCACGCCGATGGCCGCGACCATGTCCCGGCCGGCCCGTCCCGGCTTCTTCGCGCCGGGGACGAGCGTGGGACCGATCGACTCGGTGGTGGACGTGGGGACCGTCGCCTCCACGGTCGCCGGCGCCTCCACGGTCGCCGGCGCCTCCACGGTGGCGGGCGCCGCCACGGTGGCGGGCGCCTCCACCGTCGCGGGCGCCTCCTGCGGCAGCCCGGTGGCGCGGTGCTCGACCGCCGGGAGCCCGGACGTGCGGACCTCCGCCGCCGGCCGGGCCGGTGGCGGTGCGGGACGGCGGCCGACGATGGGGATCGGCCCGGTGTCGGGATCAGGTGTCATGAGCGGTGGAGCGACGGTGCGGCTCAGACCTCGAGCAGCTCGGTCTCCTTGTTCTTGACCGCCTCGTCGATGCCGTGCACGTGCTTGGCGGTCAGGTCGTCGAGCTCCTTCTCCGCGCGGCGGACGTCGTCCTCGCCGGCCTCGCCGTCCTTGGCGATGCGGTCGAGCTCCTCCTTGGCCCGGCGCCGCACGTTGCGGATGGCGACCTTCGCGTCCTCGCCCTTGGACCGCGCCATCTTGACCAGGTCGCGGCGGCGCTCCTCGGTCAGCTGCGGGAAGACGACGCGGATGATCTGGCCGTCGTTGGTCGGGTTGACGCCGAGGTCGCTGTCGCGGATGGCCTTCTCGATGGCCGACAGCTGCCCGTTGTCGTAGGGCTTGATGACCGCCATGCGCGCCTCGGGCACGGTGATCGACGACATCTGCGGCACGGGCGTGGGGCTGCCGTAGTAGTCGACCAGGATCTTGTTGAACATCGAGGGCGCCGCACGCCCGGTGCGCACAGAGCCGAGGTCCTCCCGAGCGACCGACAGGGCCTTGTCCATCCGCTCCTCGGCGTCGAGCAGGGTGTCGTCGATCACGGGTCTCTCCTCCTGGGGCGGCGGACGGTCTCCGCCGCGGGTGTCGCGGGTCTGCGGGCTGCGGCCGCCGGGTCAGGCGGGGTCGCTGATCAGCGTGCCGATCTTCTCACCTGCGACCGCACGGGCGATGTTGCCGTCGCGCAGCAGGTTGAAGACGACGATCGGCATGCGGTTGTCCATGCACAGGCTGATCGCGGTCGCGTCGGCCACCTTGAGCTGCTTGGCCAGCACGGTCGCGTAGTCCAGGTCGTCGTACATGACGGCGTCGGGGTTGGTGCGGGGGTCGTCGTCGTAGACGCCGTCCACCCCGTTCTTGCCCATGAGCAGCACCTGGCACTCGATCTCCAGCGCGCGCTGGGCGGCCACCGTGTCGGTGGAGAAGTACGGCATGCCGGCGCCGGCACCGAAGATCACCAACCGGCCCTTCTCCAGGTGCCGGATGGCCTTGCGCGGGATGTAGGGCTCGGCGACCTGGCCCATGGTGATGGCCGACTGCACGCGGGTCTCGAGCCCGGCCTTCTCGCAGAAGTCCTGCAGGGCCAGGCAGTTCATGACCGTGCCCAGCATGCCCATGTAGTCGGCCTTGGTGCGGTCCATGCCGGCCTGGGACAGCTCGGCCCCGCGGAAGAAGTTGCCCCCGCCCATGACGACGGCGACCTGGGCGCCCTTGCCCACCACCTCGGCCAGCTGCGTGGCGATGCCCCGGACGATGTCGGCGTCGACCCCCACCCTGCCGCCGCCGAAGGTCTCCCCCGACAGCTTGAGCAGGACCCGCTTGTAGCCGGCGCGGTCGGCGGGCTGGAAGGCGGTGGGCGCGGACAGGGGCACGGCAGCGGTGTCGGTCAAGGCTCATTCCCTCGCTCGGTGGCGGTTCCCCTGATCCTGCCGCATCGGCGTGCGGCAGCTCCCCGCGGGCGGGTTACCCACGGCAGGGGCTGGACAGACCACCGGCCCCGTCCCGGGGTCGGGACGGGGCCGGTGATCGGCGTGCTCAGTGGTGCTCGGGCCGCGTGGCGGACCTCAGGCCTGGCCGACCTCGAAGCGGACGAACCGCTCGACGGTCAGGCCGGCCTCGTCGACGATCTGCTTGACCGTGCGCTTCGGCTCGGTGATCGACGGCTGCTCGAGCAGGACGAAGTCCTTGTAGTAGGCGTTGACCCGACCCTCGACGATCTTCACGATCGCCTGCTCGGGCTTGCCCTCCTCCTTGGCCGTCTGCTCGGCGACGCGCCGCTCGGTCTCGACCGCCTCGGCCGGGACCTCCTCCCGGGTGAGGTACCGCGGGCGGGCGGCGGCGATGTGCATCGCCAGGCTGCGCGCGGCGTCCTCGCTGCCGCCGGAGTACTGCACGGCGACACCGATGGCCGGGGGCAGGTCGGTGGCCCGCTTGTGCAGGTAGGTGGCGGTGGTGCCCTCGAAGACCGCGAACCGGGAGATCACGAGCTTCTCGCCGATGCGGGCCGACTCGGCCTCGACCAGGGAGGCGACGGTCTGGCCGTCGACCTCGGTGGCCAGCAGCGCCTCGACGTCGGCCGGCTTGGTGGCCAGGACGACGTCGAGCAGCCGCTCGGCCAGCTTGACGAAGTCGGCGTTCTTGGCGACGAAGTCGGTCTCGCAGTCGAGCTCGAGCAGCGCGCCGTCCTTGTTGACGACGACGCCGTTGGTCGTGGAGCGCTCGAGGCGCTTGCCGACGTCCTTGGCGCCCTTGATGCGCAGCAGCTCGACGGCCTTGTCGTAGTCGCCGTCGGCCTCGGTGAGGGCCTTCTTGCAGTCCATCATCCCGGCGCCGGTCGCGTCGCGGAGACGCTTGACGTCGGCAGCGGTGAAGCCAGCCATGTCACTTCCCTACGGGTCTGGGGTGGGTGCTGAGTCTGTGGTTGCCGGACGGCGCTCGTCCGGACGTGCCGGGGGGGGGGGGGGGGGGGGGGGGGGGGGGGGGGGGGGGGGGGGGGGGGGGGGGGGGGGGGGGGGGGGGGGGGGGGGGGGGGGGGGGGGGGGGGGG
>NZ_JBJGYW010000035.1:0-50396 GCF_054050215.1 Geodermatophilus sp. SYSU D01186 | reverse complement strand
CCGGCACCGCATCGCGGTGCCGGGCCACCGTGCTGTCCGGGGTCAGCGCTGCAGGTGCTGGTCGGGCGGTCGCCAGTCGGAGGGGCGGCCGGTGTGGTTGGAGAACTCGACCGACCACCGCCACCAGCTGTGGTCCTCGGCGTGCTCCCAGGCGGTGAGGACGCCGACCTCGCCGCCGGGCAGCAGCACGGGCAGCCCGTGCATGGCGGCGTCGGGCCACACCTCGCTGCGGGTCACCGCCCCGTCGTCCAGCTCCAGCAGGGTGATGGGGGAGTAGTCGCCGTCCCGCTCGGCGTCGGCGCGGAGGACGACGCGGTCGTCCTCCGCGATGACCTCCACCTGCAGCCGGGCGGGTGCGGCGTGCACCAGCACGCGGGGAAAGCCGCCGGCGGTGGTGGCGCGCGCGAACTCCAGGCCGTTCATCCCGCCGTCGCGAGAGCGCAGGTTCCACGTCCAGTTCATGCCCTGCCCCTACCCACGTCCGGGACGACGACGGCGCCGGTCCCGCGGGGGGACCGGCGCCGTCGAGGGAGCGGGAGGAGGGGCCCCCTTCAGTGGGCCTTGGCCAGGGTGCCCAGGTACAGCTCGACGACCTTGGGGTCGGTCATGAGCGCGTTGCCGGTGTCGGTGTAGGCGTTGCGGCCCTGGTCGAGGACGTAGCCGCGGTCGCAGATCTGCAGGCAGCGCCGGGCGTTCTGCTCCACCATGATGATCGAGACGCCGGTGGCGTTGATCCGGCGGCAGCGGATGAAGACCTCGTCCTGGTAGGCGGGGGAGAGGCCGGCCGACGGCTCGTCGAGCAGGAGCACCGACGGGTCCATCATCAGCGCCCGGCCCATGGCGACCATCTGCCGCTCGCCGCCGGAGAGTGCACCGGCCTTGCCCTTGCGCCGCTCGCCGAGCAGCGGGAACAGGTCGATGACGTAGTCGAAGCGCTCCTTGAACGTCTTCGGCCGCAGGTAGACGCCCATCTGCATGTTCTCCTCGATGGTGAGCGAGGGGAACACGTTGTTGTTCTGCGGCACGTAGCCCACGCCGAGGGAGACCAGCCGGTGCGCGGGGGCGGAGGTGATGTCCTCCCCGCGCAGCGTGACCGACCCCGACCGCACCGGGATCAGCCCGAAGAGGGTCTTGAGCAGGGTCGACTTGCCGGCCCCGTTGGGGCCGATGATGCCGACGAGCTCACCCTCCTGCAGGTAGAAGTCGCAGCCGCGCAGGATGTTGACCCCGGGCACGTACCCGGCGACGAGGTCGTCGGCCCGCACGAGGGCGCCCTCGGCGAGGCGCACGTGCTCCTCGCGGGTGGCCGCCTTCTCCGCGGGGGAGAGCTCGGCGGTCGTCGAGGCGGCCTGGTCGGCGCGGGTGAGGTCCTCGCCGGACTCGTCGACCTCGAACAGGGGGTCGCTCATCGGTCGGTCCTCTCCTGGGGCGGGACGTCGGAGCTGAGGACGTCGCCGCCCGCGACGTGCTCCTCACGGGCGATCTCACGCTCGGCCTGGGCGAGGACGCGGTCCTCCTCCTCCACGGTGAGCGGGGCGTCGTGGTGGGCGCCGAGGTAGGCGTCGACGACGGCCTGGTTCTGGCTGATCGACTCCGGCGGCCCCTCGGCGATCACCCGGCCGGCCGCCATGACGACGACCCAGTCGCTGATGTCCCGGACGACGTCCATGTCGTGCTCGACGAAGATGACCGTCATGCCCTCCTCGCGGAGGTCCTTGACGTGGCCGAGCAGGCTCTGCGTCAGCGCCGGGTTCACCCCGGCCATCGGCTCGTCGAGCATGACGACCTTCGGGTCGCTCATCAGCGCCCGGGCCATCTCCAGCAGCTTGCGCTGACCGCCGGAGAGGGTGCCCGCGAAGTCGTCCTTCTTGGCGTCGAGCTTGAAGCGCTGGAGCAACTCCATCGCCTTCTCGGTGTTCGACCGCTCCTGCGACCGCCAGGCGCCCGGCCACAGGGCGCCGAAGAAGCTCTCACCCTTCTGCCCCTGGGCGCCGAGCAGCATGTTCTGCAGGACGGTGAGCCGGGACAGCGCCTTGGTGAGCTGGAAGGTGCGGACGACGCCGAGCCGGGCCACCTTGTGCGGGGCCAGGTCCGACAGCGACCGCCCGTCGAAGGTCCAGTTGCCGGTGTTGGGCTGGTCGAAGCCGGTCAGCAGGTTGAACAGCGTGGTCTTGCCGGCACCGTTGGGCCCGATCAGCCCGGTGATGCCGCCGCGCTGGATCTCCAGGTGGTCGACGGCGACCGCGGTGAGCCCGCCGAACTGACGGGTCACGCCGTCCACGACGACGATCGGGTCGGGCTTGGCGACGCCGACCTGCCAGGGCACGTCGCGCAGGGCGGCCTGGGCCAGCCGGCGCGGCGTGCGGGGGGCACCCGGGCCGACGGACGCCGCGTGCGCCCCGCTGCCGACCGGCTCGGTGGGGGTGGGGTCAGCGGGCATCGAGCATCACCTCTCGTCGGTCACCGAAGATGCCTTGTGGCCGGAAGACCAACAACAGCATGAGCCCGAGGCCGACCAGGACGAAGCGGATCTGCGCGACGTCGGTGGAGGTCAGCAGACCCTCCGGGATGACGCCGTTCTCGATCAGCGCCCGCAGGCCGGCGTCGGCGAACTGGAGGATGAACAGCAGGATCATGCCGCCGACCACCGGCCCCAGCACCCGTGCGGCACCGCCGAGGATGAGGGCGGCGTAGGCGAGGAAGGTGTTGGCGTTCTGGTACTGGTCGGGGATCGCCGAGCCGGTGCCGACGGCGTAGACCATCCCGCCGAGGGCGCCGATGATCCCGCCGAGCACCAGGGCCTGCATCTTGTAGACGTAGACGTTCTTGCCCAGCGCGCGGACGGCGTCCTCGTCCTCACGGATCGACCGGACGACGCGGCCCCACGGGCTGCGCATCAGGGCCCAGATGAGCAGGCAGGACAGGGCCACCAGCAGCCACCCGACGAAGGCCACCCAGAGCTCACCGCCGGACCAGCTGGTGCCGAGGATGCGGTAGCGCGCGTTGGTGGTCCACGGCGCGAGTGCCAGGAAGTCGGCGTTGAACGCCGAGATGCCCCGGGTGCCGTTGGTCAGGGGTGTGGCCGACACGGACCGGAAGAGCAATCGCAACCCCTCCGCCGCGGCGATGGTGACGATCGCCAGGTAGTCCGCGCGCAACCGCAGCGTGGGGAGGCCGAGCAGCAGGGCCAGGACGATCGCGGCCAGCAGCCCGATGGCCACCCCGACCCAGAAGTTCAGCCCCCACTTGGTGACGGAGATGGCGATGCCGAACCCGCCGAGCATCGCGAAGGCGATCTGCCCGAAGTTCAGCAGTCCCGTGTAGCCGAACTGCACGTTGATGCCGACGGCCAGCAGGACGAAGAAGATCGCCTGGAAGCCCAGCGCCGCCTTGAAGGCGACCGCGAGCGCGTCGATGACTTCGTTCATGGGTCAGCCCACCCGGACGCGGCTGCCCAGGATCCCCTGGGGCCGGATGACGAGGATGACGATCAGCAGCAGCAGCCCGCCTACGTACTTGACGTCGTTCGGGATGACGAGGGTCGACATCTGGACGAAGACGCCGACGACGAGGCTGCCGATGAGCGCGCCGTACGCGGTCCCGAGGCCACCGAGGGTGACGCCGGCGAACATGAGCAGCAGCAGGCGGAAACCCATGTCCCACTGCACCTGGTCGGACAGGCCCAGCAGCACGCCGCCGAGGGCGGCGAGCCCGCCACCCATCATCCAGACGACGAGGATGACGCGGTTGACGTCGATGCCGGAGGAGGCGGCGAGGTCCCGGTTGTCCGCGACCGCGCGCATCGCCTTGCCGATCTTCGTGCGCTGGAGCATGAGCGCCACGAGGAGGAGCACGACGACCGAGATGACCACCGACGCGAGGTCGGCCCCGGTCATGCGGAACAGGCCGTAGTCGACGGCCCGGCCGCCACCGACCCCCTGGTAGGCGTTGGAGCGACCGCCGTACACCAGCTGGATCAGGTAGCGCAGCATCAGGGACAACCCGATCGAGACCACCAGGGCGGCGATCAGGCCGGTGCCGCGGCGACGCAGCGGGCGCCACAGGCCCAGCTCGTTCAGCGCGCCCACGCCCGCCCCCACCACCATGGCGATCAACGCCGCGGGGATCAGCGGCACCCCGCCCTGCACGTTGATGTACCAGGCGACGACCGCGCCGATGGTGACCAGCTCGCCGTGGGCGAAGTTGGTCAGGCCCGTCGTCCCGAAGATCAGGGACAGGCCGACCGCGCACATCGCGATGAGCAGGCCGAACCGTATGCCGTCGACGAGCAGCTGGACGGCGCGGACGGTGCCGCCGCCCCCCTCCCGGCTGCCGTCGTTGAGGCCGATGATCGCCGCCTGCCGGCGACCCTCCTCGACGGTCACCGTGCGGCTGTCCTCGCCCGAGAGCACCACGCCGTCGGGCAGGTCGTCGGCGTCGATCGAGACGACGTACTCGCCGGGGCCGGGGAGGTCGACCTCCCAGCGGCCCTGCTCGTCGGTCTCGACGGCGTCGACCTCCTCGCCGTCGGCGGCGGTGACCGTCACCTCGACGCCCTCGATCGGACCGCTGCGGCTGGTCTGCAGGGTGCCTGCGAGCTGCTCGCCCTCGGCCTGCGCGGTGCCGGGGACGAACAGGGCGAGACCCAGCCCGAAGGCGGCGACGAGCAGGACCCGGACGAGGATGTGGCGGCGGGCACCGGGGTGCGGGCGGGCCGCGGTTCCGGTGGCTCCCGATCGTCGACCGCGTCGTGGGACGCGGCCTGGCGCGTGCGTCACTCGACCTCCTAGGCGTGTGAGTGAGGTGGGGACCGTAACTCAGCGGTGTTTCGGGCTGCGGTCCTCGACGCGACCTGTGACCTTTCCGCGACACGCCGCTCCTGTCACCTCCGCCCCACGGGCGGCGCGCCGTCGTGACGGGGGGACGCCGGGCGGGCACTCTCTGGCCACCGTCCAGGGGAGGGCTCCTGTGCCAGGAACAGGTTCGCGGTCCCGCGTCACGACGCGCACGGCGCGTCCTGACGACCTGCCCGCCGTCCTCGCCCTGGTGCGGCAGCACCGGGCCGAGGCGCACGCCGAGGGCGTGCTGACCGGTCAGACCCCCGGGGCCGCCGCGGCCGCCGGGTTCCGCCGGCTGCTGGCCGATCCCGCGCACCGGGTGGCGCTGGCGGTGCTGCCCGGTCCCAACGCCCCCGACGGCGGGGTGGACGGCGCGCTGGTGGTGGGGCTGGCGATCCTCGGGCTGGACCCGCTGTCGGTGGTCCTCGGTGTCCCGCAGGTGACCGTCGACAACCTCGTGGTGCACCGCGAGCACCGCCGTCGTGGCGCGGGGGCCGCCCTGCTGGGGGCCGCCGTCGCGTACGCGACGGAGTCCGGCGCCGAGCACGTGGTGGCCGCCGTGGGCGGGCACGAGGCGGAGCGGCAGCGGTTCTTCGCGCGGATGGGGTTCGCGCCGCTCACGACCCGGCGGATCGTGCCCCGCGACACCCTCGCCCGCTCGCTGGCCACCTGGCAGCGCGGTGGCGTGACGATCCCGACGCCGCGACGGCCGCCGGTGCGCCGCCGGCCGCTGCCCCGGGTCGTCCCGGTGGCGGGCGCGGCCGAGGGCTGACCCTGGCCCCGGGTCAGGCCCGGGCGTCGGAGAGCATGCAGGTCAGCCGGGCGGTCGCCGTCGGCCGGCCCTGCTCGTCGCTGACCTCGACCCGGAAGGTGGCCAGGGTCCGGCCGCGGCGGACCGGGGTGGCCACGGCGGTCACGGTCCCGCTGGTCGCCGCCCGCAGGTAGCTGACGTTGAGCTCGACCCCCACGCACCGGCGGCCGGGACCGGCGCCGAGCGCCGCGGCCCAGGACCCCACCGTCTCCACCAGTGCGCAGGTGGCGCCGCCGTGCAGCAGCCCCGCCGGCTGCTGGTTGCCCTCGACCGGCATGGTGGCGACCAGGTGGTCGGGGTCGTAGTCGGTGATCTCGATGCCCAGCTTCTCGTCGAGCGGGCTGGTGGAGGCGGCGGGCAGCCAGTCGGGGCGGGCGAGGGTCACCACGGCACGGTAGCCAGCGCCCGGACGCCGCCTCGCCGTGGGCCGTCGTCGGCGCGGCGGTGTCGGTGCCCGCACCTAGGATCGGCACCGATGTCCGCTCCGGTCTCCGCCCCCGCGTCCACCGCCGTCCCGACCACCGGCGGGCCGCGCCCCCGGCTGCTGCTGCTCGACGGGCACTCCCTGGCCTACCGCGCCTTCTTCGCGCTGCCGGTGGAGAACTTCTCCACGACCACCGGGCAGCCCACGAACGCCGTCTACGGCTTCACCTCGATGCTGATCAACATCCTGCGCGACGAGGAGCCCTCGCACCTGGCGGTCGCCTTCGACGTCGGTCGCAAGACCTTCCGCAGCGAGATCTACGCCGAGTACAAGGCCAACCGGGCCGAGAGCCCGACGGACTTCCGCGGCCAGGTGAGCCTCATCCAGGAGGTGCTGGGCGCCCTGCGGGTCCCGGTCATCACCGCCGAGGGCTTCGAGGCCGACGACGTCATCGCCACGCTGACCGTGCAGGCCGTCGAGCAGGGCATGGACGTGCTCATCGCCACCGGCGACCGCGACGCGCTGCAGCTGGTCAACGAGCACGTGACCGTGCTCTACCCGCGCAAGGGCGTCTCCGACCTCACCAGGTTCACCCCCGAGGAGGTCGAGACCAAGTACGGCCTGTCGCCGGCCCAGTACCCCGACTTCGCCGCGCTGCGGGGCGACCCCAGCGACAACCTGCCGAGCATCCCGAGCGTCGGCGAGAAGACCGCGGCCAAGTGGGTGCGCGAGTACGGCTCGCTCGACGCGCTCGTCGACCAGGTCGACACCGTCAAGGGCAAGGTGGGCGAGAAGCTGCGCGAGCACCTGGCCTCGGTGCTGCAGAACCGGCGGCTGACCGAGCTCGACCGCGCCGTCCCGCTCGAGCTGGGCCCCGTCGACCTCGCCGTCCGCGCCTGGGACCGCAACGAGGTGCACACCCTCTTCGACAACCTGCAGTTCCGGGTGCTGCGCGACCGCCTGTTCGCCACCCTGACCAGCGCCGAGCCGGAGGTGGAGGGCGGCTTCGACGTCGCCGTCGACGAGGTCCCCGCCGGCGGGCTGGGCGCGTGGCTGGACCAGCACGCGCGCACCGGCCGCACCGGCGTCATCTTCCGCGGGACGTGGGGGCGCGGCGCCGGCGAGCTGTCCGGCATCGCGCTGGCCGCCGCCGACGACAGCGCCACCTTCGTCGACCTCGGTCCCGCCCTGGACGTCGCCGACGAGCAGGCGCTGGCCGCCTGGCTGGCCGACCCGGCGGCCCCGAAGGTCGTCCACGAGGTCAAGGGCCCGCTGCTGGCGATCTGGTCGCGCGGCTGGGAGCTCGAGGGCGTGGTCAGCGACACGGCGCTGGCCGCCTACCTGGCCCTGCCGGGGCAGCGGTCGTTCGACCTCGGCGACCTCGCGGTGCGCTACCTGCGCCGGGAGCTCAAGGACGCCGCGGCGGAGGAGGCCCAGCTCACCCTCGACGGGATGGGCCCGTCGGAGGACGACGTCGCCCGGGAGGCCGCGCACGCCGACGTCCTCAAGGCCGTGGCGGTCAACGACCTCTCCGACGCCCTGGAGTCGGTGCTCGGCCAGCGCGGCGGGGATGCCCTGCTCGGCGCCATCGAGCTGCCGCTGACCCGCGTGCTCGCCGCCATGGAGTACCGCGGCATCGCCGCGGACCTGGAGTTCCTCCAGGAGCTGCAGCAGGAGTTCGCCGAGGGCGTCTCCGCCGCGGCCGCCGAGTGCTACGCCGTCATCGGCCGCGAGGTGAACCTCGGCTCGCCCAAGCAGCTGCAGGCGGTGCTGTTCGACGAGCTCGGCCTGCCCAAGACGAAGAAGATCAAGTCCGGCTACACGACCGACGCCGACGCGCTGACCTGGCTGCTGGCGCAGACCGGCCACCCGTTCCTGGAGCACCTGCTCCGCCACCGCGACGTCACCCGGCTGCGCACCGTCATCGACGGGCTCATCCCGATGGTGGACGACGCCGGGCGCATCCACACCACGTTCGGGCAGACGATCGCCGCCACCGGCCGCCTGTCGTCGACCGACCCGAACCTGCAGAACATCCCGATCCGCACCGCCGAGGGCCGCCGGATCCGCCAGGCGTTCGTCGTCGGCTCCGGCTACGAGTCGCTGATGACCGCCGACTACAGCCAGATCGAGATGCGGATCATGGCGCACCTGTCCGGCGACGAGGGGCTGATCGAGGCGTTCACCTCGGGGGAGGACCTGCACTCCTTCGTCGCGTCGCGGGCGTTCAACATCCCGATCGAGGACGTCGACCCCGAGATGCGCCGCCGGATCAAGGCGATGAGCTACGGCCTGGCCTACGGGCTGTCGGCGTACGGCCTCTCGCAGCAGCTGCGCATCTCCACCGAGGAGGCGCGCGAGCAGATGCAGGCCTACTTCGAGCGGTTCGGCGGCATCCGCGACTACCTCGACAGCGTGGTCGAGGAGGCGCGCCTGTCCGGCTACACGGAGACGACGCTGGGCCGGCGCCGCTACCTGCCCGACCTGACCAGCGACAATCGTCAGCGGCGCGAGATGGCCGAGCGGATGGCGCTCAACGCCCCCATCCAGGGCTCGGCGGCCGACGTCATCAAGGTCGCGATGCTGAACGTCGAGAAGGCGATCGCGGCCGAGGGCCTGCGGTCCCGAATGCTGCTGCAGGTCCACGACGAGCTCGTGCTCGAGGTCGCGCCGGGCGAGCGGGAGCCGCTGGAGGCGCTGGTCCGCCGGGAGATGGCCGGCGCAGCCCGGCTGTCGGTGCCGCTGGAGGTCTCCGTCGGCTTCGGCGCCAGCTGGGACGCCGCCGCGCACTGAACGGCCCCGTCCAGAGGCTCGCCGCGGGCGGGCATCCCCGTGACGGTGCTCGACCGCGCGCCCGACGTGGTCATGTCCCCGCGCGCGGCCGTCTACCACTGGGCGGTGCGCGAGGGGCTGGACCGGCTCGGCTATGAGCCGGCCGCCGCGCGGGGCTTCCTCAAGCAGGACTACGAGTACCGGGCGCACCGGACGGGGGAGCGGGTCCGCTTCGGCCTGCAGACGCTGGAGGGCGTCGTCCCCCGGCCGTACAACCTGCACCTCGGCCAGGGCGCGCTGGTCAGGCTGATGCTGGCGGAGCTGGCCGCGTACGACTCGGCCACGGTGCTGTGGCAGCACGACGTCGTCGCGGTCGGCCAGGACGACGCCGGGGTCACCGTCGTCGCCGAGACGCCGGAGGGGCGCCGGTCGCTGCGGGCTCTGGCTGCCCGGCGACCTCCAGCAGGACCGAGCCGGGACGTGGCAGCTCGGCCCCGCCTGAGTGCAGTGGGAGGCGCCGGCCGGGCTCACCGGGCAGCCCCCGGTCGTGTTCGTGCACCGCGGCGGAAGCCGGCGACGGGGAGAGCTGGGCGGTGGTGGCGAGCTGGCTGGCGGAGCGGCCCAGAGGCTGGACCTGAGGTGCAGGGTCAGGGTTTGGTGCAGACCAGGACCAGTGTGCCGGGCACCAGCGCCCCGCGGGCCGGGGACCACTGACCCCACTCCTGCACCCGGCCGGGCGTCCACTCCGGCTCGAGGAGGTCCTCGAGCACCAGGCCGGCGCCCACCACCGCGCGCACCCAGTCGCCGACCGTCCGGTGGTGCTCGACGTAGACCGCGCGGCCGTCGTCGTCGGTCTCCACGTACGGGGTGCGGTCGAAGTAGGAGGAGGTGATCTGCAGGTCGTCGGGGTCGGGGGAGTCGGGGAACGGCCAGCGCATCGGGTGGTTCACCGACGCGACGAACCGCCCGCCCGGCCGCAGCACCCGGGCCACCTCCGCCAGTGCGCCCCCGACGTCGGCGACGAACGGCAGGCCGCCGAACGCGGAGCAGGCCAGGTCCACGCTGGCGCCGGCCAGCGGCAGCGCGCCGACGTCGGCCTGGACCAGTGGGACGGTGATCCCGGAGCGGCGGTTGAGCTCGGCGGCGCGGGCGAGCATGCCGGCCGAGAGGTCGAGCGCGACGACGTCGGCCCCCTCGCGGCGCAGCCAGCGGGCGCACGGCGCCGACCCGCAGCCGACCTCCAGCACGCGCCGGCCGGCGACGTCCCCCAGGAGGTGCGCCTCGCTCTCCCGCAGGCCCTCGGGGCACCACAGGAAGTCGACGTCACCGAGGTCCTCGCCGTGCTCGGCGAGGTAGGCCGGCGCGGCGGCGTCCCACCACCGGCGGTTGGCGCGCACCGACTCCACCTCGCCGGCCGGGCGCCGGGCCACCCCGCCGGGCGCGGGATAACCGTCGGCGGCCAGGGGCAGGGGCGCAGGGGAGGGCTCCATGACCCGCCGATCGTGACACGCCGGGGAGCGGGCCACCGGGCACTCACCCAGGTGGACCCGGGATGCCGGAGCTACGTACCATGGGTGGTGCGCCAGAGGTCTGTCTGTGCTGTCCCCATCGGGGTTCGGCGCGCGCCGGCTCTCCCTGCTCCCCGCGGCACCGCGCCGCGGGTTCCCTGTCCCTACGCATCCCCCGTCCGGAGCACTCGACCACATGACCTCCACCCAGGTCCGTCCTAACAGCACCCCGCAGGTCGCGATCAACGACATCGGCACTGCCGAGGACTTCCTCGCGGCGATCGACCAGACGATCAAGTACTTCAACGACGGCGACATCGTCGAAGGCGTCATCGTCAAGGTCGACCGCGACGAGGTGCTGCTGGACATCGGCTACAAGACCGAGGGCGTCATCCCCTCGCGCGAACTCTCCATCAAGCACGACGTCGACCCCAACGAGGTCGTCAGCGTCGGCGACGAGGTGGAAGCCCTCGTCCTCCAGAAGGAGGACAAGGAAGGCCGGCTGATCCTGTCCAAGAAGCGCGCGCAGTACGAGCGCGCCTGGGGCACGATCGAGGCCAAGAAGGAAGCCGACGAGGTCGTCACCGGCACCGTCATCGAGGTCGTCAAGGGTGGTCTCATCCTCGACATCGGCCTGCGCGGGTTCCTCCCCGCCTCGCTGGTCGAGATGCGCCGCGTCCGCGACCTGCAGCCCTACGTGGGCCGCGAGCTCGAGGCCAAGATCATCGAGCTCGACAAGAACCGCAACAACGTCGTCCTCTCCCGTCGCCAGTGGCTGGAGCAGACCCAGTCCGAGGTCCGCAGCGAGTTCCTCAACAAGCTCGCCAAGGGCCAGGTCCGCACCGGTGTGGTCTCCTCGATCGTCAACTTCGGTGCGTTCGTGGACCTGGGTGGCGTCGACGGCCTGGTGCACGTCTCCGAGCTGTCCTGGAAGCACATCGACCACCCGTCCGAGGTCGTCGAGGTCGGCCAGGAGGTCACCGTCGAGGTCCTCGACGTCGACCTGGACCGCGAGCGGGTCTCGCTGTCGCTGAAGGCGACGCAGGAGGACCCGTGGCGTCAGTTCGCCCGGACCCACCAGATCGGCCAGGTCGTGCCCGGCAAGGTCACCAAGCTGGTGCCCTTCGGTGCGTTCGTCCGCGTCGACGAGGGCATCGAGGGCCTGGTCCACATCTCCGAGCTGGCCGAGCGCCACGTGGAGATCCCGGAGCAGGTCGTGCAGGTCGGCGACGAGATCCTCGTCAAGGTCATCGACATCGACCTCGACCGTCGTCGCATCTCGCTGTCCCTCAAGCAGGCCAACGAGGGCGTCATCGGCGACGAGGAGCAGTTCGACCCGGCCGCCTACGGCATGGCCGCCTCGTACGACGAGCAGGGCAACTACATCTACCCGGAGGGCTTCGACCCGGAGACCGGGGAGTGGCTCGAGGGCTACGAGCAGGCCCGCGAGACCTGGGAGCGGCAGTACGCCGAGGCCCAGGCCCGCTACGAGGCGCACCGCAAGCAGATCGCGGCGGCCAAGGAGGCCGACGCCGAGGCTGCGGCCGGTGGCAACTACTCCAGCGGCGACGTCGAGGTGGGCGACACCTCCGGCGGCACCCTGGCCAGCGACGAGGCGCTCGCGGCCCTGCGGGCCAAGCTGGCCGGCGGCGAGTGATCTCGGCTCCGCTGAGCTGAACCACTGAGAGAGGGCTGAGGCCCGGGACCCGCGAGGGTCCCGGGCCTCAGTCGTCCCTCCCATCCCCGTGGAGGGACGAGGACGGGCCCCGTGGACGACGTCCGCGGGGCCCGACCCGTCAGGGGAGCTGTCAGAGGCTGAGGATGATCGCGAACGCCGTCCGCGGGCGGCCGCCGGCGTTGGCGAGGAACTGCCAGGTGTGCCGCCCGGCCGGGGCCGTCGCCGAGATCCAGCGCATGAAGGCGTTGCGAGGGCGGACCGCGGCGTTGCGCTCCAACCGCTCACGCACGGCCGGCAGGTCGGTGCACCGCACGCCGGTGGGGCGGTCCAGCCGGTGACGGCCGGCGCCCCGACGGGGAGCTGCGGGGGCCGACGACGGGGCGGCGTGGGCGGGTCGGGACATGATCGGTCTGCCTCTCTCGGCGGGGAAGAGCGCCGACGACACTGTTGTCCACGGGACGCGTGTGACTGGAGCGACGCGCCGGGCAGGACGGACGGGTGTTACCTGTCCGTGACCGTCCCCGGCGTGCTGGCTACTGTCCGCACGTGCTGCGCATGGGACTGACGGGCGGGATCGGGTCGGGGAAGAGCACGGTCGCCGGGCTGCTGGCGGCCCGGGGGGCGCGGATCGTCGACGCCGACCGCATCGCGCGGGAGGTCGTCGAACCGGGGACGCCGGGCCTGGCCGCGGTCGTCGAGGCCTTCGGCTCCGGGGTGCTCACCGCCGAGGGGGCCCTCGACCGCCCGGCGCTGGCGGCGATCGTCTTCGCCGACCCCGCGGCGCGGGCGCGGCTGGACGGCATCGTGCACCCGCTGGTGCGCGCCCGGGCCGCCGAGCTGGTCGCCGCGGCCCCTCCGGACGCCGTCGTGGTCCAGGACGTGCCCCTGCTGGTGGAGACCGGCCAGGCGGGCGTCTACGACCTCGTGCTGGTCGTGGAGGCCGACCTGGAGACACGGGTCCGGCGGCTGGTCGAGCGCGGCCTGACCGCCGAGGACGCGCGCGCCCGGATCGCCGCGCAGGCCACCGACGAACAGCGCCGGGCGGTGGCCGACGTCGTCCTGGACAACAGCGGTACCCGCGAGGAGCTCGAGGCGCAGGTGGAGCGGTTCTGGGCCGACCGTGTGGTGCCGGCCCGGGGCTGAGGCCGCGCCCGCCCGGTGTGCGCGGATCCGCCCGCGGCACCTGTTCCGGCACGGGCTCGTGCTCTGCCCACCATCATGTCCAGAGCACGAGCCTCCGCAGGAGGGGTCCCTGGCCACCCCGGTCGGAGCCCGATCGGGGGATCGTCGGGCGCGTAGCGCGGGCCGGCCTCGGGGGTCGGAGGAGGCTGTGAGACCTCTCACCGGCCGGTGCGGACCCCGGGGAACGCGAAGGGCCCCAGGTCGCTGACCTGGGGCCCTTCTGCTGTGGGCGATACTGGGTTCGAACCAGTGACCTCTACCGTGTCAAGGTAGCGCTCTACCACTGAGCCAATCGCCCGTTCCGACCTGCCGGCCGGCCCGCTCCACCGTGTCCCGGCAGACGCCGAGGTGGAGACGGGATTTGAACCCGTGTAGACGGCTTTGCAGGCCGTTGCCTCGCCTCTCGGCCACTCCACCGCACGCGGGCGCCGGTCTCGCGACCAGCGCCCGAGGTTCCGAGCGGACGACGGGATTCGAACCCGCGACCCTCACCTTGGCAAGGTGATGCTCTACCAGCTGAGCCACGTCCGCGTTGCCTTACGAGAGAGAACTGTAGCCGACGCCGAAACGGGGTCGACAGGGGGGTCCCCCCGGGGGGTCAGCGCCCGTTCGGGTCAGCCCCGCCGTTGGACAGCAGTGCGGCCAGTTCGCCGTCCACCTCGAGGACCGAGGACTCCTCGCCGGCCGGCACCACGCTCTCGGTCAGTCGCAGGAACCCGGCCAGCGTGCCGCGGGAGGCCTCGAAGAGCGCCTCGCCGGAGGGTGCCCGCAGGTGCAGGAACAGGACGTCGCCGGAGGTGCGCGACGGCCACAGGCGCACGTCGCCCTCGCCCGCGGGGCGGTCCAGGCCCGTCTGCAGCAGTTCGCGGCCGACCAGCCAGGAGATGCCCTCCTCGCCGGCTCCGCTGTCGCCGAAGGTGATCCGGACGGCGAACGGGTCGCTCACCTCGTAGCTGAGCTGCGCGGGCACCTCTGTCCACGACTGCGGCCCCACGAGGTGGAGCGTGGTGGGGCAGGTGTACCCGGGTGTCGAGCGGCTCGTCATGTCCCCAACAACGACCTTCCCTGAGAGCGGTCACGCCGGGGTGTCCCCCGGGCGCGTCGTTCCTCTCTGTGCCCGCAACTCGCCTTGCTGAACCCCGGGCCTCTCCCCGGCGCGCCCGGTGCGTGTGACGATGGGGAGGTGAGCCGTCCGGCACGGCGGGCCGGGGGCGGTCCCGGCGACGCCGACCTGCTGTTCCGCGTGCGCGCGGGGGAGCGGGCCGCCTTCGACGAGCTCTACGACCGCTTCAGCGGCCCGGCCCTCGCCCTGGCGCGGTGCGTGCTGTCCGACGACGCCGCCGCCCGCGAGGTGCTGCGGGCGGTCCTCCTGGGCGTCTGGCACGACCCCGCCGCGTACGACCCCGGTGCGGGCAGCGTCGCGTCCTGGGTGATGGACCGGGTGCACCAGCGGGCGGTCGACGCGGTGCGGTGCGGACAGGTCCACCGGCGCCGTCCGGGCGACTCCGCGTCCACCGGGGTGCCGGCCGGCGAGGACCGCGCCGGCATTGCGCCCGACCCCGTGCGCGCCGCGCTGCGCGGCCTGCCCGAGGCCGAGTGCGAGGCGCTGACGCTGGCCTACTACGGCGGTTACACCCAGCGGGAGGTCGCCGCGCTGACCGGCACCCCGCTCGCCGAGGTCAAGAGCGCCGTCCTGGCCGCCGTCCGGGAGCTGCGTGGGGAGCTCGGCGCCGACCCCCGGGGTGGCGCGCTGGGCGCTCCGGCGGTCGTCGAGGGCCCGGGCCGGTGAGCGGCCCGGCCCGCGACCACGCGGTCTTCGACGAGCTGGCCGTGGGCTGGGCCCTCCACGCACTCGAGCCCGAGGAGGAGGTGCTCGTCGCCGCCCACCTCCCCGGCTGTCCGCGCTGTCTCGGCACGGTCGCCGAGACCGGCGAGGTCCTGGCCGCCCTGGCCGCGAGCCTGCCGGTCGCCGATCCGCCCGACGAGCTGCGGGAGGAGCTGCGGAACGCGGTGCGGCAGACCCCGCAGGTGCGCCGGCCGCCGGCGCCCCGTCTCCCCGCCTCCGCCTCGGCATCCCGTCCGCCGGTGACCGGCGGGCGGTCACCGGCCGGGGACGCCACACGGCGGGCTCCCGAGCCCGCCGTCCCGGGGCCCGCCGCCCCGCGGGTGCCGGACGCCGTACCGCCCGCGGCCGCCCCGCCTGCAGGCGTCCCGACCGCGACGCCCGCGAGCGCGTGGCGGCGCGTCCTGCCCAACGCCCTGGTCGCCGCCGCGGTGGCGACGATCCTGGCGCTCGGCACCTGGAACGTGGTGCTCAGCGACGCCCGCGACGAGGCGCGGGCGACCGTCGCGCGGCAGGCCGACGTCGTCAACGCGCTGCTGACGCCGGGTTCTGCGACCGTCGTGGCCCTCTCCGGCGACGACGGCGCGGCCGTGGCCACCGTCGTCGTCCGCAACGGCCAGCTGCAGGTGGTGGACCACGGGCTGCCGGTGAACGACGTCCGGGAGCAGACCTACGTCCTGTGGGGCACCGGGACCGGGGGAGCCGTGGCGCTGGGCACGTTCGACGTCCTCTCCCCACACAGCGACCTGCGCGCCGTAGGCTCCGGCGCGACCGGGCTCGACGTCCACGACGGCTACGCCGTCAGTCTGGAGCCCGGCCGTCAGGCTCCGTCGGAACCGACGGACATCGTCGCGCGTGGTGAGGTGACCAACTGACCGGTCCGGAGACGGCGGCCCCCGGCCGGGAGCGGCGCCACCACCAGACGTCCGAGGAGCTGCGGACCCACTTCGACGACGACGGCGTGCGCAGCCTCCGTGAGCGCGTGGCCGAGACGCGCTGGCGCCGCAAGCTGGCCGCCCGCCGCACCGTCGACTCCACGTACCGGGTGTGCGTCGGGGTCGTGGGCGGCCTGGTCGTCGCCCTCGGCCTGGCCACGATCCCGCTGCCAGGGCCGGGCTGGCTCACCGTCATCGCCGGCCTGTTCGTGCTGGCCACGGAGTTCTTCTGGGCCGAGCGGCTGCTGGAGTTCACCAAGAAGCACGTCAAGCGGTGGACCGACTGGCTGGGCCGGCAGCCGCTGTGGGTGCGCCTGGCGGTCGCCCTCGCCACCGCGGCGTTCGTGTACGGCGTCCTGGTCGTGACGCTGCACGTGATGGGCGTCCCGGGATGGATCCCGGGGTGGGTGCCACTGTGGCGGTGAGCGTCTGGCAGAATGGGCCGCACGGGCGATTGGCTCAGTGGTAGAGCGCTTCGTTCACACCGAAGAGGTCACTGGTTCGAACCCAGTATCGCCCACCTCCGGCAGAGGCCCGGTCCGCGCGAGCGGGCCGGGCCTCCGTCGTGTCAGGGGTGCGGCCGCAGCCACGCCGCCGGGTCTGGACGACGGGGACCGCGCCCGACATGACCGAGCAGGGGGCTCGCAGCCCGGGCAGGCAGGAGTCCGCGATCCCGGCTCGCACGGCCGACGGCGTCGCCCCGGCCGGGAGCGGCCCCGCCGCCGACAGCACCGCCGTCGCGGGCAGCGCGGACACTGCCGGCAGCGTCGCGGAGCCGGCCCGGGAGGGGGACGATGGGGGAGATGTCCCCCCGCCGGCGCCCGCCCGAGCCCGAACCCGTCCGGCCGCGCGCGCCGTCGCGGGGCGAGCGGCTCGAGGCCGTCCTCGAGCGGGACGGCGGCACCTGCACGTGGTGCGGCCGCGGGTTCGGCCCCCTGGTGACGCCGACCACCGACCACGTCGTCCCCCGGGTGAAGGGTGGGCCGTCCTGGGTGGAGAACGAGGTGGCCGCCTGCCGGCGGTGCAACGCCGAGCGCGGCCACCGGTCCCCGGCCGACTGGCTGGAGGAGTGCCTGCGGCGGGGGTGGCCGGCCGACGCGGCGCGGGTGGCGCGGGCGCTGACCGCCCTCGAGGCCGCCATCGCCCGCGAGGGCGGCCAGCGCCGCGCCCGGCCCTATCTCGACGCCCAGCTGCGCCGGCTGCGCCGCCGCGAGGACGGCGGTCGGCGAGCGGCGGGGTGACCCCTCAGAGCTGCTCCCCGGGGCGGGGCCATCCCGATCGGATGGTGGCGGATCACCGGGCCGTGGGCGCGTAGCGTCGCAGCCATGGGCGGTGGGACGGGGGACGTGGCCGGATCGGTGCGGCAGATCTCGGTCTACCCGGTGAAGAGCCTGGGTGGCCGGGTCGTGACGGAGGTGGAGGTCGGGCCGGCCGGGCTCGCCGGTGACCGCGCGTGGGCCGTGGTCGACGCCGGCACGGGGGAGCGGGTGACGGTCAAGGGCACCCCGGCCATGGCCGGGGTCGTGGCCACCGGGGACGCGGAGGCCGACACGATCGCCCTCACCGAGGTGCTCGGCCGGCCGGTGCGGCTGGACCGCGCAGGCGCACCCCAGGTCGACGCGGCGGCGGTGCACCTGGTCAGCCGCGCCGCCATCGCCCGCGCCGCGGCCGGCGAGGTGCCCGAGGGCTGCTCGGCCGACGACCCGCGGGCCAACCTGCTGCTGGACGTGCCCGAGGGCGAGGACGAGCGGAGCTGGGTCGGCCGGACCCTCCGGATCGGCGAGGTCGAGCTCGTCGTGACCCGCACCCCCAAGCACTGCCTGGGCGTCTACGCCGACGTCCGCACACCCGGCCGCATCGCCGCGGGCGACCCGGTCCGCCTGGGCGCCGACGCCGGCTGAGCGGTCGTCAGCGGCCGGCTCGTGGCCCGGGCGGCCCCACGCCGCCCTCCCCGCCGACCGCCGGCGTGGCACCGGACCGGCGGGGTGCCGGGATCACGGGGGCGCGCTCCTGCGGCGGCCGCTGCGGTGCGGCCGCACGGACGGCGGCCGGCGGCCCGCGGCGGGCGTCGAGCACCCGGACGACGAGCTTGCCGAGCTCCCACAGGACCAGCAGCCCGAGGGCGGGCACCAGGGCCCAGCCGAACTGGCCCAGGGTGATGGGGGTGGTGTCCAGCAGCCGCTGGAAGACGTCCATCTGTGTGACCAGGACCGCCAGCGCGAACTCGGCGAGCAGCGTCCAGTTCAGCTGCCTGCTGTCGAAGGTGTCGACCGTCAGCACCGTCGCGGTCTCGCTGCGGCACTCGAGGGCCGCCACGATGAGCGACAGCGAGAACGAGGTGAACGCGACCGACCGGGCCACCTCGAGGCTCCCGAACGCGGTGGTCCCGACGGCGATCAGCAGCAGCAGGCCGACGGTGACCACCAGGCCGGTGAGGGCGACGGTGGCGACCAGCCGCCGGGTCAGCAGGGCGTCGCCGCGCGGGCGCGGGCGGGCCTCCATGAGTCCCGGCGACTCCCGGTCGAAGCCGAGCGCCAGACCGAACGCGGCGTTGACGAAGAAGTGGATCCAGAGAACCTGGGCGGGCGTGAAGGGCTCCCCGGCGGCGATGTCGAACAGCGCCGCGCCCAGGAACGTCAGCACGAAGACGACGAGCAGCACGAGGACGAAGCGGATGTACTTGGTGAGGTTGTCGTAGATCTTCCGGCCCTGCTCGACCGCGAAGACGATCGTGGCGAAGTCGTCGTCGGAGAGGATCATCCGGCCGGCGTTCTTGGCGACGTCGGTGCCGCTGCCCATGGCGATCCCGATGTCGGCGGCCTTGATCGCCGGCGCGTCGTTGACGCCGTCGCCGGTCATCGCGACCACGTCGCCCTTCTTCTTCAGCGTCTCGACCAGCAGCACCTTGTGCTCGGGGGCGACCCGGCCGACGACGCCGATGCGCTCGATGCGGAACAGCCGCTCGTCCTCCGGCAGGGCGGCGAACTCCTCCCCGAGGACGGCCTCGCCGGGGATGCCGAGCTGCTCGGCGATGGCGGCGCCGGTGACCACGTCGTCCCCGGTGACCATGCGCACCCGGATGTGGGCGGCCTGGGCGCGCTCGACGGCCGCCTTCGACTCCGCCCGGGGCGGGTCGACCATCGCGACGAGGCTGGTCATCTCCAGGTCGGTGAGGTACGCGTCGAGGTCGCCGGCCGGGTCGAAGTCGCCCGGGTCGAGGTCCCGGACGGCGGCGGCCATGACGCGCTGCCCGGCCCGGCCCATGCGCTCCACGTGGGCCTGCGCCCGCTCCTGGACGGTCGCGTCCCAGGGCACGGGACCCGCCGCGGACCACGCGGTGGCCGCCCGCGCCATCACCGCCGGGGCGGCGCCCTTGACGAAGCACCGGACGACCGGCCGCCCGTCCGCGGCGGTGGTGCGGTGGAACGTCGCCATCAGCTTGATCGAGGGGTCGAACGGCAGCGTGGCCAGCCGCGGCAGCCGCTCCCGGGTCGCGTCGACGTCCAGGCCGGCCTTGTGGGCGAGCACCAGCAGCGCGCCCTCGGTGGGGTCACCGACCACCCGGCCGTCGACGAGCTGCGCGTCGTTGGCGACGACGTACGGCAGGATCACGCCCTCGATCGACGGGTTGGTGCCCGCGGCGTGGTGCACCCGGCCCGCCAGGTCGTAGCCGCTGCCGGAGACGGTGTAGCGGTCGCCGGCGTCCACGACCTCGACGACGGTCATCTGGTTCATCGTCAGCGTGCCGGTCTTGTCCGAGTTGATCGCGGACGTGAAGCCGAGCGTCTCGACCGAGGGCAGCTCCTTGACGATGGCGTTGCGCGCGGCCAGGTCCACCCCGCCGAGCGAGAGGATCATCTGGGTCACGGTCGGCAGCGCCTCGGGGACCGCGGCGATCGCCAGGGCGACGGCGCTGACGAACAGCACGTCCCACGCCTCGCCGCGGGCGCGGCCGAGGGCGAACATCACGACCATCGTCAGGCCGGCCGCGGCGGCGATCCACAGCGTGAGGCGGTCCAGCTCGGCGGTCAGCGGCGTCTTGTCCCGGGCCTTCGCCGAGAGCATCGCCGAGATCCGGCCGAGCTCGGTGTCGGCGCCCGTGGCCGTGACGACCACGGTGCCGCTGCCGTGCGTGACCGGCGTGTTCATGAACGCCATGTCCGACTGGTCGCCCGGGCCGAGCCCGGAGCCGTCGAGGGTCCGGGCGTCCTTGGCCGCGGGGACGCTCTCCCCGGTGAGCGCGGACTCGTCGATCTGCAGGGCGCTGGCCTCGACGATGCGCCCGTCGGCCGGCACCTGGTCGCCGGCGGACAGCAGGACGACGTCACCCACGACGACGTCCTCGGCGGGGATCTCGGCGGCCTCGCCGTCCCGGCGGACCCGCGCGGTCGCCTCGAGCATCGACCGCAGCGCGTTCATGGCGCTCTCGGCCTTGCCCTCCTGGCGCAGCCCGATGACCGCGTTGAGCACGGTGAGCACGAGCAGGAGCACCGCGGTGCCCCACTCGGCGACCAGCAGGGAGACCAGCGCGGCGGCGACCAGGATGACCTGCATGTAGCTGCGGTACTCCTGGAGGAAGCGGAGCCAGCCCGGCGTCCGCCGCTCCTCGGGCAGCGCGTTGGGGCCGTCCGCGCGCAGCCGCTCCGCCGCCGCGGCGGACGTCAGGCCGACGGCGACGTCGACCCCGAGGGCCTGCGCCACCTCGGCCGGAGACCGCGCGTACCAGTCCTCCCGGCCGGCGCGCGGGGCCTGCCCGGTCCGAACCGTCGTCCGCTGTCCCGGCGCGGTCACCGGGTCACGCCCTGTTCTTCCTCGCGCTGCCCGCCGCCCGCTTGCCCCCGCGCCTGCCGTCGTGGACGTGGTGCCGGTGCCCGTTCCCGTTCCCGTGCCCGTGTCCCGTGGCGTCGTGCGCGGCCGCGTACGGGTCGGGCGCGGCCCCGGACGGCGCCTCTGCCACCAGCTCCCGCTTGACGTCGGCGAGGTCGCGGACGACGTCCTCGCCGACCACCGGGTAGTGCGGGTCGAGCTCGATCAGCGTGTGGGCGAGCACCGCGCCGGCGCAGATGCGGGCGAACCACTTGCGGTCGGCCGGGACGACGTACCAGGGCGCCCACTCGGTGCTGGTCGCCGAGAGCATCCGGGAGAAGGCGAGCTGGTAGTCGTCCCACCGCTGCCGCTCCCGGGCGTCGGCGGCCGAGAACTTCCAGTTCCGCTCGGGGACGTCGATCCGCTTGAGGAAGCGGACCCGCTGCTCCTCCTTGGAGAGGTTGAGGAAGAGCTTCACCACCGAGATGCCGTTCTCGACCAGGTAGCGCTCCCAGTCGTTGATCTCCCTGTAGCGGCGGTGCCACAGCTCCTCGTGCCCGTCTGTCTCGGGCAGCCGCTGCCGGGCGAGCGCCTCGGGGTGCACGCGGACGACGAGGACCTCCTCGTAGTGCGAGCGGTTGAAGATCCCGATCTCCCCCCGGGCGGGCAGCCGGCACGCGTAGCGCCACAGGTAGTCGTGGTCGAGCTCGGCCGCCGACGGCACCTTGAAGCTGCTGACGTGCACGCCCTGCGGGTTCACCCCGCTCATCACGTGCCGGATGGTGCCGTCCTTGCCGCCGGCGTCGAGCGACTGCAGGCAGACCAGCACCCCGTGCGTGCGCTGGGCGGCCAGCCGGGCCTGGTACTCGGCGAGCAGGGCGATGCCGTTCTGCATCAGCTGCCGCCCGTCCTCCTTCCGGACCATGTCGGAGCGGTAGCCGGGGTCGAAGTCCCTGGCGAGCTCGACCGTCCTGCCCGGCTCCACCCGGAGCGGCTCGATGAACGTGGCGATGCGCTGCGCGCGCTCGTCGGTCACCGTCGCCATCGCGACCACCTCCTGCCCGGCGCCGGCCGAGATTGCCTGCCGACCCCGGGCGGTCGCCTCCTCCCGTCGGGGTGAACCCGCGCGGCCCGTGTCCCCGCCCCGGCCGGCCCCGGCCACGCCGTCGTCCCGGGGGCACCGGAGGCCGCGCACTACGCTCGGGTCATCCGTTCGCCGATCCTCTGGAGCGCTCTCGTGTCGACCCCGCCCTCGCCCACCGCCGTCGGTCCCGTCCAGGTGCCGGCCGGGACGACGGCCCAGGACGCGCTCAAGGCGGCGGGCGTCCCGCTCAAGGGCCCCGACGGCGCGGTCGTCGTCCGCGACGTGGCGACCGGGGAGCTGAAGGACCTCGCCTGGGTGCCCGACGCCGACGCGGAGGTCGAGCCGGTGCCCGCGGCCAGCCCCGAGGGCCGCGCGGTGATCCGGCACTCGACGGCGCACGTGCTCGCCCAGGCGGTGCAGGACCTGTTCCCCGGCACCCGCCTGGGCATCGGCCCGCCGGTGGAGAACGGCTTCTACTACGACTTCGACCCCGAGCGGCCGTTCACCCCCGAGGACCTCAAGGCCCTCGAGAAGCGGATGCAGGAGATCGTCAAGGCCGGGCAGCGGTTCGCCCGCCGCGAGATCGACGACGCCGACGCGCAGACGGAGCTCGCGCACGAGCCGTACAAGCTCGAGCTGATCGGGCTGAAGGGTGGGGCGGGGGAGTCCTCGGATGACGGCGCCTCCGTGGAGGTCGGCGGCGCGCAGCTGACCATGTACGACAACCTCGACGCGCGCACCGGCGACCGCGTCTGGACCGACCTGTGCCGCGGCCCCCACCTGCCGCGCACCTCCACCATCCCGGCGTTCAGCCTCACCCGGTCGGCGGCGGCCTACTGGCGCGGCAGCGAGAAGAACCCCCAGCTGCAGCGCATCTACGGCACCGCCTGGGAGAGCCGCGAGGCGCACAAGGCGTACCTGGAGCACCTGGCCGAGGCCGAGCGCCGCGACCACCGGCGCCTCGGTGCCGAGCTGGACCTGTTCAGCTTCCCCGACGAGATCGGCTCCGGGCTGGCGGTGTTCCACCCGAAGGGCGGCGTCGTCAAGCGGGAGATGGAGGACTACGTCCGCCGCCGGCACATCGAGGAGGGCTTCGACTACGTCGGGACGCCGCACATCAGCAAGCGCGGCCTGTTCGAGACCTCCGGGCACCTGCCGTACTACGCCGACACGATGTTCCCGCCGATGGAGCTGGAGAACAGCGAGTACTACCTCAAGGCGATGAACTGCCCGATGCACAACCTGGTCTTCCGGTCGCGCGGGCGGTCCTACCGCGAGCTGCCGCTGCGCTTCTTCGAGTTCGGGTCGGTGTACCGGTACGAGAAGTCCGGCGTCGTCCACGGCCTGACCCGGGTGCGCGGGCTGACCCAGGACGACTCGCACAGCTACGTCACGCCCGAGCAGGCGCCGGGTGAGATCCGTCACCTGCTGGCCTTCGTCCTCGGCCTGCTGCGCGACTTCGGCCTCGACGACTACTACCTGGAGCTGTCCACCCGCGGCGACTCGGACAAGTTCATCGGCTCCGACGAGGAGTGGGAGGCCGCCACCCGCGTGCTCCAGGAGGCCGCGGAGGAGACCGGCCTGGAGCTCGTCCCCGACCCGGGCGGCGCGGCGTTCTACGGCCCGAAGATCTCGGTGCAGGCGCGGGACGCGATCGGCCGCACCTGGCAGATGTCGACCATCCAGTACGACTTCAACCAGCCGGCCCGCTTCGGCCTGGAGTTCAGCGCCGCCGACGGCACCCGGCAGCAGCCGGTGATGATCCACTCGGCGAAGTTCGGCTCCATCGAGCGGTTCTTCGGCGTCCTCACCGAGCACTACGCCGGCGCGTTCCCGGCGTGGCTGGCCCCGGTGCAGGTGGTCGGCATCCCGGTCACCGACGAGCAGGTGCCCTACCTGACCGACGTCGCGCTGCGGCTGCGTGTCCACGGCCTCCGGGTCGAGGTCGACGACTCCGACGACCGGATGCAGAAGAAGATCCGCACCGCGAGCAAGCAGAAGGTGCCGTTCGTGCTCATCGCCGGGGCCACCGACGCCGAGGCCGGCGCGGTGTCCTTCCGCTTCCGCGACGGCAGCCAGCACAACGGCGTGCCCGTCGACCAGGCGGTCGCCGCGATCGCCCAGTGGGTGGCCGAGCGCGCGAACGTCGACCCGACCGCGGACGCGCTGGTGGCCGGATGAGCACCGGCGCGGAGGAGGTCTTCCGGGTCGCCGTCCCCAGTGACGACGGCGGCCCGGCCACGGTCTTCGAGCACCTGTGGACGCCGTACCGGATGGCCTACATCCGGGGCGAGGGCAAGCCCACGGGCGCGCACGACTGCCCGTTCTGCCTGATCCCGCAGATGGACGACGAGGAGGGGCTGGTCGTCGCGCGCGGCGAGCTCGTCTTCGCGGTGCTCAACCTGTACCCGTACAACGCCGGGCACCTGATGCTCGTGCCGTACCGGCACGTGCCCGACTACACCGACCTCACCCCCGCCGAGGTCGCCGAGCTCGGCTGGTTCACCCAGACGGCGATGCGCGTGGTGCGCGCGGTCTCCGGGGCGCACGGGTTCAACATCGGGATGAACCAGGGATCGGTCGCCGGCGCCGGCATCGCCGACCACCTGCACCAGCACGCCGTGCCCCGCTGGGGCGGGGACACCAACTTCATGCCGGTCATCGGGCTCACCCGCGTGCTGCCGCAGGTGCTCCGGGAGACGCGCGCGCTGCTGGCCCAGCACTGGCCCGCCGACGGCGCCCCCGTCCCGGCCCGGGAGGACTGAGTGCTCGGCATCAACGCCCGGGCGGCCGTCGGCCGGTTCTGGGCGCCGGTGGTCACGCGGTTGCTGCGCCTCGGCGTCACCGCCGACATGGTGACCGCGACCGGCACCTTGGGCGCGGTCGCCGGGGCCGTGGGGCTGATCGCCACCGGGCACCTGTTCTGGGGCGCGTTCACCGTCACCGTCTTCGTGCTGCTGGACATGCTCGACGGCGCACTGGCCCGTGCCCGCGGCGGCGGGTCGCTGTTCGGCGCGGTCCTGGACTCCACCGGCGACCGGGCCGCCGACGCGGCGATCTTCGGGGCGCTGGTGTGGTGGTACTCGGGCGCGGGCGACAACCGGCTCCTGGTCCTGCTCGCGCTGCTCTGCCTCGTGCTCGGGGTGCTCACCTCCTACGTCAAGGCCCGCGCCGAGGGGGTGGGCCTGCGCTGCGACGTCGGCATCGTGGAGCGCACCGAGCGGCTGATCCTCGTGCTCGTCGGCACCGGGTTCACCGGCCTGGGCATCCCGTACGCCCTGCACGTCACGCTGTGGGTGCTGCTGGTGGGCAGCGCCGTCACCGTGGGCCAGCGGTTCGCCGCCGTCCACCGGGCCGGTCGCGGCCGGCCGCTGCCCTCGGCACCGCCGCCCGGAGAGACCGCGCCGTGAGTGACGCCTCCCCGGCCGGGACCGGGCCGGGGCCCTCGCCCGGCCTGGCGGTGGTGCCCGGCCGGCCGGGCCTGCGGGCCCGGGTGGGCGCCCGGGCCACCGACCTCGGCTTCGCCGCCGGGTGGGGCGCGGTCCGGCTGCTGCCCGAGCCGGTGGCCCGCGGGGGCTTCGACGCCGCCGGGCGGTGGGCCGCCGGCCGGCGGGGCCGCGGGGTCCGGCAGCTGCGCGCCAACCTCCGGGTGGCCACCGGGGGTCGGCTGACCGACGACGAGCTCGACCGGCTCACCACCCGGGCGGTGCGCTCCTACGCCCGCTACTGGCAGGAGGCCTTCCGCCTGCCGCGGCTGTCCGGCGAGCGCATCGTGGCCGGGACCGAGGTCGTCGGCCTCGAGCACCTGGAGCGGGCCCGCAGCCGCGGCGCCGGCCTGGTGATGGTGCTGCCGCACAGCGGGAACTGGGACGCCGCCGGGGTGTGGTTCGTCGACCGCCTGGGCGGCCCCTTCATGACCGTCGCCGAGCGGCTGCGCCCGGAGTCCCTCTACCGCCGCTTCCTCGACTACCGGGAGTCCCTCGGCATGCGGGTGGTGCCGCTGACCGGCGGTCCGCGGCCGAGCACCGAGGTGCTGCGCAAGTGGCTGACCGGCGGCGGCGCGACCTGCCTGCTCGTCGACCGCAACCTCGGGTCCGGCGGCGTGCCGGTGTCCTTCTTCGGCCGGCCCGCCACCCTGCCCGGGGGAGCGGCGCTGCTGGCCGCGCAGACCGGGGCCCCGCTGGTGCCGACGGTCTGCCAGTTCACCCCGCGCGGGTGGCGGCTGGTCTTCTCCCCGGAGGTGCCGGTCGCCGGCCCAGGGCGGCTGCGCGACCGGGTCACCACGGCGATGCAGGGCGTGGCCGACGCGTTCGCCGCGGGCATCGCCGCCCAGCCCGAGGACTGGCACGTGCTCGGCCGCATCTGGCCCGACGTGCCACCGGACGACGTCCCCGCGGGCGCGGTCCGCTGATGCGGATCGGGCTGGTCTGCCCCTACCAGTGGGACGTCCCCGGCGGCGTCCAGTACCACGTGCGTGACCTGGCCGAGACCCTGCGCGGGCTGGGCCACCACGTCGAGGTGCTGACCCCCGCCGAGCGCGAGGAGTCGCTGCCGGCCGAGCACGTCACGTGGGCCGGGCGCACGGTGCCGGTCCCTTACAACGGCTCGATGGCCAGCGTGCAGTTCGGGCCGGTCTCCGCCGCGCGGGTGCGCCGCTGGCTGCGGGAGGGGCACTTCGACGTCGTCCACGTCCACGACCCGGCGCCGCCGTCCATCGGGTTGCTGGTCTGCATGATCGCCAAGGGGCCGATAGTGGCGACGTTCCACGCCGCGACCATCCGCTCCAAGTGGCTGGCGGCCTGGGGGCCGGTCATCCGGCCGTGGCTGGAGCGGATCAGCGGCCGGATCGCCGTCTCGGACTTCGCCCGCCGAGTGCAGGTGGAGCACCTGGGCGGGGACGCGGTGATCATCCCCAACGGCGTGCACGTCGGCGCCTTCGCGACCGGGCCGACCCTGCCCGGGCACACCCGGGGGGTCGACGGGCCCACCATCGGCTTCCTCGGCCGGTACGACGAGCCGCGCAAGGGCCTGCCGGTGCTGCTGGAGGCGATGCGCACCGTCGTCCGGCGGCACCCGGGGGCGCAGCTGCTCATCGCGGGCCGCGGCGACCCGGACGAGGTGCGCGAGCTGCTCGGCGAGGACCTGCGCCCGCACGTCTCCCTGCTCGGGGTGCTCAGCGAGGAGGAGAAGGGCGCCTTCCTGCGCTCGGTGGACGTGTACTGCGCGCCGAACCTGCTGGGGGAGTCCTTCGGCATCATCCTCATCGAGGCCATGGCCGCCGGGGCGCCCATCGTCGCCAGCGACCTCGACGCCTTCGCCGCGGTGCTGGAGGACGGCGCGGCCGGGGTGCTCGTCCGTCGCGGCGACTCCCGGCAGCTGGCCTCGGCCCTGTCGGACCTGCTGGCCGACCCGGCGAAGCGGGACCGGCTGTCGGCCGCCGGCTCGCGGGCGGCCGCCTCCTACGACTGGTCGGTGGTCGCCCGCCGGATCCTGGCCGTCTACGAGACCGTCGTCCTGCCGGGCGCGGGTGAGGTGACCGCCTCGGAGGACGACGAGCTGGCCGCGCTGCCCGAGGTGCGGAACGAGGACGACGACTCCGGCGACGCCCCGCTGCGGTCGGCCCTGCGCCGGTGGGTGCAGCGATAGCCTTCCCCGTCGTGACCCCCGACGTCTGGCTGCTGTGCGCGGTCGCGGCGGTCCTCGTGCTGCTGGCGGTCTGGGCGGGCTGGACGCTGACCCGGCTGCGCCGCCTGGAGACGCGCGCCGACCGCGCCTGGACCGCCCTCGACACCCAGTTGCGGCGGCGGGCGGGACTGGCCGCGGAGCTGGCCCGGGAGCACCCCGCCGCGGTGGGGGAGGAGCGGGCCGCCCGGCTGGCCGCGGCCGCGGCCGGGGCGCGCAACGTGCCTGCCGGGGACCGCGAGCTCGCCGAGAACGCGCTGGGCCGCGAGCTGCGCGAGCTGCCGGCCGACCTGCCCGGCGTGCCCGCCGCGCTGCGCGCCGACCTCGAGGGCACCGCCACCCGCATCGGGCTGGCGCGGCGGTTCTACAACGACGCGGTCCGCGACACCCACCTGCTGCGCACCCGGCGGCTGACCGGGCTGCTGCGGTTGCACGCCTCCCGCCCGCTGCCCCGCTTCTTCGACATCGAGGACGGCCTGCGCGAGGTCACCAGCAGCGCATCCGGGGGCGGCCGGCCGCGGTCCTGAGGGCCGTAGCATCGCTGCGCACACTCCCGTCGAGTCTTGAGGCAGCATCCCGTGGCAGAGCACAGCGTGACCGACCCCCGTACCGCAGGTCCCGAGGCCGGCACCGGCACCGAGGGCGTCAAGCGCGGCATGGCCGAGCAGCTCAAGGGCGGCGTGATCATGGACGTGGTCACCCCCGAGCAGGCCCGCATCGCCGAGGACGCCGGGGCGGTCGCCGTCATGGCACTCGAGCGGGTGCCGGCCGACATCCGTGCCCAGGGCGGGATCGCGCGGATGAGCGACCCGGACATGATCGCCGGGATCATCGACGCCGTCTCCATCCCGGTGATGGCCAAGGCGCGGATCGGGCACTTCGTCGAGGCCCAGGTGCTGCAGAGCCTCGGGGTCGACTACATCGACGAGTCGGAGGTGCTCACCCCGGCCGACGAGGCCCACCACATCGCCAAGAGCGAGTTCACCGTGCCGTTCGTCTGCGGCGCCACCGAGCTCGGCGAGGCGCTGCGCCGGATCGCCGAGGGCGCGGCGATGATCCGCTCCAAGGGCGAGGCCGGCACCGGCAACGTCGTCGAGGCGGTGCGGCACATGCGGGCCATCCGGGCCGGCATCCGCCGTCTGGGCACCCTCGACGAGACCGAGCTGTTCGTCGCCGCCAAGGAGCTGCGCGCCCCGTACCCCCTCGTCGCCGAGGTGGCCCGCCTGGGCAAGCTGCCGGTCGTGCTGTTCACCGCCGGCGGCATCGCCACCCCCGCCGACGCCGCGATGATGATGCAGCTGGGTGCCGAGGGGGTGTTCGTCGGCTCGGGCATCTTCAAGTCCGGCGACCCGGCGCAGCGGGCCGCGGCGATCGTGCAGGCCACCACGTTCTTCGACGACCCGGCGGTCATCGCCAAGGTCTCCCGCGGGCTCGGCGAGGCCATGGTCGGCATCAACGTCGCCACCCTGCCCGAGGGCGAGCGGTACGCCACTCGCGGCTGGTGAGCGCCGCCCCGGAGCAGCTCCGGGGCCCTACTCTCGCGCCGTGACGGTGGAGTCCGCGCGCGTCGACGACCGGCCAGGGCGGGTCCGCCGGCTCCCGGGCCCGCCCGGCCGCATCGCCGGCCTGGACCTCGCCCGCGGGCTCGCCGTCCTGGGCATGTTCGGGGCGCACCTCGGGATCACCGGGGACCTCGGCTGGGCGCCGTCCACGTGGCCGTCGGTGGTGGAGGGCCGGTCCTCGGTGCTGTTCGCCACGCTCGCCGGGGTGTCGATCGCGCTGCTGTCCGGCGGCGTCTCCCCGGCCTCCGGCCGGGAGCTCGCCCGGGCCCGCACGCGCATCCTGGTGCGCGCGGCCTGGGTCTTCGCGATCGGCGGCGTGCTGGAGGTCCTCGGCACGTTCGTCGCGGTCATCCTCGGCGTCTACGCGGTGCTGTTCGTCCTGGCGCTGCCCTTCCTCCGCTGGTCCCGCCGGTGGCTGCTGCTCCTGGCCGGCGCCATCGCGCTGGCCGGGCCGTTCCTCGTGCTGGAGGCCGGCCAGTGGGTCACCGCCCAGGAGCGGTCGCGGTCGGCGCTGGCCGCCCTGACCGTCACCGGCACCTACCCGGCGCTGATCTGGTGGGCGTTCGTGCTCGTCGGCCTGGCCGTCGGGCGCAGCGACCTGCGCTCGGCCGGGGTGCGGGCCGCGCTGGTCGCCGGCGGGACGTTCGCGGCCGTGGCCGGCTACGGCGGCGGCTGGCTCAGCACGCGGTGGGTGGACGCGCAGCGCCCCTTCACCGGCATGGCCCAGGGCTTCGGCCGGGACGGCGCCTGGGAGCCGGCCTGGTTCGCCGGGGCCGAGCCGCACAGCGGGACGCCGTTCGAGGTGGTGGGCGCGGCCGGGGTCGCCGTCGCGGTCATCGGCCTGTGCCTCGTCCTCGCCGACGTCCTCCCGTGGCCGGTCTGGCCGCTGGCCGCCGTCGGGGCGATGGCCCTGTCGGTCTACACCGCGCAGATCGTCGCCATCTGGCTGCTGGACCTGCCCGTCCAGCCGGGCTGGGACGTGTGGGTGCGCTTCACCGTGACCGCCGTGGTGGTCGCCGCGGTCTGGCGGCTGCGGCTCGGACGGGGGCCGCTGGAGCGGCTGCTGACCTGGAGCTCGACGCGGGCGGCCGGGCCGTAGCCTGGGCGGTCGTGCCCGAGATCCGCGTTCCCGTCATCGGCGTGCTGGCCCTGCAGGGCGACGTCCGTGAGCACCTGGCCGCAGCACGCGCGCTCGGCGCGGAGGCGGTGCCCGTGCGCCGTCCCGAGGAGCTGGCCGGCGTCGACGGCGTGGTCCTCCCCGGCGGCGAGTCGACGACGATCGGCAAGCTGGCCGCCCGGTTCGGGCTGCTCGAACCGCTGCACGCCGCCATCGCCGGCGGGCTGCCGGCCTACGGCTCGTGCGCCGGGATGATCCTGCTCGCCGACCGGCTGCTCGACGCCCCGCCCGACCAGGTGACCGTCGGCGGGCTCGACGTGACCGTGCGGCGCAACGCCTTCGGCCGGCAGGTGGACTCCTTCGAGTCCGAGGTCGCCCTCGAGGGACTGACCGGAGGACCGGTGCACGCGGTGTTCATCCGGGCGCCGTGGGTCGAGGAGGCCGGGCCGGGGGTGCAGGTGCTCGGGCGGGTCGTCGGTGGTGAGGCCGACGGTAGGATCGTCGCGGTCCGCCAGGGGAACCTGGTGGCCACCAGCTTCCACCCCGAACTGACCGGGGACCGCCGGGTGCACGCGCTGTTCGTCGACATCGTCCGCCGTCACCTGGCCCAGCAGGCCGGCGCGGACGCCGGGGACGAGAGGGGTATGTCGTGAGCGGCCATTCCAAGTGGGCGACGACGAAGCACAAGAAGGCCGGCATCGACGCCAAGCGCGGCAAGCTCTTCGCCAAGCTGATCAAGAACATCGAGGTCGCCGCCCGCACCGGTGGCGGTGACCCCGCCGGCAACCCGACGCTGTTCGACGCCATCCAGAAGGCGAAGAAGAGCTCGGTGCCCAACGACAACATCGACCGGGCGGTCAAGCGCGGTGCGGGCCTGGAGGCCGGCGGCGTGGACTACCAGGGCATCACCTACGAGGGCTACGCCGCCGGCGGTGTCGCCGTCCTGGTCGAGTGCCTCACCGACAACAAGAACCGGTCGGCGATGGAGGTGCGCACGGCCATGACCCGCAACGGCGGGTCGATGGCCGACCCGGGCTCGGTCGCCTACCTCTTCTCCCGCAAGGGCGTCGTGGTGGTGCCGAAGACCGACACCGTCGACGAGGACACCGTGCTCATGGCCGTGCTCGACGCCGGCGCCGAGGAGGTCCGGGACCAGGGCGACTCGTTCGAGGTGGTCAGCGAGCCCACCGACCTGGTCGCCGTCCGCACCGCCCTGCAGGACGCCGGCATCGACTACGACTCCGCCGAGGCCGGCTTCGTGCCGAGCGTGACCGTCGAGCTCGACGAGGAGGCGGCCGGCAAGGTCTTCCGCCTCATCGACGCCCTCGAGGACTGCGACGACGTGCAGAACGTCTACGCCAACTACGACGTCTCCGACGAGGTCCTCGAGCGGGTCGGCTGACGACTCGTCGTCCCCTCTGGTCCCGCCCTGTCCCGCGCGGGTCCCGGCGCGCTGGTCCGCGCGGTCGCCCGTGCCGACCTGGTCGCGCTGCTGCGCCGGCCGGACCCCGGGCGGCGCCGCGGATCGCCATCGGCGTCGGCTGGACCGCGTGTTGCCTGGCTCCCCGTCGGTGGGGGCGGTTAGCGTGGGTCGAACACCAGTTCGGTCAACGGCAGGAGGGGCTCCATGCGGGTGCTCGGCATCGACCCGGGCCTCACCCGGTGCGGGTGGGGTGTGGTCGACGGGCGGCCCGGCGCGCGGCCGGTCGCGGTCGGCGTGGGCGTCGTCCGCACCGCCGCTGAGCTCGACCTCGAGCTGCGGCTGCTCGAGCTGCACACCGCGGTGACGGCGCTGCTGCGCGAGCACCGGCCCGACGTCGTGGCCATCGAGCGGGTGTTCACCCAGAACAACAAGGGCACCGCCACGGGCACGGCGCAGGCGGCCGGCGTCGCCGCGCTGGCCGCGGCCCAGGCCGACCGCCCCGTCGCCTGGCACACCCCCAGCGAGGTCAAGGCCGCGATCTCCGGCAGCGGCCGCGCCGACAAGGAGCAGGTCACCCTGATGGTCACCCGCGTGCTGGGCCTGGCGTCCGCGCCGAAGCCCGCCGACGCCGCCGACGCGCTGGCCCTGGCCGTCTGCCACGTCTGGCGGGGCCCGGCGCAGCAGCGGCTGCGGGTGGCGGCGCTGGCCGGTGGCATCGGCGCCCCGGTGCGGTCCACGACCCTGCCGCGGTGGACGGGGGTCTCACGGTGACCGGTCAGGGGAGCGGCCCCGCCACGACGGGAGGAGCGCAGTGATCGCCAGTGTGAGCGGCCGCGTCGCGGCGGTCTCGCCCGACGGCGCCGTGGTCGAGGTCGGCGGCATCGGCCTGGCGGTGCAGTGCACGCCGGGCACCATCGCCCGGCTGCAGGTGGGGGAGAGCGCCCGGCTGTCGACCAGCCTGGTGGTCCGGGAGGACAGCCTCACCCTCTACGGCTTCGCCGACGACGACGAGCGGCAGCTGTTCGAGCTGCTGCAGACCGCCAACGGCGTGGGGCCGCGGCTGGCCCAGGCGGTGCTGGCGATCCACCCGCCGCGCGAGGTGCGCCGCGCGGTCTCGATGGCCGACGTCAAGGCGCTCATGCAGGTGCCCGGCATCGGCAAGAAGGGCGCCGAGCGGCTGATCCTCGAGCTCCGCGACCGGCTGGGTGCCACCACGACCGACACCCAGCTGGACGGGCCGGCGGCCGTCGGGCTGCCCCCGGTCACCCCGGTCGCGCCGTGGCGGGACCAGCTCGCCTCCGCCCTCGTGGGGCTGGGCTGGACCAGCAAGGAGGCCGACGGCGCCGTCGCCGCGCTGGCGCCGATCGCCGATGAGCAGATCGTGGCCACCGGGTCGGTCGAGGTCGCCGTCCTGCTGCGCCAGGCGCTGCGGATGCTGGGCCGGCCGTGAGCGGGCCGTTCGACCGGCCGCTGTCGGCCGCAGACGCGGGGGCCGGCCGGTACGAGCCGGTGACGGCGGAGGCCGGTGACGAGGAGCGGGTCGTCGAGTCCGCGCTGCGGCCGCACTCGCTGGCCGACTTCATCGGCCAGCCCAAGGTGGCCCGCCAGCTCGACCTGGTCCTGGAGGGCGCGAAGCGGCGCGGCCGGCCGCCGGACCACGTGCTGCTGTCCGGCCCGCCCGGGCTCGGCAAGACCAGCCTGGCGCTGATCATCGGCTCCGAGCTCGGCACGTCGGTGAAGATCACCAGCGGGCCGGCCATCGAGCGCTCCGGTGACCTGGCGGCCATGCTGTCCAACCTCGCACCCGGCGACGTCCTGTTCATCGACGAGATCCACCGGATCGCCCGGCCGGCCGAGGAACTGCTCTACATGGCGATGGAGGACTTCCGAGTCGACGTCGTCGTCGGCAAGGGGCCCGGCGCGACCGCCATCCCGCTGGAGATCAACCCGTTCACCCTGGTCGGGGCCACCACCCGGGCCGGTCTGCTCACCGGCCCCCTGCGCGACCGGTTCGGGTTCGTCGGGCAGATGGAGTTCTACGAGCCGGCCGAGCTGCAGCAGGTGCTGGCCCGCAGCGCCTCGCTGCTCGGCGTCGAGCTGACCGAGGCGGGGTCGGCGGAGATCGCCGGGCGCTCCCGCGGCACGCCCCGGATCGCCAACCGGCTGCTGCGCCGGGTGCGCGACTACGCCGAGGTCCGGGCCGACGGGCGGGTGACCCGCGACGTCGCCCAGGCCGCGCTGGCCCTCTACGACGTCGACCACCTCGGCCTGGACCGGCTCGACCGCGCCGTCCTGGAGGCGCTGGTCATGCGCTTCGGCGGTGGCCCGGTCGGCGTCGCCACGCTGGCGGTCGCCGTGGGGGAGGAGCCGCACACCGTCGAGGAGGTGTGCGAGCCGTTCCTCGTCCGCGCCGGCCTGCTCGCTCGCACGCCCCGTGGTCGGGTGGCCACCGAGGCCGCCTGGCAGCACCTGGGCCAGCCGGTCCCGCGGGGCGGCGTCCCCCTCGGGCGGGTCACGACAGACCCACAGGCCCCGGGATCGTCGTCAGAGACGCTCTTCGACGCCTAGACTGCGGGGCGCTGGCGCGCAACCCGTCCGGCCGCGGCCGCGCGCGTCCCGCCCGGTCGCCGTGCCCGGAGGTCTGCGTGCCCCGCAGCCGACGCACCCGAGCGGTCCCGTCCCGGACCGTACCCACCGCGCCAGCACCGCGCGGTAGAGAGGCACATCAGTCGTGGAGCAGTACTTCCCGCTCGTCCTCCTGGCCCTGGCCTTCGTCCTGCTCATCGTCCTGCCGGCCCGGCAGCGCAAGCGGGTGCAGGCCCAGGCCCAGGCGATGCAGGAGTCGCTGACCCCGGGCACGCCGGTGATGACCACCGCCGGTCTGCACGGCACGGTCGTCGCCCTCGGGGACACCACCGTGGACCTGGAGATCGCGCCCGGGGTCGTCGTCACCTTCGCCCGGCAGGCGATCCTCGAGGTCCGCAAGCCCGCCGTCGCGGGCCCGACCGCCACCGACGGCCCCGTCCTGCCCGGGGACGACGCCACCGGCCCGGCCGACGGCGGTCCGGCCGGCCGCGCCCAGTAGGCCGGAGCGCCCCGTGGCCCAACGGCATCTCCCCGCGCGCCGGTACTTCGGCGCCTTCCTCCTGATCGTGGCCGTCCTCTACGGCCTGGTCTTCTTCACCGGCGACACCCGCACGCCCCAGCTCGGTCTGGACCTGCGCGGGGGGACGACGGTCACGCTCACGGCTCGCACCCCCGACGGCCAGGCGCCGGACCCCGAGGACCTCGAGCTGGCCCGCCAGATCATCGAGCAGCGGGTCAACGGCCTCGGTGTCGCCGAGGCCGAGGTGGTCACCGAGGGCGACACGAACATCGTCATCTCCGTGCCCGGGGACGACGGCGACCAGGCCCGCGAGCTCGGCCAGACAGCGCAGCTGCGGTTCCGCCCGGTCGTGGCCGGCCCGGAGGCGGCGGCCCCGGCGGAGGAGGGCGCGGAGTCCACCGACGCCGCGACGCCGACCGACGAGGCCGCGCCCACCGACGCGGCCACCCCGACGGACGCGGCGGCCGACCCTGCCGTCCCGACCACCGACGCCGCGCCGAGCGACGCCGTCGAGGACCCGGCGCTGGACCCGAACGCCCCTCCGGTCACGCAGGAGCAGGCCCAGGCGGCGTACGCGACCCTCACCTGCGAGGGCGAGTCGACCGGCGCGGTCGACCGGTCCGAGGACCACGTCGCGGCCTGTTCGGAGGACGGCACCACCAAGTACCTCCTCGGCCCGGCCATCCTCGAGGGCACCGACATCGTCGACGCCAGCGCCGGCACCCAGTCGACGACCGGCGAGTGGGTCGTCCTGCTGGACTTCAACGCCACCGGCCAGGAGACCTGGGCCACCTACACCGCGGCCAACGTGGGCAAGAACGTCGCCTTCACCCTCGACGGCCGGGTCGTGTCCGCCCCGACCATCCAGGGCGCCATCAACGGGCAGACGACGATCACCGGCCAGTTCGACCAGACCAGCGCCGAGCAGCTGGCCAACCAGTTGCGCTACGGGGCGCTGCCGCTGACCTTCGAGCAGGCCACCGCGCAGTCCATCTCCACCGAGCTCGGCGCCGAGCAGCTGCGGGCCGGCCTCATCGCCGGGGCGATCGGCATCGCGCTGGTCTTCGTGTACGCGCTGCTCTACTACCGGCTGCTGGGCCTGGTCATGATCGCCAGCCTCGTGCTGTCGGCGGTGGTCGTCTACGGCGTGCTGGTCCTGCTGGGCCGGCAGATCGGGTTCACGCTGAGCCTGGCCGGCATCGCCGGGTTCATCGTCTCGATCGGCATCACGGCGGACTCGTTCGTCGTCTACTTCGAACGCCTCAAGGACGAGATCCGGGAGGGCCGCACCCTGCGGTCCGCGGTGCCCCGCGCCTGGGTCCGTGCCCGCCGGACGATCCTGTCGGCCGACGCCGTCAGCTTCCTGGCCGCCGCGATCCTCTACGTGCTGGCCATCGGCGACGTGAAGGGCTTCGCGTTCACCCTGGGCATGTCCACGGTGCTCGACCTGGTCGTCGTCTTCCTCTTCACCCACCCGCTGATGGCGGTGCTGGCCCGCTTCAAGAGCTTCGGCAGCAGCCGCTTCTCCGGCCTCGGCAGCAACCTCGACCGGCCCGGGCGACCCGCCGGCCGGCGGCCCGCCGGGGACCGGCAGCTGGTGGCCGCCACCAGCGGGGCGAGCGCCACCGCGCAGGACAGGAGCGACTCATGACCGGCCGCGACGACGAGCTGCCGGTGGGCACCGACGCCGACGAGGCGCGGGACGCCTCCCGTGCTGCGGCCGACGCCGCGGCGGCAGCGGACGACGCCGCCCTCGACGAGGCCGGCCTGCCGCACGAGGGCGAGCGCGGCCCCCGCCGTCCCGCCCGCCGGGCGTCGCTGGCACACCGCCTCTACAACGGTGAGGCGGGGCTCGACGTCGTCGGCCGCAGCCGGCTCATCTACCGCATCACCGCGGTCGTCGTGCTGCTGTGCCTGCTGGCGATCGTCTTCCGCGGCTTCAACTTCGGCATCGACTTCGCCGGCGGCAACAGCTTCCGGCTCCCGGGCACCGAGCAGCAGCTGGAGCAGGTCCGCGAGGCGGCCGGGGACGCCGGGGCCGACGTCGCCAGCGCCCAGGTCGTCGGCGGGAACACCGTGCTGCTGCGCACGGGCGCGCTGGACAACGACGAGGAGCGCGCGGTCGTCGACGCGGTGGCCGACGCCGCCGGCATCGACGCCAGCCAGGTGAGCCCGGAGTCGGTCAGCGCCGAGTGGGGCCGGGACATCACCGACCAGGCCGTGTTCGCCCTGATCGTCTTCCTGGTCGCCGTGACCCTGTTCCTCGCGGTCCGGTTCCAGCCGAAGATGGCGATCGGTGCCATGGCCGCCCTGGTCCACGACATCGTGGTCACCGCGGGCGTCTACGCCCTGGTCGGGTTCGAGGTCACGCCGTCGACGGTCATCGGGTTCCTGACCATCCTCGGGTTCTCCCTCTACGACACCGTCGTCGTCTTCGACAAGGTCGACGAGAACACCAAGGACGTCGTCCGCAGCGCGCGGATGACCTGGGGCGAGGCCGCCAACCTGGCGGTCAACCAGACCCTCATGCGGTCGATCAACACCTCGGTGATCGCGCTGCTGCCGGTGGCCGGCCTGCTGTTCGTCGGCGCCGGGCTGCTCGGGGTCGGCACGCTCAAGGACCTCGCGCTGGTCCTGTTCGTCGGTCTGGCCGCCGGCACCTACTCCTCGATCTTCCTGGCGACCCCGATCGTGGCCGACCTCAAGGCCCGCGAGCCCGAGGTGCAGGCGCTGCGCAAGCGGGTGCAGGCCCGGCGGGCCTCGCAGGGCCGCGACGGCGGTGCCCGCACCGAGCAGGGTGCGGCGCCCGTGGCCAGCGCCCGGCGCGCGGCCGGTGCGGCCCGCCGGTCCGGCGGCGTCGCCCTCGCCGAGCGCGAGGAGGACCTCGGGCCGGCGCAGGCCGACGTGGTGGTGGAGTCGCCGGCGTCGGTGCGGCCCGAGCCGCGCACCGGCGGCGCGACCGCGCCGCGGCCGGGTGCCCGGCCGCAGCGCCCGGGCCGCCCGGCCGGGGGGAAGAAGCGGCGATGAGCGCCGAGCCGGTCGACGAGGCCGCGGTGGTGCCCCTCGACGAGCTGATCGCCGGTCTCACCGTGGACGTGCCCGACCACCCCGAGCCGGGTGTGGTCTTCCGCGACCTCACGCCGGTGTTCGCCGACGGTGCCGCCTTCCGGCGGATGGTCGACGGCCTGGCCGCGCCGCAGCTGTCCGACCCCCGCGCCGCCGCGCTCGGCGACGGGGACGACGGGCCGGGCTTCGACGTCGTCGTCGGCGTGGAGGCCCGTGGCTTCCTGCTGGCCGCGGCCGTCGCCCTGGACGCGGGCGTCGGCGTGGTGCCGGTCCGCAAGGCGGGCAAGCTGCCGCGGGAGCGGATCGCCGCGGACTACGAGCTGGAGTACGGCACGGCGACGCTGGAGCTGCACGCCGACTCCATCCGGCCGGGCCAGCGGGTCCTGGTCGTCGACGACGTGCTGGCCACCGGGGGCACCCTGGACGCGGCCGTCGCCCTCGTCGAGCGGCTCGGCGGCGTGGTGACGGCGATCTCGGTGGTCGTGGAGCTGGCCGCGCTCGGCGGTCGGCAGCGGCTGGCGCCCCACACCGTGCACGCCCTCTGGACCACCTGAGAGGGAGCCCGCCGCCCGTCGGGGACGCAGCGACACGCCGTCCGACTAGCATGGTGAGGGTCGTTCCTCCCTACGGCCTGCAGGAGTCGCCATGGGCCCCGACGCCGCCACCAACGTGGCTGCTCCGCGGGCTGACGCCCCGGCGCTCCCCGCGGGCACGGGCAGCGAGTCGCCGCCGGGCACGGGCCAGCGCCCGCCGCTGCCCAGCCGCCCCGCGGTCCGCCGTCCCGACGACGTGGGGTCCGAGCCGCCGGGTGAGAACGAGCCGGCGGGTGTACCGAAGCGGCGGGTCCGCGACCGGCTGGCCCGCCGGATCGTGGCCGGGCAGCGCAGCGGCCTCGTCCGGCCCGTGCTGGAGCCGCTGGCCGCGCTGCACCGCCAGAGCCACCCGAAGGCCGACCTCGCCCTGCTCCAGCGCGCCTACGACGTCGCCGAGAGTGCGCACGCGTCGCAGAAGCGCAAGAGCGGCGACCCGTACATCACCCACCCGCTGGCGGTCGCCACGGTGCTCGCCGGGCTGGGCATGGACACCACCACCCTGGTCGCGGCGCTGCTGCACGACACGGTGGAGGACACCGGCCAGACCCTGGAGTCGATCACCGAGGCCTTCGGCCCCGAGGTCGCCCACCTGGTCGACGGCGTCACCAAGATCGACCGGGTGAAGCTGGGCGACGCCGCCCAGGCCGAGACGATCCGCAAGATGATCGTCGCGATGGCCCGCGATCCACGGGTGCTGGTCATCAAGCTGGCCGACCGGCTGCACAACATGCGCACGCTGCGCTTCCTCCCGCCGGAGAAGCAGGAGAAGAAGGCGCGCGAGACCCTGGAGATCCTCGCGCCGCTGGCCCACCGGCTGGGCATGAACACGATCAAGTGGGAGCTCGAGGACCTCGCGTTCGCGACGCTGTACCCGAAGCGCTACGACGAGATCGTGCGGCTGGTCGCCGAGCGCGCGCCCTCGCGCGACACCTACCTGGCCGAGGTCACCTCCGCGGTGACCGAGCAGCTCAAGGCCGCGAAGATCGAGGCGGTCGTCACCGGCCGGCCCAAGCACTACTACTCGATCTACCAGAAGATGATCGTCCGCGGCCGCGACTTCGCCGACATCTGGGACCTCGTCGGCATCCGGATCCTGGTCGACTCGGTGCGCGACTGCTACGCGGCGCTGGGCATCATGCACGCGCACTGGCAGCCGGTGCCCGGCCGGTTCAAGGACTTCATCGCGATGCCGAAGTTCAACATGTACCAGTCGCTGCACACGACGGTGATCGGCCCGCAGGGCAAGCCGGTGGAGCTGCAGATCCGCACCCACGACATGCACCGCACCGCCGAGTACGGCATCGCCGCGCACTGGAAGTACAAGGAGAAGGCGAAGGCCGGCGGCCGGCCGGTGCCGGGCGAGTTCGGCGCCAGCAAGGCCGGGTCGCCGGACGACATGCTGTGGCTGCGCCAGTTGCTGGACTGGCAGCGAGAGGCGCAGGAGCCCGGCGAGTTCCTGGAGACGCTGCGCTACGACCTCGGTCCGCAGGAGGTCTTCGTCTTCACGCCCAAGGGCGACGTGGTGAGCCTGCCCGGCGACTCCACCCCGGTCGACTTCGCCTACGCGGTGCACACCGAGGTGGGGCACCGCTGCATCGGCGCCCGCGTCAACGGCGCGCTGGTGTCGTTGGACAGCAAGCTGACCAACGGCGACGTCGTGGAGATCTTCACGTCCAAGTCGCCGACGGCAGGTCCGTCGAAGGACTGGCTGTCCTTCGTCGGCTCCTCCCGCGCGCGCACCAAGATCCGGCAGTGGTTCACCAAGGAGCGCCGCGAGGACGCCGTCGAGGCGGGCAAGGACGCGCTGACCCGGGCGATGCGCAAGGCCGGGCTCCCGCTGCAGCGGCTGATGGGCGGGGACGCGCTGTCCACCCTGGCCAAGGACCTCCGCTACGCCGACGTCACCGCGCTGTACGCGGCGGTGGGGGAGAACCAGATCTCCGCCTCCTCCATCGTGGAGAAGCTGATCGCCGCCCTGGGCGGGACCGAGGGCGCCGTCGAGGACATCGCCGAGACGACCATCCCGATGCGCCGTCCGGCGCACCGGCGTCCGGCCGGCGGGGACCCGGGCATCGTCGTCCACGGCATGAGCGACGTCTGGGCGAAGCTGGCCAAGTGCTGCACCCCGGTCCCGGGGGACGACGTCCTGGGCTTCGTCACCCGCGGCGGCGGCGTGAGCGTGCACCGCACCGACTGCACCAACGCCGAGGACCTCAAGCGCAAGCCTGAACGTCTGGTCGAGGTCGAGTGGGCCAGCCAGCCCGGCTCGGTGTTCCTCGTCGCCATCCAGGTCGAGGCACTCGACCGGCACCGGCTGCTCTCCGACGTGACCAAGGCGCTGGCCGACGAGCGGGTCAACATCCTGTCGGCGTCGGTGCAGACCAGCCGCGACCGGGTGGCGGTCAGCCGGTTCACCTTCGAGCTGGCCGACCCGGCGCACCTGGGCGCGGTGCTGCAGACGGTGCGCAACGTCGACGGCGTCTTCGACGTCGAGCGCGTCACTGCCTGACAGGGCGGACGTCGGCGGGAGCGCCGGGGGCCGACCGGGGACACCCCCCCCTGCGGAAGCTCGTGCTCTGCCCATCGTGGTGGGCAGAGCACGAGCTCCCTGGAGGACACGTCCGCCACGCGGCGGGTCCCCGCGGAGGGCGGGCAGCGGGAGGTCAGGCGGTGCCGGACTCCGCGAGGAAGGCGGGGTTCTCGCACGGCGCCCCGGGCTCCGGCGTGGTCTCCGGGTTGCCCGCGAGCAGGGCGGCGAACTCCGCCAGGCGCGGGTCGTCGACGTCGTCCAGGCGCAGGGCGTGGTTCCAGGCCTGCAGCGACACCGTCGTCCCCAGGCCCGGGTAGGGGGACAGCATCAGCCCGTACGTGCCCCGCACCAGCGCGGTGAGGGTCGAGACGTCGTCGGCGCCGGCCACCGCCGGGTCGTAGGTGATCCACACCGCGCCGTGCTCGAGGGCGTGCACGGCGTTCTCCGGAGGGACGGCGGCGGCGTAGACGCTGCCGGTGCAGTCGGCCCAGGCGGCCGCGTGCGGGCCGCCGACCGGTGGGTCCTCCGCGTAGTCGACCGGGCCGGTGAGGTGCGGCTGGCCCGCGGAGTAGGCGGCCACCCGGGTGTCGTCGAGCGTGACCGGCTCCGGCGCCGGGGACCCGGAGCCCGGAACGGTGCCGGTGCACCCGGCGACCAGCGCCGAGGTCAGGACGGCGACCGGCCCGCGGACGCGGTTCACGCCACGCTGACCGACTCGATGGTGACCGGCACGCGGGGGGCGCCGCCGCCCGGACTGGGGTCCATCGAGCCGTCGTTGCCGTTGGCCGCCACGACGTCGAGCACCGCCAGGCCGGCGTCGTCCACGGTGCCGACGACGGTGTAGTTGGGGGAGAGTTGGCTGTCGCCCCACACGAGGAAGAACTGGCTGCCGTCGACGCCCTGCCCGCTGTTGGCCATCGCGACGGTGCCGCGCGGGTAGGTCTCCTCTCCCGTGACCTCGGTGGGGGAGGTGTAGGTGGGGCCGCCCGCGCCGGTTCCGGTCGGGTCGCCGCACTGGAGCACCTTCAGGCCGGGGCTGTCGACCTCCCGGTGGCAGGGGGAGTCGTCGAAGAACCCGGTCTGCGCGAGGTGCGCCAGGCTGGCCGCCGCGCACGGCGTCGCCGACTGGTCGAGGGTGAGCCGCAGCTCGCCCAGGTTGGTGGTGACGACCAGGTCGGTGGTGCCCTCGGCGGGGACCTCCTCCGGCGGGGTGTCGACCTCGATCAGGTAGGGGTTGGCCGTGGAGCCGGCGCCCCAGTCGCAGGTCGTCGTCCCGGAGGCGGACGCCGACCCGCCCGAGCCGCCACCGGAGCCGAAGCCGCCCGACGACGCCCCGCCGGAGTCGTCGCCGGAGCAGCCGGCCAGTGCCACCAGCGCACAGGCCAGGGCGCCTGCGGCGCGCAGCCGAGCGGTCACGCGACCACGGTCATCGACTCGATGGTCACCGGGACGTTCGGGGCGCCGCCGCCGGGGCTGGGCTCCATCGAGCCGTCGTTGCCCGCGGCCGCGATCTGGTCGAGGACGGCGAGGCCGGCCTCGTCGACGGTGCCCACGACGGTGTAGTCGGGGGACAGCTGCGAGTCGGTGAACACGAGGAAGAACTGGCTGCCGGTCGAGCCGGGGGTGCCGCTGTTGGCCATGGCGATCGTGCCGCGGGGGTAGGTCGTCTCCGGCGTGACCTCCTCGGCGAACCGGTAGGTCGGGCCGCCCTGGCCGGTGCCGGACGGGTCACCGCACTGCAGGACCCCGAACGCGTCGCCGTTGACCATGCGGTGGCACGGGCTGCCGTCGAAGAACTTCTGCTGCGCCAGGTAGCTGAAGCTGGCCGCGGCGCACGGGGCCTTGGCGCGGTCCAGGGTGAGGGTGAGGTCGCCCTGCGAGGTGGTCATCATGAGGGTGCCGGTGCCCTGGGTCGGGGTGGCTTCAGGGGTGGGCGGGGTGCCGACGTCGACGAGGTTGGTGTTGCCCGAGTCGTCCGGGGCGTAGGTGCAGCTCACGGTGCCGTCGGGGTTCGTCGTGGCGGCCGCGGCGCTGCTGGTGGGGGCGGCCGTCGTCGGGTCGGCGGCGGCGTCGTCGCTGTCGTCGCCGCTGATCCCGGTGATCAGCCAGATGGCGCCGAGCACCAGCAGCACGGCGACCGTGGTCACCCCGATCAGCAGGTTGCGGCGGCGCCTGCGGGCCAGCTCGGCGCGACGCTCGAGTTGGCGCTGCAGCCGCCGCTGGGCGGCCTGCCGCCGCTGCTTGTTGCTCGGCACGGGTCGGACTCCTCGGAACGGGTGCTGCGGCGGGGCGCGGGGGCTCGGCCGCGCGCGCCCACGCACCGCTGGTCGATCCGCGAGTCTAGGCGGCGTTCCTGGGCGATCCCTGGCACCGGGAAGCGACGGAGCGCCGCGCGGGCCCCGCGTAACCTGCACGGGTGCTCATCCGCTCGTTCCCGGCCGGCGCGTTCGGCACCAACTGCTACGCGGTCGCCTCCGGGCCCCGGCAGGAGTGCGTGGTGGTCGACCCCGGCATGGACGCCGTCGAGCCGCTGGCCCGCATGCTGGCCGACGACGGCCTCAAGCCGGTCGCCGTCGTCCTCACCCACGGCCACCTCGACCACACCTTCTCCGTGCTGCCGGTCTGCGACGGCTACGACATCCCGGCCTACCTGCACCCCGAGGACAGCGGGATGCTCGCCGACCCGATCGCCTGGCACGGGCCGCAGCTGGCCCCGCTGATCAGCGGCGTCCGGCTGCCCGACCCCGCCGACGTGCTGCCCCTGGACGACGGCGCGGTCCTGTCCCTGGCCGGGGTGGAGCTGACCGTCCGCCACGCGCCGGGCCACACCCGGGGCTCGGTGGTGTTCTCCCTGGACCTGGGCGAGGCCCCGGGCCTGCTGGCCGGCGACGTCCTGTTCGCCGGCTCGGTGGGCCGGGTCGACCTGCCCGGCGGGTCGTGGGAGGCGATGCTGGGCTCCCTGCGCGACGTCGTCCTGCCCCTGGACGACGCGACGGTGGTGCTGCCCGGCCACGGCCCGGCGACGACGATCGGCCGGGAGCGGGCCACCAACCCGTACCTGGCCGAGCCTGCCGCAGGCGTGGGGCCGGCACCGAAGGGCCGGGGCCTGTGAGCGGGCTGACCGCGCCGAAGGGGACGTTCGACACCCTGCCGCCGGAGTCGGCGCGCTTCCTCGCCGTCCGCGACACGCTGACCGCGCCGCTGCGGCGGGCCGGTTACGGCTACGTCGAGACGCCGGTGTTCGAGGAGACCGCCGTCTTCTCCCGCGGGGTCGGTGAGTCCACCGACGTCGTGACCAAGGAGATGTACACCTTCGAGGACCGCGGCGGCCGCTCCCTGACCCTGCGCCCCGAGCTGACCGCCGGGCTCATGCGGGCGTTCATCGAGCACCGCCTGCACACCGGCGCGCTGCCGGTGAAGCTGTGGACCGTCGGCTCGGCGTTCCGCTACGAGCGCCCGCAGGCCGGCCGCTACCGGCACTTCACCCAGGTGGACATGGAGGCCCTCGGCACCGACGACCCGGCGCTGGACGCCGAGGTGGTGGCGCTCGGCGTGCAGGGCTTCCGCGACCTCGGGCTGACCGACTTCGAGCTGCTGCTGACCTCGCTGGGCGACGCGACCTGCCGGCCCCAGTACCGCGAGCTGCTGGTGGCCTACCTGGACAAGCTGGACCTGGACGACGACACCCGCCGCCGGGCGGAGATCAACCCGCTGCGGGTGCTCGACGACAAGCGGCCCGAGGTGCAGGCGCAGCTCGACGACGCCCCGCTGATGGTCGACCACCTCTCGGACTCGACCAGGGCGCACTACGACGCCGTCCGCCAGCACCTGACCGACCTCGGCGTCACCTGGACCGAGGCCCCCAAGCTGGTGCGCGGGCTGGACTACTACACGAAGACCACCTTCGAGTTCGTGCACAACGGCCTCGGCGCGCAGTCGGCGATCGGCGGCGGCGGGCGCTACGACGGGCTGTCGGCGGCGCTCGGCGGTCCCGACGTCTCGGGCATCGGCTACGCCGTCGGCGTGGACCGGACGCTGCTCGCGGTGGAGGCCGAGGGCCTGGACATCGGCGCCGCCCCGGGGGTGCAGGCGTTCGTCGTCCCCCTCGGCGCGGAGGCCAAGCGGCTCGCGGTGCGGCTGGTCGGGCAGCTGCGGGGCGCGGGCGTCTCCGCGGACACCGTCTACGGCGACCGCGGGCTCAAGGGCGCGATGAAGGCCGCCGACCGGTCGGGCGCCTCGCACGCGGTCGTCATCGGGGAGCGCGACCTCGCCGACGGCGTGGGCCAGCTCAAGGACCTGCGCACCGGCGAGCAGACCGCCGTCCCGGTGGCCGAGCTGTTCGAGCGGCTGCGTGCGAGTGTGGACCGATGAGCATGGAACAGCGGCCGCTGGGCCGGACGGGGGCCGACGTCAGCGTCGTCGGCCTGGGCACCTGGCAGCTGGGCGGTGACTGGGGGGACGTCGATGACGACACCGCCGCCGACGTCCTCGACGCCGCGCTCGACGCGGGGGTCACGCTGCTCGACACCGCCGACGTCTACGGCGACGGGCGCTCGGAGGAGCGGATCCGCCGGGCGCTGGTCGCCCGCTCGGAGCGGCCGTTCGTCGCCACCAAGGCCGGCCGCCGCGCGGACCCGTTCGAGGCCGCCACGTACACCCCCGAGAACCTGCGCGCCTGGGTCGACCGGTCGCGGCGCAACCTCGGCGTGGAGACCCTCGACCTGGTGCAGCTGCACTGCCCGCCGACCGCGGTCTACTCCGACCAGCGGGTCTACGACACCCTCGACGGCTTCGTGGCCGACGGGTCGATCGCCGCCTACGGCGTGTCCGTGGAGACCGTCGCCGAGGGGCTGACCGCGCTGGAGCACCCCGGCGTCGCGACCGTCCAGGTGATCCTCAACGTCTTCCGGCGCAAGCCGCTGGAGGAGCTGCTGCCGGCCGCGGCCAAGGCGCAGGTCGGCATCCTGGCCCGGGTCCCGCTGGCCAGCGGCCTGCTGTCGGGCCGGTTCACCGAGTCGACGACGTTCGCGCCCGACGACCACCGGAACTTCAACCGGCACGGCGAGGCCTTCGACGTGGGGGAGACCTTCGCCGGGGTGCCCTACGAGGTCGGCGTCGCCGCCGCCCGCGAGTTCGTCGAGATCTGCGGCGACCGGGTGCCCAGCGCCGTCGCCCTGCGCTGGGTCGTCCAGCAGCCGGGCGTCACGTCGGTGATCCCGGGCGCGCGCACCGTCGCGCAGGCACGCAGCAACGCGGAGGCGGCCGACCTGCCCCCGCTGACAGACTCCGACCTCACCGACCTCGAGCGGCTCTACGACGAGCGCATCCGCGCCCACGTCCACGGCCGCTGGTGACGACGACTCCCCGAAAGGCTCTCCAGTGCTCCGCACCCACGACGCCGGCACGCTGCGCGCGTCCGACGCCGGTTCCACCGTCACCCTCGCCGGCTGGGTCGCCCGCCGCCGCGACCACGGCGGCGTCGTCTTCGTCGACCTGCGGGACGCCTCCGGCTACGTGCAGGTCGTCGTCCGCGAGGAGGAGGCGCACGCCCTCCGCAACGAGTTCTGCGTGCTGGTGACCGGTGAGGTGCGCCGGCGGCCGGAGGGCAACGAGAACCCGGAGCTGCCCACCGGCGAGATCGAGGTGGCCGCGGCCGAGCTGCGGGTGCTGTCGGCGTCCGCGCCGCTGCCGTTCCCGATCGAGACCGACCAGGCGGCGTCCGACGACGTCCGTTACCGGTACCGCTACCTGGACCTGCGGCGCCAGGGCCCGGCCCGCACCATCCGGCTGCGCAGCGAGATCAGCCGGATCGCCCGCGGCGTCATGGCGCAGCACGGCTTCGTCGAGGTCGAGACGCCCAACCTCACCCGCTCGACGCCGGAGGGGGCGCGCGACTTCGTCGTCCCGGTGCGGCTGCAGCCGGGCAACTGGTACGCGCTGCCGCAGTCGCCGCAGCTGTTCAAGCAGCTGCTGATGATCGGCGGTCTGGAGCGCTACTACCAGATCGCCCGCTGCTTCCGGGACGAGGACTTCCGCGCCGACCGGCAGCCGGAGTTCACCCAGCTGGACTTCGAGATGAGCTTCGTCGAGCGCGACGACGTCCTGGCCGTCGCCGAGGACGTCGTCCGGGCGCTGTGGCGGGAGCTGGCCGGCTACGAGGTGCCGGAGATCCCGCGGATGAGCTACCGCGAGGCGATGGACCGGTTCGGCTCGGACAAGCCCGACCTGCGGTTCGACATCGAGCTCACCGAGTTGACGTCGTACTTCGCGCAGACGCCGTTCCGCGTCTTCCAGGCGCCGTACGTGGGAGCCGTGGTCATGCCCGGTGGCGGGTCGCAGCCGCGGCGGGCGTTCGACGCCTGGCAGGACTGGGCGAAGTCCCGCGGTGCCCGTGGGCTCGCCTACGTGACCATCGCCGAGGACGGCACCCTCGGCGGCCCGGTGGCCAAGAACATCTCCGACGCCGAGCGCGAGGGCCTCGTGGCGGCCGTGGGCGCGCAGCCCGGGGACTGCGTCTTCTTCGCCGCCGGCGCCCGCCGCCCCTCGCAGGAGCTGCTGGGTGCGGCCCGCAACGAGATCGCCCGCCGGCTGGAGCTCATCGAGCCGGGCTCCTGGTCGTTCCTGTTCGTCGTCGACTTCCCGATGTTCGAGGAGACCGAGGACGGCGAGTGGACGTTCATGCACCACCCGTTCACCTCGCCCACGCCGGAGTGGCGGGAGCGGTTCGCCGAGGACAAGGCGAACGCGCTGTCCGACGCCTACGACCTGGTGGTCAACGGCAACGAGCTGGCCAGCGGGTCGGTGCGTATCCACGACGCCGAGCTGCAGGAGCGGGTGTTCGAGACCCTCGGCATGTCCCGCGAGGAGGCCCGCGAGCGCTTCGGCTTCTTCCTCGAGGCCTTCGCCTACGGCCCGCCGCCGCACGCCGGGGCCGCGCTCGGCTGGGACCGGCTGACCGCGCTGCTGGCCGGCGTCGACTCGATCCGCGAGGTGATCGCCTTCCCGAAGACCGGTGCCGGGTTCGACCCGCTCACCGGCGCGCCGACGCCGATCACCGAGGCGCAGCGCAAGGAGGCCGGCATCGACGCCGTGCCGGAGGAGTCGGCGCTGCCCGCCGAGCCGGGTGCCCCGGGGCCGACGTCGACCGGGGTCGCCATCCGGCCGTAACGCAGGTCACGGCCCGCCGGTAGGTTGCGGGCATGCCGCTGCGTGCCCGCACCCTGCTCGGTCCCGGCCCCTCCAACCCGTACCCGGAGGCGACGGTCGCCCTGGCCCAGCCGTTGCTGGGGCACCTCGACCCGGTCTTCCTGGGCATCCTCGACGAGACCTCCGACCGGCTGCGGCAGGTCTTCGGGACGACGAACCGGCGGACCCTGCCGCTGTCGGCGACCGGGTCGGCGGGCATGGAGGCCTCGTTCGTCAACACCGTGGGCCCCGGCGACGTCGTCGTCGTGGCGGTCAACGGCCTGTTCGGCGAGCGGATGGTCGACGTCGCCGCGCGGTGCGGCGCCGAGGTGGTGCGGGTGGACCACGAGTGGGGGCAGCCGGTCGACGTCGACCGGGTGCTGGCCGCCCACCCGTCGCCGAAGCTGATCGCCGCCGTCCACGCCGAGACCTCCACCGGGGTGCGCTCGGACCTGGCGCCCCTGGCCGCGGGCAAGGGTGACGCGCTGCTGCTGGCCGACTGCGTCACGTCGCTGGGCGGCATCCCCGTGCAGCTGGACGAGTGGGGCGTCGACCTCGCCTACTCCGGCTCGCAGAAGTGCCTGGGCGTCGCGCCGGGCCTGGCCCCGTTCACCATCAACGACCGCGCCTGGGAGCGGCGCATCGAGAAGCCGCGCAGCTGGTACCTCGACCTCGGCATGCTCGGCGGCTACGCGGGGGAGGCGGCCGGCTCCGGCGGGCGCACCTACCACCACACCGCGCCGACCGGCATGGTCGTGTCGCTGCACGCCGGCCTGGGCCGCATCCTCGAGGAGGGGCTGGATGCCGTCCACGCCCGGCACGCCGAGGCCGGCCGGCTGCTGCACGCGGGTCTGCAGGAGATGGGCCTGGAGCTCTTCGCCGCCGAGGGGTACCGGCTGCCCGAGCTGACCACCGTCCGCGTGCCCGAGGGCGTGGACTCCGCGGCGGTGCGCAAGGAGCTGCTGGAGCGCTACGACCTGGAGATCGGCGGCGGCGTCGGCGCCTACGCGGCATCGGTCTGGCGGATCGGCCTCATGGGCCAGAACGCCCGGCCCGACACGGTGGCCCTGGTGCTGGCCGCGCTCCGCGAGGTCCTCGGCCGCTGACGTCGGCGCCTCGCCCGCGCCCGTCCGCGGGCTGCGGCCTCCTCGCGCCGCCGAGTGAGCAGTTGTGGTCGCCCGCCGCGGCGGGTCGTCGCGGGTCGGCGACCACAACTGCTCATTCGCACTCACCACCGGGCGCCGCGGCTGCGCAGGGCGCGGGCGGCGCGTGCCACCACCACGTCCCGCTGCCGCAGGTGGACCGCGCCGAACCGGACCACGAGCCAGCCGTCGGCGGCCATGAGCGAGTACCGGTCGATGTCGCTGCCGAACCGTGCCGGCTCGGCGTGCAGCCGGCCCTCGTACTCGACGGCGACCTTCCACTCCGGCCAGCCGAGGTCCGCGTGGGCGACGACCCGGCCGAAGTGATCCTCGATCTCCACCTGAGGTAGAGGGTGTGGGAGGCCGGCCTCGATGAACCAGCAGCGGACGAGGCTCTCGGGGGGCGACATCGCGAGGGGCGACAGGAACGGCGCCCACTCCCGGGCCCGCACGACCCCACGGACCCCGTCCGCGCGCTCGAGCCGCTGCCGCAGCGACCCGTCGTCGAGGTGCCCGGCCCGGTAGAGGGCGTCACCCGCCGCGACGAGCCGGTCGGGCGGCAGGACCGCGGCGAGATCGAGCCACGTCTGCGGCCCACCGGTGACCGGCAGTCCGAGGTGGCGGATGACGTCTCCGGGCGCCAGGTCGCGGACGTGCACCCGCAGTCGCCGGCGGCGGGGCCGGTACGAGCCCACGGGCACGACCACCTCGAGGGGCCAGTCGGCCGGCACCGGCGCACCGAGCAGCGCTGCCGCCGTGCGGTCCGACACGGCCGTACCCGCCGGCAGCAGGGGCAGGACGGCGGTCGATGCGGTGTACACCGACAGCCGGACGGACCGGGAGACGTACGCGCCCCGCGAGACCCGGACGCCGTCGTCCCTGAGCTGCGCGCGGGTCATCCCGGCCTCGCGGGCCTGGGTGCGGGTGTACGTCGGCGGGAGTTCGTGGTCGGCCACCCGGCCACGGTCGGGTCGTCGTCCGGCTGCGCGTGGGCGCCGGCGGCATCCGTGGACAGCCGGGTCCGCTGTGGATCCGGCCGAGTGAGCAGTCGTGGTCGCTCGGTGCGGCGTGTCTCCGCGGGTCGGCGACCACAACTGCTCACTCGGCCC
>NZ_JBJGYW010000034.1:0-52119 GCF_054050215.1 Geodermatophilus sp. SYSU D01186 | reverse complement strand
GCGCCCAGGCCCGGGCCATGCGCTCCGGCCCCCAGCCGGGGCTCGTGGGCTTGCCGGAGAAGCCGTAGCCCGGCATCGACGGGATGACCACGGAGAAGGCGTCGGATGCGCTCGCGCCGTGCGCCGTGGGGTCCACCAGCGGGTCGATGATCTTCAGCTGCTCGATGACCGAGCCGGGCCAGCCGTGGTTGACGACGAGCGGCAGCGCCTCCTCGTGCGGCGAGCGGACGTGGAGGAAGTGGATGTCCAGCCCGTCGATGTCGGTGACGAACTGCGGGAGGGCGTTGAGCCGCGTCTCGCACCGCCGCCAGTCGTAGTCGGTGGCCCAGTACCGCGCGAGCTCCTGCATCGTGGCCAGCGGCACGCCCTGCGACGTGTCGGGGACCGTCTCCCGCTCGGGCCACACCGTCGCGGCGATGCGCCGGCGCATCTCGGTGAGCGCCTCGTCGGGCACGTCCACCCGGAACGGGCGGACGGCCCGGCTCGTCTCCTGCGCGACTGCACTCATGCTCTCGCACCTCTCCTCGCCATCTGGGGGGAATCTGAACGGGCCGCTCGGGGCGGCTCCGAGGACGGCGCCGGCGACCCCGGAGCCGCCGGGCCCGTGATCAGCGACGCGGTTGGGGGACCTGGGGGGCGCGCAGCGGACGGAAGGCGGCGCGGACCTCGGCCGTGAACAGGTCGGGCTCTTCCCAGGCGGCGAAGTGGCCGCCCCGGTCGGCCTCGTTGAAGTACGCGAGGGTGGGGTAGCTCTGCTCGGCCCAGGTGCGTGGTGTCCGCCAGATCTCGCCGGGGAACGTGGTGAAACCCACCGGGACCGAGACCTCCGGGGGTGTCTGGCCGACCGCGGCAGCCGCAGGCGCGTCGGGTCCGTAGCTCTCCCAGTAGGAGCGGGCCGCCGAGGCCCCGGTGCCGGTCAGCCAGTACAGCGTGATGTTGTCGAGCACGTGGTCCCGGGTGAGGTTGCCGGTGGGCTGCCCGTCGACGAAGGCGCGGGACATCTTGTGGTAGGAGTCGGTGTCGTGGTCGAGCATCCAGGCTGCCAGAGCGGCGGGTGAGTCGAGCAGGCCGTAGCCGATCGTCTGCGGCCGGGTGGCCTGCTCCAGGAAGTACGCGAAGCCGCTCGTTCGGAACGTGGCGATCGCCTCGAGCCCCGCGCGTTCCTGCTCCGTGTCCCCCGGGAGCGTGCGACTCAGTGCGGTGACGAGCAGGTTGAGGTGGATGCCGAGGAGCCCGTGGGGTGCCTGGCGACCCATCGCGTCGGTGACGCCGGCGCCCACGTCGCCGCCCTGGGCCACGTAGCGGGCATGGCCCAGGCGGCGCATCAGCTCCGCCCAGGCGCGACCGACGCGGGCGACGTCCCACCCGAGCTCGGTCGGCTCGCCGGAGAAGCCGTAGCCGGGCAGGGACGGCAGCACCAGGTGGAAGGCGTCCTCGGCGCGGCCGCCGTGCGCGGTCGGGTCGGTGAGCGGTCCGACGGTCTCCAGCAGCTCGACGACCGAGCCCGGCCAGCCGTGCGTCATGACCAGCGGCAGCGCGTCCTCGTGTGGCGAGCGCACGTGGACGAAGTGCACGTCCACGCCGTCGATCTCGGTGACGAACTGCGGAAGCGCGTTCAGCTTCGCCTCGCAGCGGCGCCAGTCGTACTCGGTCGCCCAGAAGCGGCACAGTTCCTGCATGGTCGCCAACTGCACGCCCTGCGAGCGGTCCGCGACCAGCTCCCTGGTGGGCCAGCGCGTCGACTCGATGCGCCGGCGCAGCTCGGTGAGCGCCTCGTCGGACACGTCCACCCGGAACGGGCGGATGGCCCTGCCGGTCTCCTCGGTGATCGCCGTCATGGCTGAGCCTGCCCTTCTCTGTGCGGAGTGGCCGTCATCGGGTGCGCGGGCGTGGCCGGCCCGAGCTGGAGGCGTGGGCCTGCGCGCCGGGCGGGGCCACGAGCAGGTCGGGTTCCCGCCCGGTGGAGCGGTGGACGCTCCGTCCCTCCGGTTCGTGTAGCGGCACGGCGTCCGGCTGCACCGTCCACTCGCCGGGAGGTCGGGTGGTTCGGGGTCGACCGTGGGCCGACCCGCACACGGCTCGGTCGTCGCGGGCCCCTCACGACGTGACGTCCGACCCGCCGAAGCGCTCGAGCCTGATCCGCGACGGGTCGTGACCGAGTTCCACGAGCGCCGTGGCCACGTCCTCCACGAAGGCCGTCGGGCCGCAGGCGAAGACCCGCGCCCCCGTCGAGGGCCCGAAGGCGTGTCGCTCCAGCATGTGGCCGTCGATGCGCCCGGTCGGCCCCCTCCAGTCCGCCGGCGCTTCCCGCGTCAGCGTGACCGTGGTCTCCGGGCCGAGGACGTCCTGGCCCAGGAGGTCGTCGCGCGTGCGGGCCGAGTACAGCAGCCGTACCGGAGTCGAGCTGCCGGTACGGCGGTGGTGGTCGAGCATGGCGAGGAAGGGCGAGACGCCGACACCTCCCGCCACGAGCTGCACCGGTCGCTGCGCGTCGTCCGCCTGCCCGCCCCGGTCGAGGCCGGCCGACCAGACGAAGTACCCACCGATGGGGCCGCGCAGCTCCACCAGGTCCCCGAGGCGCAGTTCATCGGTGAGGTAGCGGGAGACCTCGCCGTCCGGGAGCCGCTCGACCAGCAGGTGCAGCCGGGGATCCTCGGGCGCGGAGGCGACCGAGTAACTGCGCTGGGCCGTGTAGCCGTCCTCGGCGGTCAACCTCAGGTCGATGTGCTGACCCGGCAGGTGCCCGCGCCACTCCGGGACGTCGAACAGCAGCCGGTGGACGCGTGCGGTCTCGCGGCGGTTCTCGAGGACCGCCGCCCGCAACCAGGTCAGTCGCCGCTGTACCGCTGCTCGCGCCATGGGTCCCCGCGATCGTGGTAACCGAAGGTCTCCCAGAAGCCCGGCTCGTTGACCGGGGTCAACGCGAACCCGCGGAGCCACTTCGCGCTCTTCCAGAAGTAGAGGTGCGGCACCAGCAGCCGCGCCGGCCCTCCGTGCTCCGGAGCCAGCGGCCGGCCGTCGTAGGTGTCGACGACCCACGCGCGCCCGCCGGTCACGTCGGCGAGAGGCAGGTTCGTCGTGTAACCCCCGTCGCAGAAGGCCACGAGGTGTGCGGCCTCGGTCCGGACCTCGGCCAGCAGCGTGTCGACCGCGACGCCTTCCCACCGGGTGTCGAACTTCGACCACTTGGTCACGCAGTGGATGTCCACCGCCACCGCCTCGCGCGGCAGGCGCTGGAACTCCTCCCAGTTCCAGCGCCGGACCCCGTCGACCGCCCCCTGGATCGTCAGGTCCCACTCGCTCAGGGGCGCCCGCGGGGTCGGACCGGCCGACAGCACGGGGAAGTGGCCGCCGACGTCGTACTGGCCAGGAGGTAGTCGCTGGTCCGTGCGCGGCTCTCGCCGCCCGAACCCTCGGGAGACCAGTGACATGGCGGCTCCTCCCGGACGTCACCTCGAGCAGTGCCGACCCTGTCCGGACCGACGGGGCGAGGCATCAGTCAAAGGACCACGACCACCGGTCAGCGGGCGACGGCGCTCGGCGGCATCTCCACGGTCGCGGGCGCCGTGCCGCTCAGCGCATCGCGCAGCGCCGCCCGCGAGCTGATGCCCAGCTTCGGGAAGACGCGGTAGAGGTGGGCGCCGACCGTCCGTGGGGACAGGTACAGCCGGCTGCCGATCTGCTTGTTGGACAAGCCGGAGGCCGCCAGCATGGCGATCTGGTGCTCCTGCGAGGTCAGGGCGACCGCTCCCCGCTCAGCGGGGGAGGCCCGATGGGTCAGCCCGGTCGCGCGGAGCTCGTTCCAGGCCCGGTCGGCCCACGGTCGGGTCCCCAGGTCGCGGAAGGTCTCCAGCGCCGCGGTCAGCTGCACGCGCGCGGCGTTGGTCGCCCGCGTCCGCCGCAGGTGCTCGCCGTAGGCGAGCTGCACCCGCGCGTACTCGAAGGGGTACCGCTCGGCCCCGGGGACGGCCAGGGCCCGCTCGAACCGCTCCGCCGCCTCCTCGCCCGACGCGACGAGAGCCGCGGAGCCCGCCAGGAGGACGCCGAGCCTCGGTCGGCCGGTGAAGACCCTGGCCCGGCTCATGGCCGCCACGTGCGCTGCTGCCTCGGCGGAACGTCCCGTCCGGACCGCTGCCTCGACCACGTCCATCACCAGGCGCGGCGTGACCGGGGCGGACGGGGTGCGGCCACCGACCGGGCCGACGGCCGTGAGCTGCCGATACGCCTCCTCGAAGTCACCTCGCCCCAGAGCGGCCAGTCCGCGGACGTGGTGGGCGAAGTCCTCGAACAGGTGGATCCCTCGCGGCAGCGACCACGCGAGGAGGTCGTCGGACAGGACCCGCACGGTCTCGTCGTCCCCCCGCGCGGCGGCCACCAGGGCCGAGCAGTAGACGCCGAACCGCGTGATGAGCCCGTACCCCAGCTCGTCCCCCCAGGCGATGCCCTCCTCGGCCGTGCGCACGGCCTCGTCCCAGCGGCCTGCGTCGAGTGCCTCGTGGCACAGCAGCACCAGGGCCTTGACGGCGGCAGCCGCCGCGCCGCCCTGCCGGCCGTCCCTGACCACCCTCCCGAGCGCTCTGCGGCAGTTGCCGAGGCGATCCGCGTACGAGGCGGCCATGCCGACCCGGACGACGAAGGTGGGATCGAGGGCGGCGTCCACCGAGGCGATCAGCTCGTCCAGCCGCTCGAGCACGGTGGCGGTCGCCCGGATCGGGTCGGCGAACAGGCTGCTGGACACCGACAGGACCGGGGGGACGTCACGTCCCAGAGCCGCCAGGGCCCGCTCCAAGGGCCGCCAGAGCTCGTCGCGACCACCGAGGTGACACACCATCACGAGGCTGTACAGCGCGTCCTCGACCGCGTCGGCCGGCGATCCGTGGTCGACGGCGTGCTCGACCGCCCGCACGAGGATGAGGTGTGCGCTCTCGACGTCCCCTTCCCCGTTGAGCAGGTGGTGGGCAGAGGCGACCGCGACCTCGAGGGATCCCGCCGTCCCGGGATCGGCCGTACGCGCCTCGCACAGCAGTCGGGGGACGGTCCGGAGCTCCCCGGTCGTGTCGGCTGCCACGAACGCCGCCGCGGCCAACCGGCGCGCCCGGTCCGGTCCGGTCGGTGTCAGTCCGGCCGCCTGGAGCAGGGCCCGGACGGCACGGACCGCGTCCCCTCTCCGTCGTGCCCGGTGCGCCGCGGTCTCGAGGAGGTCGGCGGCCGGGGCGTCGGACCCCACGACGGCCTCGGCGAGGTGCCGGGCGCACTCTTCCGGCCGGTCGACCAGCACGTGGGCCAGGGCCCCGTGAGCGCGCCGGATCTCTCCGCTGGTCGAGATCTCGACCGCCGCGGAGCCGATCAGCGGGTGCCGCAGCACCACGCGCTGACCGCCCAGGTCGATGCGCACGAGCCGAGCCCTCTCGGCCGGCGCGAGGTCGTCGAGCCACTTGTCGTCGGCAGCTGCCGCCCGCAGCGTCCGGAGATCGCCCGTCCCCTCGAGGGATGCGAGCAACAGCAGCCTCCGGGTCGCGGCGGGCAGGTCGGCGAGCTGCTGCACGAAGACCTGCCGGAGGTGCCTGCTCAGCGGTAGAGCCGGGGGGAGGGGGGCGGTACCGGTGCGCTGGGCCTCGGTCATGACGGCAGGCAGTTCCAGCAGGGCCAGCGGATTGCCCGCGGATGCCGACAGGACCCGCTGGCGGATCCGTGGGTCCAGGACGGGGAACCGGGCCTGCAACAGGTCCGCGGCGGCGTCCTCGTCCAGTGGTGGCACCTCGAGCTGGGGGAGACCGGCCCGGAGCAGGACGCTGTCACTCCCCGTCCGAGCCGCCGCCAGGAAGCCGACACGACTGCGGTGCACCCGGCGAGCGACGAAGCCGAGCACCCGGACGCTCGATCGATCCAGCCACGGCAGGTCGTCCACGACGATGAGGACCGGCCTCGACTGCGCGCCGCTCCTCACGAGGGCGAGGACGGCGGCCGACACCAGGAGCGGGGGCAGCGGGCTGCCGGAGCCCAGACCGAGGGCCACGTCGAGCGCCCGGCGGTGCGGCTCGGCGAGTGCGTCGACGTCGTCGAGAAGGGGGAGGAGGAGTTGGTGCAGCCCCGCGAAGCCCACCTCGGCCTCGAACTCGACCCCCGCCCCCCGCAGGACCGTGGCCCCCGACGCCTCGGCATGCCGCGCGGCGGTCTCCAGCAGGACGGACTTGCCGACGCCAGGTTCACCCGTCATCAGCAGCACGTCGTCCCGGGCGAGAGCACGCTCGACGAAGGAACGGAGCACCGCGGACTCGGCCGACCTCCCGATCAGCAGGACCCCGTCGGTCCGGTCGGACGGCGCGATGTCGGGCATGGCGCCCCTCCCATGCGTCACCGGGGATGCCGGGATGTCGAGACCTCGTGTGGTGGATGCCGTCGAGCTGGATCGAGGAGGCCTGGAGAGTGAGAGTCTCTCTCACCCGGCCGGAGGCAACCAGGGACTTCGGTCTCGGCGTGGGTCTGGCGCGACAGTCGGATGACGGATGCGCCGGCCACGACTGCGCTGCCACGGTCAGCAGACCGTGATCCGTCCTGGCCGGCGACGGGCAGGTGTGTACCGGCAGCGGGACGACCGACGACCGAGGTGGGACCCGGGATGGCGACCAGTCGCTCGAACGGATCGATCCGCCCGCCGACGATCCTGCCCGCTGACCGGCAGCCGGGCGGTGCACGATCATCTGTCCTCGTGCTCCGTCCCCGCGCCGAGGAGTGTGCACGAGACCCCGGGCCGGACCGATCGACCACGACCGGCCAGGCCGGCCGGATGGGAGGTGTGTCCCGTGACGGATGTCCCCGGGGCGCCTGAGCGGCGCCTGGACGGAAACGCGGCGGGTGGGGTGCTCGGCGAGGTCCTCGCCGTGGACCCGACCACGGCCGTCTCGACCTGCGTGCACTGTGGCGCCTCGGGGCCTCTGGGGCAGCACCTCGTCTACGCCGATGCCCCTGCGCTCGTGCTCCGGTGTCCGAGCTGCATGCAGGTGGTGCTCCGGTGCGCATCGGACACGGCGGGACTGCGCCTGGAGATGACCGGGGTGCGGCTGCTGAGGATGACCCGTGAGGGCAGCGGCTCGCTGTGAGCCGGAGGGGAGTCGCGGTCACCTGCGAGCCGCGATGGGAGCGGCCGCGGCCGTCGTGACCGGATCCCGGTCACGACGGCCCCGCCTGGGTGGCGTCTAGGCCGAGACGGCCTCGAGCGCCTGCTGGATCACCTCGGTGACGGCCTTCGGCTGGGAGACCATGATCACGTGCGAGCCCTCCGCCTCGACCACGGTGGCACCGGCTCGCTGGGCCATGGCCCGGAGGACGTCGGTCCCGGCCGCCTTGTCGCCGGTGGGGATGACGGCCCAGGACGGCAGGCTCCTCCACGCCGGCGCCGCGGTCGGCTCGCCGAAGCCGAGCGACGAGATGGGCCGCTGGGTCGCCGCCATGACGCGCGCCTGTTGCTCCGGAACGTCGGCGGCGAAGGCGTCGTGGAACTTCGCCGGGTCGATCGCGAACTCGATCCCGGTGTCCGTCTCACCCATCGGGTAGCGGAGTTCGAGCAGCGCCGTGTTCAGGACGCTGTCCTTGGAGTCGGTCTCGATGTCCAACAGCGTCTCGCCCGCGTCGGGCGCGAAGCCGGCCACGTAGACCAACCCGACGACGTTGCCCGCCCGCAGCGCCGCGTTGGTGATGACGGCTCCGCCGTAGGAGTGCCCCACGGCCAGCACGGGCCCCGCGATCTGCGACAGGGCGCTGGCCACGTAGGCGGCGTCGTGGGAGATGCCGCGCAGGGGGTTCGAGACGGCCTGCACCGGAACGTCGGCGGCGAGCAGGTGTGCGACGACGTCGTTCCAGCCGGCGCTGTCGGCGAAGGCGCCGTGGACGAGTGCGACGGTCGGCCGGGAGCGGCCTGCGGCGGTTCTCTCGGTCATGGTGATCTCCTTGCGAACTGCTCGGCGGAGCCCACCTGCCCCCGGACGTCGGGGACGGCATGGCGGGTGACCCGGGACGTTGCTCCCGCGGTCGGGCGGTCGCATCGGTCAAGTGGCCCTGTGGTCGACCCCTCGGAGACCAGGGGACGACCCGGTCCGGCCCCACGGGGCGCGTGGGACCCCCGGATCGCGGAGGTCCCCGCAGCACGCTCCTCGCGCGGAGGAACGTGCACGTCAGGAGGGCAACGGGGAATTCCTCGAGCTGCTGGGGTGACAGACTTCTCTCCCGGTCCATGATCGACACGACCGCGGGGACAGGAGGGAGGCGGCATGGCCCGGACGAGCCCGTACGCCGGCTCCTGGGAGCAGCGCCGTGCCCGTATGGAGCAGACGGCGCTGGAGCTCTTCCGGACGAGGGGTTTCGACAACGTCACCGTCGAGGACGTCTGCGCCGAGGCCGGTGTGGCCCCCGCGACCTTCTACCGGCACTTCGGGACCAAAGAGGACGTCGTCTTCGCCTACCAGGACGACTTCTCCGCGGCACTGCGGACGGCGCTCAGCGATGCCGCGCACCTACCGGCGCCCGCCCGCATGCCCGTCATCCTCTGCGAGTTCGCGGCCTTCCTGGAGTCGCAGCAGGACCTGCTCGCGCTGCGCGACCAGATCGTTCTCGGACACGCCCGGCTGATGCAACGGACACTGATGGCGCAGCGTGACCTCGAGGGCGTCCTCGCCGCCGGTCTCGCGCAGCTCCGCGGCTTGACCGTCCCTGACGCGGCGGCCCTGCTCGAGGCCGGCGCCGGCATCGTGGTGCTCCGCGTCGCTGTCCGCTCTTGGCGCACGGAGGGCGGCTCGCTGCTCGCGGCCACGCGGCAGACGCTGACCGGACTCCGGGAGATGGTCGGCGGCCTGACCATCGGCGACGACTGACCTCCAGGCAGCGACGACCTCCGCGTGGAGGTCGGTGCGCACGATCCGCGATCGCGGAACCGGAATGGACGGATGACTCATGCTGCGACGCTGCAGATGAGCGAAGCCTCGGTCCCGTCACACGCCCACCCGCAAGGCGGCCGTCGTCCCGCTGGTCTCGCCGGTCCGCGACGTCCCCTTGCGCCTGCAGGACAGAGGAGCAGAGCAGCGATGACGGCGGTCGCACGACAAACCGGCAGTGCCATCCGACCCTTCAGCGTGGCCGTGCCCGACGAGGATCTCGTCGACCTGCGCCGGCGCCTCGCGGCAACCCGCTGGCCCGACAAGGAGACCGTCTCCGACCGGTCGCAGGGTGCGCAGTTGGACGACCTGCAGGAGCTGGTCCGCTACTGGGCCACGGAGTACGACTGGCGCAGGGGCGAAGCCCAGCTGAACGCCTGGCCGCAGTTCATGACGACCATCGACGGGGTCGACGTCCACTTCTTCCACGTCCGCTCCCGGCACGGGAACGCGCTGCCGCTGATCATCGCTCACGGGTGGCCGGGGTCGGTCTTCGAGCAGATCAAGGTCATCGGTCCGCTCACCGATCCGACGGCGTCCGGCGGCTCGGCGGAGGACGCCTTCGACGTCGTCATCCCCTCCCTGCCCGGCTACGGCTTCTCGTCACGACCGACCGAGACCGGGTGGGACGTGGAACGCATCGCGCGGGCGTTCGACGTGCTCATGCAGCGGCTGGGGTACGAGCGCTACGCCGCGCAGGGCGGCGACTGGGGCGCAGGCGTCGTCGAGGCGATGGCACGGCAGGCGCCTGAGGGGCTGCTCGCCATCCACACCAACCTGCCGGCCGTGTTCCCGCCCGACGCGGCCGCGGCGATCACCAGCGGTGAGCCCGCACCGGGAGGACTCTCCGAGAAGGAACAGGCGGCGTTCGACGACGTGCGGACCTTCCTCCAGACCGGGGGCTGGGGCTACTACCAGATGATGACCGCGCGACCGCAGGCAGTCGGCTACGCCCTGACGGATTCCCCCGCCGGGCTCGCCGGGTGGATGCTCGTGCACGGCGGGTTCGGGAAGTGGACGTACGGCAGGGACCCCGCGCAGTCGCCGACGGTGGACGAGGTCCTGGACAACTTCTCGCTGCACTGGCTGACGAACACGGCGGCCTCCGGCGCCAGGCTCTACTGGGAGAACCGCGCCCAGAGCCTGATCAGCGCGGCGGCGCAGCAGACCGACGGGATCCGGCTCCCCGTGGCCATCACGGTGTTCCCGGACGACGACCTCTTCCGTGCCCCCGAGACATGGGCCCGGCGCGCCTTCCCCAGCCTCGTCTACTTCCACGAGGCCGAGGCCGGCGGCCACTTCCCGGCCTGGGAGGTGCCCGACGTCTTCGCGGCCGAGGTCCGTGGCGCGTTCCGGTCCCTGCGCGGGCCCCGGCTCCCTCAACCGCGTCGCTGATCCCGCGGCGAGGTCGTGACCGGCGCCGGTCGGGACCTGCCGCGGGCGGACCACACCGGCGATCGGCAGCCCCGCCGAGCCGACGACCGCTGATCGCCGCCCCCCGAGAACCGGGGCGCGACCGCCCCGACCACTGCACGTGAGGTGACCGACATGGCACTCGCAGGTCTGTTGCGCACGGAGAGCCGGATGCCGTCGCTGGACGGTGCGACCGGCTGGCTCAACACGGCGCCGTTGACGGCGGACGGGCTGCGCGGGCGGGTCGTCCTCGTGGACTTCTGGACCTACACCTGCATCAACTGGATCCGCACGCTGCCCTACATCCGGGCGTGGGCGGAGAAGTACCGGGACCTGGGCCTGGTCGTCCTGGGAGTGCACACGCCGGAGTTCTCCTTCGAACAGGACGTGGACAACGTCCGCCGGGCGGTCGAGCGCACCGGCATCTCCTACCCGGTCGCGCTCGACAGCGACTACGCGGTCTGGGAGGCCTTCGCCAACCACTACTGGCCGGCGCTGTACTTCGTCGACGCCACGGGTCACATCCGCCACCACCGGTTCGGCGAGGGCGATTTCATGCAGTCGGAGCTGGTCATCCAGCGGCTGCTCGCCGAGTCCGGAGCCGACCTCGTCGACCGGTCGTTCGTCTCGGTCCGCGGCGAGGGCGTCGAGGCCGAGGCGGACTGGGACCACCTGGAGTCGGGGGAGAACTATCTCGGCTACGCCCGCACCACCGACTTCTCCTCGCCCTCTGGGCTGGCGCCTGATGCCCTCCGCGCGTACGCCCTGCCTGCGCGGCTGCGGCTCAACCACTGGGCGCTGTCCGGGACCTGGACCGTGGGGAGTGAGGCGAGCGTGGTGCACGAGGCCGGTGGGCGGATCGCCTACCGCTTCTCCGCTCGCGACGTCCACCTCGTCATGGGTCCCGCGGCCCGGGACGTCCCGGTGCCCTTCCGGGTGCTCCTCGACGGACGGCCCCCGGGGCGTGCGCACGGCGACGACGTGACCGAGCAGGGCGACGGCGTGGTCCGTGACCAACGGCTGTACCAGCTGATCCGGCAGCCGCCGCCCGTCGTCGAGCGGCAGTTCGAGATCGAGTTCCCCGAGCCGGGGGCGGAGGCCCACGTCTTCACCTTCGGCTGAACCACGCCGGGGGAGCGGCTGAGACAGGCCGTCATCCCGGCGCCGACCGTGCGCGGGCTGTGGCTGTACCCACGAGAGGAACGACACATGTCCCTGAAGAGCAAGGTGCTGGCTGCAGCGGCGGCGCCCATGACGGTCGTCGGCGTGGGCGCGGTGACGACTCTCCCGGCGAGCGCGGCCACCCCGGAGTGCGGGCCGGACTGCATCGCCGTCTTCAGCCCTGCGTTCGGCACGCACGGCGACCCGCAGTTCGTGGAGGCGGTGCTCGGCGGGGTGGGGACGGTCGGCCAACCGCTGATCCTGCACCGCGCCAGCAGCTCGGACCCGTCCGAGGACTTCCTGCCCCGCGGTGGCCTGGTCTCTGACTTCCACGCAGCCGGCATGGTCTCCGCCGCGGTGAACAGTCACTACGGGAGCCTGCGCGCGGCGCAGCTGGAGTACGCGCCGTCCGGTGTCGCCAGCGGCCTGTGCGTGGGTCTGGCCAGGGCCGCATACGAGAACGAGCCGCTCAGTCTGCAGCCCTGCAGCGTCCCCGAGACGACCGTCTGGATCGTCGACACCGCGGACTCGCCCGCGACCGCAGCCGAGGGGTACTCCCCCTTGGTGAACGGCTCGACGAGGGACTTCACCCACCCGTTCGCGATGACGTATCCGACCGATGCGTTCCCGACCGACGAGCCGGCTCCGCAGATCCACGTCCGCCACCTGCGATTCTGCGACGATGTCGGCCGGGACGAGAGCGCAGTGCCCGACCGGCAGCTCTGGGGAACCGACTTCGGCGTCCTCGAGTAGGCAGCCCAGCGCGACCCTGCCGATGACCGACGGTGCCGACGTCCCGCGGTGCCTCCCGATGCCGCATCTCGCTCGGCGTACAGCGGCGCCCATCACGGCTGGACGACGCCTGCCGCGATCCGAGCCGGTCATCGGGCGACCAGGAACGCGTCGTTCCCGGTGGCGACTCCACCGCCACGGGTGACGACCGGGGAGGCAAGTGGGCCACCGCGCGGCCGCGGTCGGTCAGCCAGCGGGCGGAGCAGACTGCACCCCAGCGACGTGTACCGCAGCTGGAACTGCCGCAGACCGTTCCTGGAGTGGGGGGCTACGGTCGCGCCCCTCGTCCTCCGAGGAGTCGCCGGTCACCTGCTCGATGATCTTCCCGAGAACGATGTGATCGGACATCGCGGCCTTCGACCGCCGGTGCACCCCGGGGATCCGGAGCCCGGAGGTCCGGGCCGTCATTGACGCGGGAGGACGAGTGCACGCCCGGAGGAGGAGACGAGATGGCCTCGACAACTGCCCGTGCCACGACGACGACGCGCGCTCCTGTGCGGTTGCCCGGACGCTCGCCATCGAGAGTCCGCCGACGCCGCGACGTGGAAGGCGGCCTCGACCTCTCGGACTCTCTCGGGATCGCCGCTGTGGTCCTCACCGGTCTGCTGGCGGGTGGGATGGTGCTGATCGAACTCGTACTCCTGCCTTTCTGGCGTGGCGCCCCTCCGGCGGAGTTCCGCGCGTGGTTCACCGCACACGCCGACCGCATCCGCGCGCTGATGGTCCCCCTGGGCGCCGCCGCCGGCTTGGTGACCGCTGCCTCGGCGACCGCGCGAGTGCTCTCCGGTCACCGACGCAGCTCGGCGTCCGTGGCCGCTGCCGCGGCCACGGCGGGCGTCATCGCCATCACCGTCACCGTGAACGAACCGGCCAACCACCGGTTCACGGCGGGGACGCTCTCGGACGCCCAGACAACGGAGCTCTTGGAGCGATGGGCGCGCTGGCATGACGTGCGCGTGGTCCTCGGTGTGTTCGCGACCGTGGCGGCCGCGTCAGCCCTGTCCAGCCGGAGACCCTGAGCACCAGGTCGCGGATGCGGGACACCAATCCGCCGCCAAGCCGACGCCAAACGAGTCGTCCCACGCTCACGTCCGTCAGGAAAGGGAACGCAGAGATGGGAGCTGGCGATGCGGGAGGACGTGCTCGCCGCCCTGGCCGGCAGGCTGAAGCGGCAGAACTCGGAGCAGCGGCTCAAGCGCCGTCTCTACTTCAAGAGCAGCAGCCTCGACCTGTACCTCCAGATGGCGCTGAGCTACGGCAGCTTCGGCGGCTCCTCCGTCGGCGAGGCGCTCTACGCGTCCTCGCGGGTCCGGGAGAGGGACCTCGACACCTGGATCACGGCCTGGCAGACGGTCGGCGAGTCGGCCTCCCGGTACGCCGCGGAGGCCGAGGCGCGGGGCGCCGGTGCCAGCGCCCGCCAAGGCTGGCTGCGCTCGTACACCTACCTGCGCACCGCCACCCACGTGGTCCGCCCCGGGGATCCGCGCTTCCGACCCCTGTGGGACCAGGCCGCTGGCGCGTTCGAGCACGCCGCCCACCTGTTCGACCCACCGCTGGAGCGGATCACCGTGCCGTTCGACGGCGGCATCCTCCCCGGTTACGTCATGCGGCCACCGGGCTCCCCCCGGCCGCGCCCTACGATGCTGCTCTTCGGTGGTGGGGAGACCTACGCCGAGGACATGTACTTCTGGGGCGGTGCGACCGGCATGGCCCGCGGCTGGAACGTCATCGCGGTGGAGGTTCCCGGGCAGGGCTCCACCGCCTTCGACGGTCTGCACTTCCGTGCCGACGTCGAGGATGCGGTCTCCGGGATCATCGACACCGTCCTGGCGCGGCCGGACGTCGACCCGGAGCGGCTGGCCGCGTACGGCTTGAGCCTCGGCGGGTACATCGTCCTGCGTGCCGCTGCGCACGACGAGCGCATCCGGGCGGTCGCGGCCAGCACGCCGATCATGGACTGGCGCCGCCTGCTCGACGAGTCGACCCCGTCCGTGCTGCGCCGCTTCCCCGCGCTGCTCGAGGGCGCGACCACTCGGCTCGGCCGCTTCTTCGATCCCACCCAGCTCGTCGTGTCCGAGAAGTTCTTCCAATGGCAGGTCGGTGCGAAGAGCCTCGGGGAGGCGCTGCGGTCGTTCGAACCCTGGAAGGTCGACGTCGGTCGCATCCGGGTCCCCGTGCTGTCGATGGCCGGCGACGGGGAGGGGCCGCCGTTCCGGCGTCAGGCCCGCGAGGTGCACGAGCTGCTGTCCGGTCCCACGGTCCTGCGGGGCTTCCCCGCCTCCAGCGGCGCGGATGCCCACTCCCAGGTCAACAACCTCGCGCTCGCGCAGGAGGTGGTGTTCGACTGGCTCGACGAGGTCCTCCAGCGAGATCGACGGGCGCCCGAGGACGCGGTGCCGATGGTCGCGAGCTGAGGTGCAGGCGACCCAGGTCCTCGGTGGCACGCCGCACTGCTGGTTCCGCGCCCTGCCGCCGGGCGATCGTCCTCGATGCCCGGAAGGCCACCTCGGCGTCGGCCGTTCGAGCCGGTGTCAGGGCGGCCAGAGCCTGGCCGCGGAGCCGGTACAGCTCGGCCTCGGTGAACCGCTCGTCGGTGCGCTCCACGCACTCCCGCGCGTCGTCGAGGAGGCTGAGTGCCTCCTGGGCCCGGCCCGCCAGCAGCTCCGCCTCTGCGGCCAGGCTCAGCATCGTCGGGAGCATCAGCCGGGCACCGCTGGACCGGATGGCCTCGAGCCCGTGACGCAGGACGGGGATGGCGCCGTCGGGGTCCCCCTCGACCGCCTGCACCCATCCCAGCACCGCCCTGGCATATCCCTGCACGGCCCCGATGTGCCAGGTGGTCGCCAGGGAGAGGGCAGCGCGGGCGCGTTCGCCGCTGGTCCTCGGGTCCCGGCCGAGGACGGCGACATGAGCGCTCATGGCCAAGGCGGTCGCCTGCGCGAAGGGAGAGTGCCGGGCACTGATCAGCAGTGCCTGGTCCACCGCCTCTGCCGCCGCCTCCTCCTCGCCCACCAGCTCCAGGACGGCGGCGTGCAGGATCCGCGCGCTGATCGACAGCGGCACCGGCCACGGCGGGAGTGCGGGAGCGGTCTCGGCCAGCTCGAGGCTGCGCTCCATGTGCCGGCGGGCGTCCTGGAACCGTCCCCGGATGTAGAGGGTCCGCCCCAGCGTCATGTGCGCAGCGGCACGCAGTCCTCGGTCGTCCAGCCGCGCGGCGACGGAGAGCAACTGCTCGGCGAGCTCCTCGGCGCGGCGGTGGCTGCCCTCCGCGGTGTACGCCTCGTGGAGACCGCGCAGCGCGGTGAACGCTGCGGAGTCGTCGCTGACCTCTGCCGCCAGTTCGAGCGAGCGGGTGAATGCGTCGGCGGTCCCGGGCTGCGTGGGGCCGTGCAACTGGGCGAGCACAGCGCCCAGCCGGAGGTGCAGCTGGAGCTCGGAGCGGGACCGGTCGAGTGTCGACGGCAGCGAGACGGTCAGCTGCAGCGCCCGCCGGAGCTGCAGCTCGGCCTCCTCGTACGCGAGCGTCGTCAGCGCGCCGTCGGCAGCGGCCAGCACGTGCGGCAGGACCGTCGGGGCGCCGAGCACCGACGCGGCCTGCCACATGTGGTGCGCGAGGTCGGACACGCGTCGGTGGCCAGGGGCGCCGGCGGCCTGCAGCACCTGTCCGATGCGGGCGTGCAAGCGGGCGCGGCGCGCGCCACTCATGTCGTCGTAGATGGCTTCCCGGACCAGTGCGTGCCCGAACCGGTAGTGGCCGACCCCGTCGTCGTCCTCCACCACGAGCCCGCTCAGCAGTGCCGCCTCCACCGCCCCGAGGATCTCGTCGTCGTCGAGAGAGGTCACCGCCTGCACCGTCTCCAGGTCGAACCGCGGACCGGCAACGGCGCCGACGAGGAGGGCCGAGACGGCCTGCTCGGGCAACGTGGCCAGCCGGCGCCGCAGTACGTCCCGCACGGTCACGGGGATCTGCCGCGCGAGCACCGCCTCGGCGTCGTCACCGCGCAGCCGCCCCTCACCGGCCAGGAGCCGGAGCAGCTCCACGACGAAGAACGGGTTGCCGCCCGTGCGGTCGTGGAGCAGGCCGGCCAGCCGCCGGTCCGGTTCCAGGCCCGTCTCGGCGGCCATGAGCCGCGTGACGTCGCCTGCGCCCAGCCCACCCAGAGCCATTCGTTCGACGGCCGGCCGGCGCGCCAGCGCGGCGAGCGCGTCGGTGAGCGCGTCGTTCTGTGCCCCGATGTCGCGATACGTGGCCAGGACGAGCACCCGTGTACTCGTCACCTCCCCGGCCAGATAGGTGAGCAGCTGCAGCGACGGCGGATCGGCCCAGTGGAGGTCTTCCAGGATGACCACGAACGGCCGCTCTGCCGTCGCCTGCCGCAGCGCCTCGCAGACGGCCTCGTAGAGCCGGAACCGGGCGGCGTCGAGGTCCGGCGCCACCGCACGGGCGCCGGAGTGCCGGTCCGCCAGTTCGGGCAGGAGCGGGGCGAGTTCCGCTGCCAGGGGCTCGGGCACCCTGCCAGGGCCGCCGGGAGGGAGACCGGCGAAGAGCGCGCGGACCACCTGGGCCCCAGGGCCACATCACAGGTGCGCCGGAACCCTCCCAGCACCGTCCCCACCCGACCTGGCCACCGACGTCGCCGGCCCGCGCCGCGACCGCTTCGGTCAGCCGGGTCTTGCCGATGCCCGGCTCGCCGGTGACGAGAACGACCCGGCCGTGCCCGGCCGCCGCCTCCGCCAGCAGCGCACCGGCGATGGCGAGCTGCTCGTCCCGCCCGACCAGCCCCTCGCCCGCCGACCGTGGCTGCGCTCTCGCCCCCGTCCTCTCGACAGCGACCCGGGGCGGCGACCAGTCCAGCTCAGCGGACTGCTGGAGAACCAGGTCGTGGAGCCGCCGCAGCCGAGGACCCGGCGAGATGCCGAGCTCGTCGCGGAGGGTGGAACAGGCGGCCTGGTAGGCGCGCAGGGCGTCGCCCTGCCGCCCGGCGCGGTAGAGCCCCAGCAGGAGAAGGCCCTGCAGCCGCTCCTGGAAAGGATGGGTCGCCACGAGTTGCTCGAGCTCGGGGATGACGGCGGTGTGGTGCCCCAGCGCGAGGTCTGCCGTGATGCGGTCCTCCATCGCGGTCAGCCGCAGCTGCTCCAGCCGGGCCCGCGCGGGCTGCACGAACGGCTCGTCGGGGAAGTCGGCCAGCACCGGTCCGCGCCACAGCGACAGTCCCTGCCTCAGCACCGTGCTCGCCTTCTCCGGCCGCTGCGCTTCCAGCAGCCGATGGCCGTCGGCAGCCGACGCCTCGAACAGGTGGACGTCGAGGTCCCCGTCGGCGACCGCCAGGCGGTAGCCGGGTGGCTGGCTGAGCAGCGTCCTCGGCGGGGAACCCGGACCGCGGCCGGGTTCCAGCACCCGCCGCAGGTTGGAGACGTAGGCCTGGAGGGAGCCGATGGCCTGGGCGGGCGGCTGCCCGTTCCAGAGTTGCTCGACCAGGTGGTCGAGGGAGACGGCCCGACCGGCCTCCACCAGGAGAACGGCCAGCAGCGTGCGCTGCTTCGGCCGGCCCAGGTGCACCGGCCGCCCGTCGTCGACCACTTGCAGTGGACCGAGGATCTGGAACTGCACGCTCTGCCGCCTGCCAACCCGAGCCCCGCTCGCCGGCCGCGGCGGCCGGGGAGCGGAAGGCGATCTCACAGGGACGCTCCGAGTCCGGAGCGTTCCGCTGGCGGGGGGACGGGTCAAGGCATCGGGCGACGGCCGGGAGAACACCGCCTGCGCGTCGCGTCAGAGGGTGAGGAGGAACCGGGTGACGTCGTCCGCGAAGCGGCGACGGGGGATCGTGCCGCCGTGGCCGGTTCCGCCGACAGCGGACCAGCCGTCCGTCGCGGACGCCGTCGGCGGTCGGCTGGGAGATCTCCGGGGTGTGGACCCGGTCCTCGACCTCGACCGGCTGGCCACCGCCGAGTTCCCCCGCGCGCTGCTCTCCGCGCCCACAACCGTGCTGAGCTCGCTCATCGCGCTGGCCGGCCGACGAGACCCCTTCCTGGCCCGCACCCTGGAGGAGTTCCTGTGGCAGTTCGGCGTGCAGGAGGTCCGCGAGTTCTTCGACGCCTTCGCCGGGACCTCCGACGAGGAGCTGGTCCCGCGGCTGTCGATCCCGGTCCTCGCGCTGAGACGGAACCGGGCCCAGCGGCGGCCGGTCCTGACGCCGCATGGCCCGGACCGCGCCGACGAGGCCGGGCGCGCACTCTCTTGCCGCCGGCGCCGGACTGGTGTCTTGTGTCGCGCACGCCGGCCACGGCGGGACCAGAGGCCGCGAGACGGATCCTCCGGGGGTGGGTGTTGGCACAGCGGATGCGGGCCCCGATCAGGACCCCCGATCGCCGGGTGCGCGTGTTCGTGTCCTCCACCCTGGAGGAGCTCGCCCCCGAGCGGCGGACGGCGCGCGCGGCGATCGAGGGCCTCAGGCTCACGCCGGTCATGTTCGAGTTGGGTGCTCGGCCGCACCCACCCCGGGAGCTGTACCGCGCGTACCTGGCGCAGAGCGACGTGTTCGTCGGCGTCTACTGGCAGCGGTACGGCTGGGTGGCGCCGGGCGAGACGGTGTCGGGGCTGGAAGACGAGTACGCACTGTCCGGCGACCGGCCGAAGCTGATCTACGTGAAGGCCCCGGCCCCGGACCGCGAGGCGCGTCTCGACGAGCTCCTGCAGCGGATCCGGGCCGACGATCGCGCCTCGTACAAGACCTTCACCGACAGCGCGGACCTGGCCGAACTGCTCGGGGACGACCTGGCGGTGATGCTGACCGAGCGCTTCACCGCACAGGAGCAGGTCTCCTCGCCTGGACTGCGGCCGGCCACGCTGCCGGTACCGCTCACCCGCATGATCGGCCGGGACGCCGACCGGGACGGAGTGGTCGCCCGCTTCCGCGATGGCGCTCGACTGGTCACGCTCACCGGCCCCGGTGGGATCGGCAAGACGCGGCTCGCCCTGGACGTCGCGGCCGCGCTGGAGCGCGACCTCGTCGACGGCGTGTGGTTCGTGGATCTCGCGGCGGAGACCGAGCCCTCCCGCGTGCTCGGGGCCATCGCCTCCGCACTCGGGGTCCGCGCGTCGGGACGTCGCCCGCTCCACGACGTGCTCGCCGACCGGCTGACCGGTCGGCGAGCGCTGCTCCTGCTGGACAACCTCGAGCACCTGCTGTCCGCGGCCACCGACGTCGGCCGGCTCCTCGCCGCCGTTCCCGACCTGGACGTGCTGGCCACCAGCCGCACCGTCCTCCGCCTGCGGGGTGAGCAGGAGTGGCCGCTGGCCCCGCTCGCCGTGCCGACGGCGGAGGACTCCACGCGTGCGTCGGGAGTGGCGGACTCGCCCGCCGTGCAGTTGTTCGTCGCCCGCGCCGTGGAGGTCGACCCCCGCTTCGTGCTCACCGCGGAGAACGCCGGCGACGTCGGCGAGATCTGCCGTCGGCTGGACGGCATCCCGCTCGCCATCGAACTGGCCGCCGCCCGGGTCCGGATGCTGCCGCCGTCGGCACTGAGGGACCGGCTGGGGCAGCGGCTGGACCTCGACAGCGGACTGGTGGACCTGCCGGAGCGGCAGCGCACGCTCCGATCGACGCTGGACTGGAGCTACCGGTTGCTCGACCCGCCGGAACGGCTGCTGCTCACCCGCCTGTCGGTCTTCCCGGGGGGCTGGACGTTGCGGGCGGCCGAGGCGATGGCCGGCACGGACGGCGGGAGCTCCGGGCCGGCCGACGTCGTCACGCTGGTGTCCTCGCTCGTGGACAAGAGCCTGGTGACCGCGGACGACGGCGCATCGGCCGCGCCCCGGTTCCGGATGCTCGGCGTGATCAGGCAGTACGCCGAGGAGCGGCTGGACGAGCGCAGCGAGCGCAAGGCGGCGCTGGACCGCATGGCCGAGGTCGTGATGTCGTTCGTCCGGGAGGTCGGTGCGGGGCTGACGACCGGCTTCCATCGGTGGGCGCCGCTGGTCGACGACGAACTGGACAACGTCCGGCTGGCGTGGCGCCACGCGGTCGAGGTCGACGATGCCCAGACCGCCTACGCCATCGCCACGCCACTCGCGTACTACTTCTGGGCCAGGAGCCTCATCCCGGAGGTCCTCGAGCTCGCTGACGCGATGGCGGCTCTGCCGTCGGCATCCCGGTTGGACCCAGCGGCCCGCGGACGCCTGTTGTGGGCGCGCGCCACCAGCTTCTACTCGATGGGGCGCCCCGAGGGCGCCGGCGCCATGCTAGCCGAGGCCCTGCGCATGGCCGAGGACGCCGGTGACGAGGAACTGGGCATCCGCGCCCGAGTCAGCCTCAGCTATCTCGCGACGGAGGCGGAGATCCCCCCGTTGCGGACGGAGCTGGAGGCCGGCGTCGCCTGGTTCCGGCGGCGCGGCGAGCTCATGGGCGCCGCGTACACCCTCTCGGCCCTCGGTCAGCTCATCATGCGATCCGGGGAGGTGGCCGGCGTCGCGGCGGTGTACGAGGAATGCCTGCGGCTCGGCGAGCAGATCGACAACGACCATCTGCAGACGCTGGCCCTGCACCAGCTCGGGTTCGACGCCTTGCTGCGCGGACAACCGGACCGGGCACGGGTGATGTTCGACAGGAGCCTGGCGGCGAACGAGGGGCTGCTCGACCAGGAGGGGGTGTCCTACTGCCTGGACGGCCTGGCCGTGGTCGCCCGGATGGAAGGCCGGATGGAAACGGCCGCGCGGCTGCACGCCGCGGCCGAGCGCATCCGCGGCAGCCTGGGTGTCAGCTCCTGGCCGGTTCTCCGGCCGTTCCACGACGACGGGGTGGCGGCAGTGCGCTCGGCGCTCGGCGTGGATCGGTTCGAGCGGGAGTGGAGGGCCGGACTGCAGTTGCGTCCGGCCGACGCGCTGGCGCACGCCCGGCAGCACCGACCGGACGTTCGCGCGGCACAGGACGGGCCTGCGACGGCGGTCGACGGTGGGCCTCCCCGCCGCGTCGAGCAGGCGTCGAACCGCCCCGACCAGCCTGACTGAGCACGCGAACCGGCTGGAGGGGCGATGGCGCCGAACGGGTGCGACTCGCCGTTCGGCATCGTCCTCCCGGGCTCGATGCCTCGGAACTGCCCCGAGCAGTACGGGACGAGGTCGATGAGGGAGGTCCGCCCGCTGCGCGGCCGAGTCAGGGCCGTCATCCGGCCGGCCAGCGGTGGGCGAAGGTGTGCCGGAAGCGGTGCGGGTGGACGTCGGCGACGCCGGCCCGGGCGGCGCGGTTGTGCAGCACGTCGCGGGCGCCGTCGGGGGTCATCGGTACGCCCTGGCCGAGCAGCAGCCGCGCGGAGCGCGCGTAGGGGTGCAGCGCGCACCCGCAGGCAGCGGTCGAGGGCTGGGCGGTCTTGGCGCCGGACGGCCCGACCCGGGGGCGGGGGCCGTTGCCGGTGACGTGGGCCAGCTCCCGGTCCAGGTCGACGTCGGTCAGTGCGAGCCCGCACAGCTCCGGCACCCGCACCCCGGTGTCCAGCGGCAGCCGCAGCACCCCGCGGCGGCCCGCAGGTGCCGCCGGAAGGACGCGAGCAGGTCGTCCAGCCGCACGGCCACGGCGGGAGGCTTCCGGGGAAACCCCTCCGCGGGCGACCGGATCAGGCGTTCTCGCTGGTAGGGCGTCTGGCGCGACTCGGTTGGACCCGCATCGGCTCGCCCGGCATCTTCGGGGAGCGGAACCCGAAAGCGCTGTTCAGAGCCGCAAAAGGGCAGGTCGCGCATGAGCGTAGGTGGGTGGGTTATCGGGCGAGTTCTCGGACCGGGTTCAGCGCTCATCCGTGGGCGAGAGCTTGGGTCGCCTCGGTGGGAGCCTTCTCCCGGGCGGCGGCCTTCGCACGCCCTCGGCGAGGCGCGCCAGGGCCTGCGGTCGGCGCGCCGCGTGACCGCATCGCCCGCACCAGCGGCGCCCGGCTGGACAGCGGCGTCAACGGCCCGCGGAGAGTGGCGGGCACCACCGCGAGCAACGACGCCCAGACCCCCATGCCGCCGCCCCCTGGGTCGTCATGGTCAACGTCCCCGCCCGTCCCGCCTCCGTCGCCGCCGTCGTCGATCCACCGGTCGACCTTCCGCCGCAGCACGGCCACGAACACGACGTACACCACCAGGCAGACGACGGCGTCTCGCCGGACGCCCGCGTAGGCCCACACTGCCGGTTCCCCCGGTGGCGGCAACGCGACCAGCGCCGCGATCGCGATCAGCGCCAGTTCGAACACCACGTCCAGCAGCGCGCCGGCCCACACCCACTCCGCGACGTTCACCACCACCCGCGGTGGGGTCGCCCACAGGACGATCAGCGCCGCCAACAGGACCAGGCACAGCACGGCCCCGGTGAGCGAGTAGAAGAACGGGTCTGGGGACATGGTGAACTCCCCGCCGCCTCGAGCACGTCTGTGGGCGTCGGCCAGGGTGGGTCCCGCCTCCCGACTCGACAAGAGGCCACCGGACCGACCAGTGACCCAACGGCGGTCCTCGCCGTGGCCGTGACCGTGGGTCGCTGGGACGACCCACTTCGTCAGGCCGGAGCAATCACGGGCCGACTGCGGGCCGGGCGATGGGCGACCGCCGAGGGCCGAGCCCGTACCCCGTTGCTTCCCTAGGCTCAGCGAAGGCGAGCCCTCTATTGCGGCTGATGATCGTCCGGCCGGCTCGGCTACCCGGCCTCGTCACTGGTGCCGGACGCCTGGCGCCGCGCCCGTGCCGACCGCAGCGCGAGGCGGGTGAAGTAGGCCTTGCGGGCATGCCCGGCTCGGCGTGCCCGCTCGGCCGGGGACAGCACGCCGTCGGGGTCGACCTGGCGCTCGAAGCGATCCATCAGGGCGCGACGTGCCGGCGCGGTCCGCGCACTGGGGTCTGTGGTCTTGGCCCACGACTCGTGCGCGGCGAGCCGCGCGATCAGGGAGCGGTCGGCCGTCATGGAAGGAGGCTGCTGATCCTTCTCCAGTTCATCTCGCGGCGAGGCGCGTGTGCGTGAACCCGCCGGACAGCGTGTGAACAGAAGGACTCCTGTTCTTCTGCACCCAGCGACGTGGACCGCGAGCATCCGGTGGCGGGGGTCAGTGAGCCGCAGTCCTCCGGTCGTCGTCTGCACTGCGGGACGACTGGAGGTTGCAGGTCGACCGCAGGGTGTAGGCGTCGCCGCAGGGCTAGCGTCGACAGCGTGCACCGGCCCGGTTCTCACCACAGATGAGCGGACCCTCGCCCGAAGCTGCGGTTTCGCACATACGGGCGTCGGTTGTAGGCGTCGAGGACGGTCCTCAGCGCCGCGGCCAGTGCAGCGAGGTCGCGGTCGTAGACACGGCCGTCCTCCAGTTGGTGGGCCAACTCGTTGAGGAGCGGCGCCCAGTCCCGTCGCGTGGGCGAGGCCGGTACGCGGATTTCGACGCGGCGTTCGACCACTTCCACAGCTGACCGCCCGGAGGCTGCCGCACGGCCCTGCTCCCAGGCGCGACGTCGGCAACCGACCGAGCACCACTTCGGGATGGGTCCACGAGACCGTGACGTGATGACACCGCCACACCAGGCGCAGGACACAGCGGCTGCCCGCCGGGCACCGCCGTCAGCGGATGTGCGCGCCGGCACGTCGGTCTCTGCGGATTGGTTGGTGGTACCTCGTCGCACGGTCCGCTCCCGACGGTGTCTTTCGGCCTCTCGCCGGCGAGCTCGGTAGTCGACGCTCCTTCTAACTGCCATGCGCTCAGCGTCCGGTGCAACCTCCTGTAACCCGTCCGACGAGTTCCACGGCCGCTGGTGCAAGAGGTGTGATGGCTCGTGATCTTGAGAGCTCCAGTAGAGCCGAGAGGACGTGGCGGCCAGTCGGTCAGGCGGGCCCGGCCGGGCGGACGTTGGAAGCGGCCGCCCCAGTCGTCGAGACCCGCGGCTTGTGCTGTGACTCGGGGTTGCCCGTGGTCCTTGCCGGGTCGCTGGGCCTTCGGCACGCGTACCAGCGCCGGCCGTCAGTTCTCCGACCTCGCCGACGGAGGGGCGGAACGATGGCCCCGCCGGACACCGACCGAGCCCCGCACACCCGGCGACCGGGGGCGGCGCCGTCCACCGGTGACCGGGCCCGTTGAAGCCCCGGCCGGGTCAGCTGCTGGCCAGCGGATCGTGTGCGCGCCGATAGGCGTCGGTGACCTCGGCGGGCGGCCGACCCCGCTCGCCGACGTCCCAGCCGTTCGTCCGGGCCCAGGAGCTGGCGCCGGTGTTCAGGGCGGCAGTGCGCGCCATCTCCGTCGCACGGCGGGCGTTGAAGACGTCGGGATTCTCGGCAGCGCCCCGGGCGTGGGGCTGGTGCCGCTGGCCGGCGGGACGCCAGCGGGTGTCGTCCCAGCGGGCCAGCCGCCTCCTCGCGGCGCCCAGCCCGCGACGCCGGCTCGTTGCAGGCGCCGGCGGAGATCGTCGGAGCGTTCGGTCCAGCCGTGTCCGGCGGCCTCGACCGGTGCGCCTGGGATCTGCGTCGTCAGCGTCAGGGCGCCGGAACCGCGGATGGCGAGAGCAGCAACAGCTCGCCGCCGTCGGCAGCCACCGCGCGCTGCAGAGCGCGAAGATCATCCAGCCCGGCTGCGTCGGCGGCGTGTACGTCACCGAGGTCGAGAATTACCACGGAGTGACCGCTACGGCGCAGGCACTCCACGGTGCCGCGTACGAGGTCAGCGCCCTGCGCCGTGAGATCGCCGCTCACCCGCACCGACCCGCCGTGCCAGTCGACGATCTCGGTCATGGCGGTGCCCCGGGCATCACGGCCTGCGCCGACGCTGTCCACCACATCAGCCTGACAGTGGCCGGGTGCGCGGCCGAGTTCCCGGTCGGACTCGTCACGAGACTGCAGGGTCTGGTACTGCCGAGGAGGAGGGGGCGAGCGCAGTTGCGTCCGAGGAGGCGCACGGCTCCGGTACGGGGTGACCACCCAGCCTGAGTGTCGGGCACCTGCGACTCAATGAGCCCGGGACATGACAGTCCGATGACTACTCCGGCGAGGCCCGGACCGGCGAAGCGGCCCGGGTACAGAGGGCAGGGAGCGCCGCGGGAACGGGGTTGAGTGCGAGGAGTGAGGCCGACATGGAGGTCGCCACCTTCGGCACGGCTGTCCTGACCGGCTCGGCGGGTGGCGCACTTGGCTGGGTCCTGATCCGCGACGACCGGTCCCGCCCCCTCTGGCTCGCCATCGGAATCGGCGTGGTGGCAGCCGTGATCGGCCCCGGCCACGCCCCCACCGCCGGCGTGGCCGGCCGCGCCAGAGTGGTGACGCGGCGGAGCATGCGCAGTCGGAGCCGGCGAGTGTTATGACGTGGCCTGTGGTCGTCCTGCTCGTAGCCGCGGCCGGACTGTCGACGGCCGGTGCTGTCGCGACTCGCCAGACGCTCGATGAGGCGCCGGACGAGACACGGGCGAGGCGGGCGATCGTCGAGCTCGGGCTACTGGCAGCTGCGACAGGCCTGGCGGCGGTCGCAGGGGCGCTGCTCGGGGCAGGCGGCACGGGCCGGGAGCAGTTCGCGGCGTTCGCCGGTGCAGCGGCTGTTGTCGCGTTGCCGCTGCCGGCCGTCGGGATGGTGCGGAGAGTGCGCCGGACCGGCCGGCACGGCGCCAGCAGCTGACCGAGCCGTCTCTCGGCGGTGCCGCCCGCCCCTGGAGCCCCGCCCGGGGGGAGGGGCAGCCGAGGGAGTCGATGAGGTCGCGGCATGTCTGGCGGTTGGGGGCTGGTGTTCCCGGGCAGCGGTGCGGTCGAGGACGCGCAGACGGGGTCGCCGGCCCCGGTCGGGGACGTCGCCTTCTACGCCGGAGACGCCGTCTTCCCCCTCGGCGCCCGCGCCTTCGTCGGCGACTCGCCGGCCCGGCGGGTCCTGACGTCACTGGCCGGCTTCGGCGGACTCGTCCTCGTCACCCTGGCCATCATCTGCCTGCTGTCCGTCGTCTCGGCGGTGTCACCCGGCGGGCGCTCCCCACCCAGATCCAGGCCCGGCGAAGTCGATCGCCGTCCACTGGGACAGCGTGCGGCGGGGGGCGATGCGCAGGCCGACGACCGCGGTGCCGTACACGAGCAGCGCCTTCGCCACGACGCCGACCCGTTCGTCGGCCTGCCCACCCAGCCACGTCGGCATGGCTTCTCCTCGGAGGATCGGGGGCCCGGACGCTGCCCTGGCACCCCGCATGTCAGTTCCGTGACAGACGACGTCACGGCCGTTTTCGGGCCGGCCGCAGGGGCAGCCCGCCTGTGCACCGGGCCCGACCGGGAGGGGCACGACGTGTCGAGCAAGCCCGCAGCCACACCGCCGCACGGTTCCTCGGGCGCGCGTGTCGGCATCGCAGCGGCCGCGACACGGGGACCTCGGATGAGGAGCCGCACCCGCTGGCGGTGTACAGCCAGTCGCCGCCGGTGAGCCGTGAAGCGGCTCGGCTGCCCCCGAGACAGAGGAGTACCGACATGGCATGCAGGAGTTCCGTCTCAGCGCGCTTGGGCGCGGCCGCCGCGGCCGTGGCGCTCACCCTGACCGTCACCGGTTGCGGCGACGAGACGCCCGACGTCGATGACAGCGGAGCGGTCGGCCCGGACGAGGCCGTCGAGGAGGACATCAAGCTCCTCCAGGTGCAGCTCGAGTACCCGCTTGACGGCGTCTACGACGAGGGTGAGGACGCGAGGCTGTTCGTCGGCATCGCGAATGACGGCGGCACGGAGGACGACCTGCTCGACGTCCGGGGTCCGGACTTCACCGATGCGGCGATCACCGTGGACGGCGAACCCGCTCCCATCCGCGTACCGCCGAACGACAATGTGTACGTCGGCGCGGAGGGCGCACCGTCGATCGTCCTGGAGGACCTGCAGACCTCGCTGCGGTCCTCGGAGTCCATCCCGGTGACGTTCGTGTTCGAGGAGGCAGGGGAGGTCACCCTCCAGGCCGTGGTGGCCGCGGAGGGGCAGACGCCGAGCGCCCCCGTCGACCTGGAGGATCCTGCCGAGGACCCGACGCCGTGACGCAGCTCGCCGCCTCCGGCGGGTCACCCGCGCGTGCGCGGCCCCTGGGCCGCTGCGTCCATGCGCCGCACCCATCCGCTCTCGGCGGCGGTCTGACCGCCGCCGACCTGATGATCGCCGGTCCGAAGGTCCTGCCGGCCGGCGCCTCCGTCGGCGACGTCCGGGAACTGTTCGACGACGACCACGTCGTGATGGTCGTGCTGGGGGAGCGCGGTCTCCTGCTCGGCACGCTGCTGCGCGAGGACCTACCCGATGCGGCGCCTTCCTCGGCCCCGGCCCTGCGGTGGTCGGTCGTGACCGGTCGGACCGTGTCGCCGGCGGCTCCCGAGGCCGTCGCCGCGAGGACCCCGGAGTTCCTCTGCGGTGTCCCGTGGGCCTCGGGGTCAGTGTGATCGGACGACGATGAGGACGTCCCCGTCCTGCACCGTCCCGACCTGGGGATCGTCGAACCGCAGCCGAGCGCCGTTGCGCACGACCGACAGGACGATGTCCGGCAGCTGCCGGGGGTCCTGCCCCACCTCGCCGGCACGCGCCGGACGTTCGTGGAGGTCCAGGCCCACGCCGTGCTCCAGCAGGTCCTCCATCACGCCCACCACGCGGGGGTTGTCCGGAGCCAGACCGAGGAGCCGGCCCGAGGTCGCCGACGTCGTGAGCACCGTGTCCGCCCCGGACTGACGGAGGAGCGAGGCGTTGGCCTCCTCGCGGACACTCGTCGCGATCCGCCCGTCGGGGTGGAGCCGGCGGGCGGTGAGCGTGATCAGCACGGCGGCGTCGTCCCGGTCCACGGCCACCACGACGGCGCGTGCCCGGTGCACGGATGCGCGCCTGAGCACATCGCTGCGGCTGGCGTCCCCGATGATGCCGGTGTACCCCGCAGCGTTGGCCTCCTCGATCGCCCGGGGATCGGGATCGACGACCACGACCCGTTCTGGCGGCGTACCCGTCTGTCGCAGGGCGCGGACCGCGTTGCGGCCCTTGGTGCCGTACCCGCAGACGACGACGTGCCGCCGCACGCGCGTGGTGAACCGCCGGACGCGGAGCTCCTCGCGTGAGCGGGCGGTCAGCGCCTCGAGCGTCGTCCCGATGAGCACGATGAGGAACAGGACCCGCAGCGGCGTGATCACCAGGGCGTTGAACAGACGCGCGCCGTCGGTCACCGGGGTGATGTCTCCGTACCCGGTCGTGGAGAGCGTCACCGTCGCGTAGTAGGAGGCGTCCAGCAGCGACACCTCGCCGTCGATGGCATCGCGGTAGGACTGCCTGTCGGCGTACACGAGGATCACGGTCAGCACGAGCACCAGCCCGGCGATCGCCAGGCGTCGGGCGACCTGCCGGATGGGGGAGGTCTCCTCGTGTCCCAGCCGGACGCCCGTGTGCTCCACCGCGGAGGGCCGCACAGCCCTCACCCGCCGCACTCGACGTCCTCTGTCGGCGGCGGGGGTGTGGCCGTCACGGCGACACCCCAGGCGGTCCCCATGACGCGACAGGTGCGCGTTCCGGTCACGGGGCCTCCGACGGTCGAGAACGGACCGCCGACCAGACTTCCCGGCACACCTGGACCGACCGTAGCCTCCCGGTCCTCCGCTGTCAGCCGGTGGAGAGGGCGCTGCGCTCCTGCGCCGTCCGGGCTGTCCGCGTTCTCGGACGGCCGGCAGTCGGGTCGTTGACGAGTTCGTGACAACTCGTGGCCGTGGTGACGCCGGCACCGGTGTCGGGTGTCTCATCCCCTCATGAGGGAGGGCCCCGACGCACGTGCCGGCCTGGGGCATGGCGGTGGGCGGTCAGGCCCGGCCGGTCGGTTCCCGTGGGTCTTCCTCAGCCGCGGCTGCGGCCTCGTGTTCGGGCCGGCGGTGGTGGCGTGTGCGCTGGTCGGCGCCCTGACCACGCCGCCGTACCTGACCCTGATCATCGCGCCGGCCTGTGGGTTCTCGGTCGGTAACGCGGTGCTGGTCCTCCTCGAGGGGTTCCCGGGGGGCGCGTGGGTGCGCCGAGGCGCGCTGCTCTCCGGCGCCTGGACCGGCCTGCTGGTCCTGACGCTCCCCGGTGCGGACGCGCTCGGTGTCGACGGATCCGGGCTCGTGCTCGTCCTCGTGGTGCTCGGTGCGGTCACGGCGGTCACGTGGATCGGGGAGGCCCGCGCTTCGTGCGCCGAGGGGGGCGGCCCGGGCACGGACGAGCAACTGCGGCAGCTCCTCGGCGTGTTGCCTACGGCGGTGCTGTTCCGCGAGTGGCGAGAAACCGGCGAGCAACTCCAGTCCGGTGCGGACCTGGACCGCCGGGCCGAGGCCGTCGAGGTCCGGAACCTCCTGCTGGAGGAGTTCTCCCGCCGTGACCCGGTGGGAGTCGGCCGGTGGCTGAGCGAGGGGGACGAGGAGTTGCCCGAGCAGTACCTGCGGGATGACCGGCGGGCGTCCCCGTGAGCGCCGGTCAGGGCGAGCCGTGGGCTGACGGCGGATTCGGGTGTGGACCTCCGACTGGCGTCCGATCCCGAGGACCGGAGACCTCGGCGTGTGGAGGGAGGGCTCGGTGCGGTCCCCGCTGGCGCTGCTGGCCGGTCGGCTGCTGCGGAGGCGCCTGTTCGTGCGGGCGCCCATCGTTCTCTACCGGCTGTGCCTGGGGCGGGTGCTCGGACGCCGGCTCCTGATGGTGGAGCACACCGGTCGGACGTCAGGACGCCGGCTGCGCGTGGTCCTCGAGTGCCTGCTGCGGCCGGCGTCCGGCCAGGTGGTGGTCGCGTCCGGCTTCGGTCGACAGGCGCAGTGGTACCGGAACCTGGAGGTAAACCCGGCCGTGCAGGTCAGCTCGGGCGGCCTGCGCCGCCGGCCGGCACGGGCCGAGCTGCTGAACGAGGAGCAGTCGGACGCGCTCCTGCGGCAGTACGCGCGGAAGCACCCTGCCGCCCTGCGGCGCCTGGTCGACGCCATCGCCGCCGCCCGGCCCGGCCAGGACGTCGACATCCGGCTCGTCCGGCTCCACCTGACACCGGGCGCCGGATGAGCGACCCCAGGGGGCGGTGCCGCTCTCCCTCGATCAGCCTGACGTCCTCGGACGGCCCGGTCTCGGCCGAGCCTGCCGAACGACGCGGGCGGCGACGGCTGGGCGCAGCAGGGCCTGCGGCGGGTCGACGAGCCCGGTCACCCGGAGGGAAGGCGCGTCCGACGTCCGGGTCGTGGGCGGCGGCGGCCTGGACCCCGGCAACGTACCGGCTGATCATCCGCATCCGGGCGGTGCGCCGGCCGGGGATCTGGGGAAACGCCAGATCGGCGCCGGTGGCGAGATCCCAGGCGACGTCGACGATCGCGCCGACGTCCCGGGAGAACGGTCGCCCCCGGGGCCGGGGATCGCGCAGGAGGTGACGGCGGAGAGCGAGGGCCTGCAGGGCGGCCACGGTCATCCCCTGGCCGTAGATGGGGTTGAAGGTCGCGACCGCGTCCCCCATGACCAGCAGTCCCTCGGGGAAGGTGGGCAACCGCTCGTACCGGCGCCGCACGCTCGCGGGGTAGCGGAAGGCCACCGGCTCGTCGAGGCGTTCGGCGCCGCGGACGGCCCGGTGGATGTCGGGGAACGGCAGGCTGGCAGCGAAGTCGGTGAAGCCGGAGGGGTCGGTCGGGCGGGCGGTCGCCGGCAAGCCCGAACAGGGTGAGGATGAACCGGCCGTCCTCCATGGCGGACAGCGCCCCGCCACGAGGACGACCGGGGGTCGGGGCCGTGAGGATGGCAACGGTGCCGCCCAGCGCCTCGGGGGTGAGCCGGTAGGTGCAGCTGGCGTAGCCCACCCCCACCCTGGTCTCGTCCACCGGCGGTACGGCGCAGCCCAGATCGTGGAGCCACGCGGGGGTCCGTGAGCCCCGGCCGGTGGTGTCCACGACGAGGTCGGCGGCCAGCGTCTCCTCGGAGCCGCCGTCCTGCTGCCGGATGACCCGGGCGCCGTGGACCCGGCGCTCGTCCGGGGTGGCGGCGAGGCCCTCCACGACGCACCGGTCGAGGACGGTGACCGCGGGCAGGCGGCGGACGCGGCTGCGGAGGCAGGCCTCCAGGGCAGGTCGGCTGGCGCCCAGCACGGTCAGCCCGGACGGCCCCGGCCGGAACCGGTGGCCGCCGAAGTGCAGGAGCGTGTTGCCGAGCATGTCGCCGGCCGGGACCCCACGGCCCGTCAACTCGTCGACCACACCGGGACACAGCTCCTCGAGTGCCTGCACCCCGCGTGCCAGCAGCCCGTGGACGTGCCGGCCCCGCGGCACGCCGCGGCGGTGTGCCGGACCCTCGGGCAGTTCGTCCCGTTCGACGACCACGACCTCGGGGTAGACGTCGGCGAGCACGCGGGCGGCCAGCAGGCCGGCCATGCTGCCGCCCAGTACCACGGCCCGGTCCCCTCGGGGTCTCGTCATCGGAACCGCCTCGCGGGCCGAGGTCCGCCGGCGCGGGGACTCGGTTCTCCCCCCGGTGGCGGGCCGCAGGCAGTCGCCATCAGTCGTCGACGGGCTCCATGCGGACGACCCGCCAGAGCCCGGTGCGGAACAGCAGGGTCTCGACGTGACGGTTGGCGCCCCGCAGGACGACCGCGCCGCCCCGGGCCCGGCAGGTGCGGTGCGCCGACAGGAGGCTGGCCACGGCCGAGGCGGACAGGTCGTGCACCGCCGTCACGTCGACGACGAGCAGCCGGGCCCCGGCGAGCAGGGCGTCGTGCAGCAGCCAGCGGACGTTGGCCAGGCCGTCGGTGAGCAGCGCGTCGTCGAGGCGGACCGTCACCACGTCGTCCCTCGATGACCGGTGCGGTCTCCTGGTCGCGATGGCGTGGGTCATCGGGGCTCCCTCGTGCCGTGGCTCGTCGTGCGGTCACCAGCAGGCTGGTCCAGTGACGTTGCGGTCCGGCCGCTCACCGCCTTGCGATCCCATGACGTCTCGCTGTCGGACAGCTCAGGAGGACGTCCAGGGATGAGGTTGTGCGGCAGGTGGCCGCGGAGGCCGCAGCCGAGGCGCTGGACCTGGCCGAGGCGCGCTGCCGGCTCGCTCTGGCCCGAGCCGAACCCGCTGCGGCGACCATCGTGACGGCAGCCATCCAGGCGGCGGGTGCGGGAGGGCACGAGGCGTCCAGCCCGGTACTGCGGCGGATGCTCAACGAGGCGGGAACCGATCGACGGTCCCCTGAGCGTCACGGATTCCACGACGCATCTCGGTGTCCCCGGCCCCATCCCGGCCCTGGGCAGGCCAGTCAGAGGCCCACGCGTCGCTGACCGCTTCCAGGCGGCAGGGCGCCCCGTCGTAGGCGCGTACCGGCAGTCGGTGAGGCACGCCGGCGGTGTGAGTCAGCAGCCGGAGGATGGCCGGCGGTGCCACCTGACATCCGTGTGGCGGCGCCGGCGTCACAGGCAGGTCGGACCGGTCGACTCCGGGCGGATGATCGGCTCCTGCGGCGGCGTCGAGGAGGCCACCGGGGGCCGGTCGGCGTCGACGGTGCGGCCGAACTCCTGGCTGGCCCAGACCGACCCGTCGTCCGCGCAGTGGACGCCCACGCCGATGCGATCCCAACCCGGGTTCAGCACGTTGACGCGGTGGTCGTCGGAGCGCATCCATCCCGCGTGGATGGTGCCAGCCGGCACCGGTCCGGAGGAGGCGAAGATGTTCTCGCCGAGCGCGCGGAACCCGGACAGTTCTTCGCGCTGGAGCACCTCGCCGATGTCCTGGTGCTCCAGGTGACCCCTCGACGCCATCTCCTCGCTCCACTTCCGGGCCACTCCGGCCAGGGCGTCGCTCCACGCCAGCGGCTGCAGGCCGCGTTCCTCACGTTCGGCGTTGACCCGGTCGAAGATCTCGCGGGCCATGCGCTGCTCGCCCGAGGCCTCCGGGCCCGCGGCGGGGGCGGACTGGGGAGGTGGGCCGTCGGCCGTACCGACGGGGCCGGAGGCCGTGACGACGCACGCAGCCAGCAAGCCTGCCAGGCCGAGGACGGCTAGCGGCCGGGTGACTCGGGCGTGGGACACCCTCGCGCGGTACCCGATCCCGTCCGGAGATCGCCGAGGTGCCCGGGTCGTCATCGGAACGACACGTCCGAGAGGCGGTGCTGCTGTTCGCGATCCCCTTTGCTGCGGTCAGGTCAGGTGTGCTCGCCGCCGTCCAGGTCCAGGGTGCGCACCATCGTGTCGAGTACCTCGACGTTGCGGTCGTAGTCGAAGCCGGGGAGGCCCACGGTGTCGGCCAGGAGGGTGCGCGGACCGTGCTCGCCGGCGCCGAGATCGACGGCGTACGAGGTGAGGCGGGTGCTGCTGGGGTAGAGCCCGTCGACGGTCCGCCGTTCGATCCGCACGGCCGCACGGCCGTCGACGCTGACGGGCTGGCGCGACACCTCGTCGCCCCTGGGGGCAGTGACCCCTGCGTACGGCACCGAGTCGACCGTGACGGCGATCGCCGCCTTCCGGACGTCGGTGTGGGGAGGCAGCTGGAGTTCCTGCGGCCCGAACCGGCTGCAGGCCGGCGCGACGGCCCCGGTGTTGACCCACCAGTCCGCTGGATGGTGGATCGAGAAACCCTCTGGGCTGCGGCAGCTGCCGGCCAGGGACACTGGCTGCCTCGAGAGGACGTCGATGACGATCCGCTGCGGGGAGTCCAGTCGGGCGACCGCGAACGGACGGCGCTCGTCGAGGCCGGCGAAGAACGTGTACCACCCCTCGAAGAGGGCGTCGGTGACCACCGCATGCAGCGTCGTGGTGCCCGCGATGGCCAGCTGGTGGGGACCGTCCCATGGCTGCACGCCGGGCGGGGCGTCCGGGGGGAGGAGCAGGTTCGACAGCGTGATGCCGAGCGTCGCGTTCCCCGGCACGTCCACCGGCCTCCCTGAGGCTTGACCGCGCGGCTCGTGGGTGTAGTGGACCCGGTAGCCGGCCCGGCCGTCGCCGGCCAGCTCGAACACCACCCGGTCGAAGCCGTCGTGCGCGCCCAGCCGGACGTCTGTGAGGACGACCGGCGCCCCGCTGGCCTCCGCGACGACATCAGCGGACCCGGCGGGACCGATCGGCTCCAGGCCGCCGCTCCCGTCGCCCTCGGCCGCCCGGTGCAGCACGTCGACGACGAGACGGGGCGGGTCCGACAGTGCGGCCACGCCGAACGGCGCCCGGTGGTGCAGGCCGAGCGTCCACGTCAGCGTCGCCTCGAAGTCGCCGGCCTCGACCGTCTCGGCGATCACCTGCCCGCCGGGCACGTCGAGCCGGTCCGGCCCCTCGTACGTCTCCTCTGGCCGCTTCCCGGAGAGGTCGACGCCACTGGCCGGGGTGACCTGCACCTGCAGGAACGCCGCGCCGGCCACGTCCACCGGACGGCCGGACCCGGCCTCGCGGATCGGCGGCTCCAGGTAGCCGACGCGATGACCGGGCACGTCGTCCCCGTCGAACTCCAGGACGAACCGGTCGAACGTCTGGTGCCCGGCGGCACGGACGTCAGCGAGGAGTGCGGGCGGACCGGACGCCGGGAAGTCATCGGTCCGCACCACACCGGTGTCGGGATCACCCACCGCTGGCAGGTGCTGCGCCGCCCCGCTCGGCTCGGTGTCGGACGATGTGCCGGCCGCCCGGGCGGCCGCGGTGGCGGTCAGCGGACTGCCGATGGTGGGCGCGTGGCCGCACCCGGTCAGCAGGGCTCCGGTGCCCAGTATGGCCGCGAGGAGCCGGATCATTCGATGCCTCCCGTGTCGGGGCCTGCGGTCACCCGGGGCCCTGCCCCCGGCGCTCGCGGGGGAACAGCCGGGCTCCGATCTCCACGCGATCGTCATCCGCCGGGGCGACGACCAGCGGTTCCAGTGGCGGGCGCGGCTGGACGGCGACCCAGGCGCGGACGCGACGAGGCGGATCGGTCCCACCGAACGCCCCGGTCGCGTCCATGCCGGGCCGTGGGTGGCCGGGATGGGTGTCTGCCAGAACGCTGATGCCGAGGCGTGCCGTCGCCCGCGCCCGGGCGGACGGAGCGCCGCGACAGCGCCGGGGAGGAATCCGCAGCGGGTGCCGAGCCGTCACAGACGGCGCCGTGGCGGATCTCGCGAGCGCTTCTGGCGATGTCGGCGCGTAGCCGCAGCCCGCCCCTGGCGCCGCTCGGCCCCCACATCTCCAGAGAACCGGCGAGAGCGGTCATGGCCGCCCCGACGTCAGGCCCGCTGCTCACCGGGCCGTCACACACCACCCGGGCGGGCGCCACTGCACCTGCGGTGCGTCGTCGGCCACGGCGGTGCTCTCCAGGCGGTCGATGCTGGCGGCGGCGGCGTGCAAGCGCTCGTCGAGGAGTCGATCAGCGCGACGGCAACGCACCTCGATGGCCGCGAGGAGCCGCCCCTCGACCTCGGCCAGTTCTGCCTGCCTTCGTCTGACCTCGGCCAGCTCGGCCTGGGCGGCCTGTCTCGCGGAGCAACACACACGGAGTTGCGCATCGATGTCAGAGGTGAGCCGGATCAGAGGTTGAGTCATGGCGCTCTCCGTTCGGAGACGTGACCTCGGAGGGGATGCCCTGGATCAGCGTCTCTGCGGGACACCCTCGATCCGGCCGATCCTGCGGGGCACTCGCCTCCTTGCCCCCGTCGAGCCTCGGCATCGGGCCTGCCTTGCCCTCGACAACAACGCGTAAGGCTCCTGCAACACAGCCCTTCACCGTGTAGGAGCCCGCGACCGTAGGGAGACGGGAGCACCTACCGCCACACGGCCCGGCTGAAGGTGATGCCGCCAGGTGACGCGGTCGTGTCGAGAGCGGGCAGGCGACGACCGGCGGGCAGGACACGGAGGCGGCCCGCCGGGGTGGCCGCGGCTTCTCCATGCAGGGCCATGCCACCTGGCCAGCCTGACGACTCTGCTCCTGCGAGTACACGAGATGGCCGTCACCGACGAGTCCGCCCTGCCTACCTTCGCCAGTCAGCTCTCGCCCGTGGCGATGTCCGGCCCCGGCCTGACCGACCGCCGGGGGCGACCAGCCGGGCATCCGGGTGTGGCCGCTGGCCGCCGCGTACTGACGTGGCTGGCGACGCAACCGCGGCGTCCGCCCACCGAGACCTCGGGCGGTTGTGTCGACGGTCAGGCCGGCTGCGAGCGTGCCGCGCCGTGCCGCGCCGCGCGGCCGGCTCGGCGTGCCGGTGCAGCTCGAGCCGGTCCAACCCATCGGGCGCTTCGTCGAACAGGTGGCGGGCACGGTCACGGTTCCTCGTCCCGGTCCGTCCAGCGAGCATCGCGGCGTACGCGCGGCGCGTCTCCAAACGGTCCACCTGGTACGGGGTGGTGTCGGCCGGCGTCGTGCCACGGCGGGGATGCTCGTCGGACTCGTCCCACCGCCGTCCCGCGGCGGCGGCCGACCCGGCGATCGGTTCGACCAGCTGCAAGGCGCGATGTTGGCCGTCGCAGGCCCGGTGCTCGACAACGCCCCGGCCACCCAGCGGATGGCCGGCCGCGGCAGGAAGCGTTTGTAGGCCGACACGCTGAAGATCGTGTCGGTCGTCCCATGCGTCGCGGGGGCGGTGTTGACCCGGGTGGGGTGTTGCACGAACTCCGCAGCGAGGGGTCCGCATCGTCCCGTCACACCGTGCTTGCCGTGGTGTGGGCGGCGACTTCGGGGAACCCCTGTGTCCCGGCGGCCGAGCTGGCGAGGATGATCGGGCTACCGTCGCCCTGCTCGACATCTGCGGGATCGCCGCCCGGCAGGTGTGGAAGACACCGGTGAGGTCGGACGTCGATGACGTCCCTCCATCTGTCTCGCTGCGATCTGCCTGTCATGGCCTTGTCATCGCTACGTAGTCGTGGATCCGGGCAGGCAGGGAACCCCTCTACCGGGAGCGCGGAGTCCTCGGTCGATCGACCTCGAGGCGTGCGTCCCGGATCAGGCGCCTCGACGGCGCCACCAATGATGAGGAGTGACGAGATGACCGCACGAACACGAGTCCGACACGGCATCCTGGCGGGCGTCGGCGCCGCCGGCCTGGCCGTGGCCACGGTGCTGGTCGGCCCTTCCGCAGCCGCTGCACCGCCCGACGACGGAAGCGCGCTGACCGCGGCCGAGGGGACGTCCGGCGCGGACTCCGGCGACACGGACGCCGCCGACGTGGATCGGCTGATCCCCGAGGACCTGCAGCAGGACCTGCAAGACCTGCACGACCTGCCGGCCGACGAGCGGATGGCCGCAATGCAGGACATCGTCACCGGTGCGCTGAGCGGTGAGTACGGCGAGGACGTCGAGAACTGGACCGAGGACATGCGAGGTGTGTGGTCCTCGCTGCCGGCCGACCTGCAGGCGGACCTGGCCTCGGCGTTCGGTCAGGAGCCGGAGCAGGTCGGGGGGGAGCTGTCGCAGGTCTTCGAGAACGCCCGGGACGGCGAGTACGGGCAGTCGGTCCAGTTCTGGACCGACTGGGCGGCCGGCACGGTGAGCAGCTGGGACATCGGCTCCACGATGGACGCCAGCTCCGAGTAGGTGGCGCCGACCGGACCGTCCGGTTGCTGACCGGTTCGGTGCCGGTAGCGGCTGGTCGCCCGGCCATCGCCCAGCCCACGACCGACGTCGAACCGGCTGGATGCGCTGGTGGCCGAGGGTCTCGGCCGGCACCCGGACGCTGACATCGTGGCCCGCCAGCCAGGGCTGGGACGGTCTGGCGGGCCCGGGTGCCGGCCGACCTCGGCGGCGACCCGGACGGGTGCGTCGACGCCACGGCACGGTGACGACCCGGTACGTCGCCGATGACCCGCTCACTCAGGCACCATCCGCGGCCGCGGCGTCTCGCACCCCGCCGCCCTCGGACGGCGAGCCGACAGCGTCGTCGGCATCCTGCACGGCTGCCTCGAAGGCCCCGACTCCCTGGGCCGAGGACACCGCCCGACGTGGCCTCACGACCACGGCGGTTCGGCGCCTCGGTCCATGGGATGCTCTCGCCCCATCGGGGCCCGTCGGGCAGCGCAGGACCCGGAGTGGTCACCGAGACCCGCGAGCGCGGCGCCGTCGACGGGCGCAGCAACGGGAGCCTGAGCCGGTCGTTCCTGAGCCGCGGATGTCCTTGTGGCAGGAGGCCGGCAGAGCGGCGGAAGTTCGTTCTCCGCGCTCCGTCCGTGCGATCGTCGTCCTCGCGGGTGGCCTCCGTGCCACCGCCCATGGAGTCACCGGCAGCCGGCGCTTCGTCCTCGCGACCGACGCCTCAGTGCTACCGGGCTGTGGGCGTTGTTCCTGTCACCCGGCTGGTCACCGCCACGGTCCGCCCGACGGGCGTCGCGATGCCCGATCGCCGGATCGGCGGAGATCCCAGGGAGAGCACCCACCACCAACATGACGGGATGGTGACAACACCCTCGGGCTGCCTCCTGCCGCTGTGATCCCCGGCGTGCCGGGGTATGCCCCGGACATGCCCGGTATGGAGGATGCACGGCGACCGCCGGAAGACTCGCGGGGCCGCCCGACGCCCGACACCACGGCCGCCGCCGCCTTCGCGCCGCCACCAGCATCGGCACGGGATCTGGGACTGGTCCTCCTCCTGCTCGTGATGGTCATCTGCACGGTGTCGGGCGTGCTCCTGCTCTTCACCGCCGCGCACACCGGCTACGCGCTGGCAGTGTTGGCGTTCGCCGTGCTCGCCGCGGTCGGCCTCGGGCTGCTTCGCCGCCGCCGGCGGAGCGGGTCGGCCTGACGACGGCCCCGGGAGCATCGCAGCGCGGAGCGCGCGTGTTGTACGGGAGGCGCTCGACGTACGACGGCGGGGCCGGTGCTCCGTCGTGCACCGGCCCCGCCACGGCCCTCCGTCAGGGGCCGGAGCGGTCAGGAAGCCGTGCTGCCGAGGGCGACCTCGGTCTCCTCCGTCTCGTTGCCGCGTTCGACGGAGAGGGTGACCGCGCTTCCGGGGGCCGTGCCGCGTACCGCTGCGGTCAGCTCCGTCGAGGTGGTGACGGGGCGGTCGTCGATGGCCGTGACCACGTCCCCCGCCCGCAGTCCGGCCTCGGCGCCGGGGCCGCCGGATTGCACGCGCACCACCTGGGCGCCGATGCCGATGGTGGGGTTGCCCTCGGCGGTCGCCGTCGCGACGTCGACGCCCAGCAGCGCCGTGCTGGCCGAGCCGGTGGCGATGATCTCTTCGGCGATGCGCTGCGCGGTGTTGCTGGGGATGGCGAAACCGACTCCGATGTTGCCGGCCGAGGTCTGTCCGCCTGGGCCGGAGGGCACGGTTGCGATGGCGGTGTTGATGCCGATGACCTCGCCGGCGGCGTCGACCAGGGCGCCACCGGAGTTGCCCGGGTTGATCGCGGCGTCGGTCTGCAGGGCGTCGATGACCGTCGCTTCGCTGCTGCTCTCGCCGGCGGTCACCGGCCGGTGGGTGGCGCTGATGATCCCGTTGGTGACGGTGTCGGACAGCCCGAGCGGTGCGCCGATGGCTACGGCCAGGTCGCCCACCTGCACCTGCGCGGAGTCGGCGAACGTGCCGGGGGTCAGGTCGCTCGCCCCGGACAGCTTCAGGACCGCGAGGTCCATCGACGGTTCGGTGCCGACGACGGTGGCGTCGTACAGCGTGCCGTCCGCGGTGCGCACCTGTACGCCGGCGCGCCCGCTGCCATCGAGGCTGACCACGTGGTTGTTGGTGAGCACGTATCCGTCCCCGGTCAGGACGACGCCGGAGCCGCTCCCAGCACCGGCGGAGGTGGTCACGTAGACAGTGACCACACTGGGCCTGGCCGTGACGGCCGCTGCGGCCACCGCGGTCGCCGTCTCGGGGTTCTCCACCACGACACTCTGTGCGCCGTTCGCTGCAGGGGATGCCTCGCCTCCGTCCTCGAGGAGGACGGCCACCCCCGCGCCGGTGCCGGCGCCGATGACCGCGCCGGCGAGCAGCCCGGCGACTCCCATGCGGAGGCGTCCGGCCGTGCGGGGAGCCGTGGGGTACAGCGCTCCGGCCGGTGTCGGTCCCCATGCCGGAGGCGGGGTGAGGCCGGGATGGGGACCGGGCGGTTGCTGCCACTGCGGGTGGGGTGACGCCGTCCGGGCGAGGTCGGGTGCGGCCGGCCCGGGCTGGCCGGCGGCGGGGTGCGGGGGTCCGTAGGAACTCACTGCTCTCCAGTCCTGGGTCCGTGCGGCCATCCGCCGCGACGACCTCAACGGTCCGGCGGGGGACTGACGGCTCACTGGACGGTCCCTGGGAGGTGGCTGGACGCGACCGAGACGTGTCTGATGGTCCGTGGTCGTCGGCCGCCATGCGCGCATGGCCGAGGGGTTTCGTGGGGCAGGGGAGGACCGACGCAACGGTCGAGACACGCAGGCGCGACAGCATGCGCAGGCGCAGGATGCGACGGATGCTGGCCGGGGCGGCAGTGGCGGTGGGCTGGGGGGATGACCGGCTGCGCCGGGAGTGTGGCGGAGGACCGGGACAGCGTCGACCGCGCTGTGGCGGCCTCGGCGAGGGCCGGGGTCCGACGTCGTGGCGACCCTCGAGCGTTGGCTGCCTGCGGCCGGGCGATGGCGAGCGAGGAGCCGCCTCGCGAGGTGGGTCGTCGGGATCCAGTCCGTGAGCCGCCGGCTGAGCACCTGGGAGCCGACCCGGGTGCGGGAGAAGGTCCCGCTGCCTGGAGCCGGCTGCGGGACCGGTCCCACCGGCTCCCCCTCGTCCGGCTCGGCTGCTGTCCACCGCTGCTGGTGGGCTGGTCGCCGCCGGCCGAGCGGGAGGACGACGGGGGACGAGGAACCGGGCGCTCATGCTCCGGCGGACCACGCCACCGGTGCGTGTGGACTGCCGACGCCCGGCGGGCTGCGGGCCGCTGGAGCGGCGTACGGGATTCCCCGCATCCGGGACGGGCGCGACCCGAGCCGACCTGGACGGTCGTGGCCGGACCGGGTCGTTGTCGCCGTCGGCGTCAGGGTCGGGCTCCGTGGTACCGCAAGCTGGAGGTGAACCGGCTCGGCGGCCGTGCCCACCGCGATACGGCCGGTCGTCTGCTCGGGCAACCGGTCCGGCACGTACCGGAGGCACCCCCTCAGCCTGGTTCGCGCGTCGTCGCGGGGATCACCTCCGCTGAATGGTCAGATGCGCCTGTCCGTGCTGTCGGGGGCGTCGACCTCGATCTCCTCCCTGCGCAGGTCTGCGTTGACCTGTTCCTCCTCCGTGACCGTCACCGTGTCCACGCGCACCCGCTCGACCGGCACGGCTTCCTTCCCGATGACCGGGCGTTCCGCGTGGAGGGTGATCTCGCGCTCCTCCTCAGTGAAGGCGTGACCGGGCGCGGCCTCGCCGATCGTCGCGTCAGTGATCGGCTCACGCTCCACCCGGACCTCTTCGCGGGAGATCGGCACCGTCTCGGTGACGTTGTCGGTGACGACGTACTTGCGCAGCCGGACCCGGCCGACCTCCTCCGAGCGGGTACCCGTGACCAGCCGCTCCTCGGAGCGGGTCATGGCGTCGTCCGTGGTGGTCGGGGTCGTGAACCCCGTGTCGACACCCCGGTCGAGGTGCATTCCGTAGTAGCGGTAGAGCTCCTGCTCCTCCTGGGGGGACAGGCGCCCGTCGGCGTCGATCCTCGGCGCGTCCTTGACCGCGGTCTTGCTGACCGGCACGTACACGCCGTCGTCGACCAGGGCGGCGTCGCGAATCGGGACGAAGGACTCCTTGGAGCCGAACAGGCCGGTGCGGACGGTGATCCACTCCGGCAGAGCGGTCTCGTCGTCGAGGTAGACCTCGGAGGCCGACCCGATCTTCTCGCCGTTCGGGTCGTAGACGTCCTTGCCGGTCACTCGGCTGATGCTCTCGGTGCCGATCATCGTGTTTCTCCGCTTCTGCTCGTGGCGGTCAGGCTGACTCCTCCAGTCTCTGGAGCGGCGGTGAGCGCTGCCCGCGTGTGGGCCACCTCGTAACACAGACGTCGCTCCGGCTTCACGAAGACGTCGAGAACATCGGCACGGCAGGGGCGGGAGCCGCGGCCCCGCGGGAGCCTCCGGCGAGGGTCGGCCGAAGAGGCCCCCGGTCCGGCCTCGGCGCATGTGCGCCGGCCACGGACACCCGGACCCTGAGTCATGGCTCCGGGCGCCGTCACGGTGGCCGAGCGCCGAGAGACGCGTGGGCGTCGTCGGCCGGTGCCGACGTCGTCGGCGCCCGCTCGTCGTCCCGGAGAGGAGTCGGGCGGCCATCGACGGGTGCGCTCGGGACGCATCGACGGCGAACCGGACGAGCGCAGGCGAGCGTCCCCGGCTCCGATGCGGCTTCGGCCTCGTGCAGGTCGTCGATCGTCCTGCACCCGCCGATCGTCGACGAGCCGAGGTCCCTCCGCGTCTGGTTTCGTTGCGGCCGCAGCGTGGTCGTTGCAGTGATGGACGGTGCGGCGTGGCCAGCGGTGTGGTCTCAACCCGGCTTCCCGGCGAGGGGCAAGGTCGGTGCCCCGTCCCCATCTCCGTGTCGGCGCCTCCGGTGGCCCGGCTACCCGTCGTGCGCGGCCGGCCTCACCTCGAGCTCTTCACCTGGGCGGTGTGCGTGAGCGTGATGAGGGCGAGGCCGCCGACGAGGTTGCCGACCGTGGCCAGTCCCAGGTTGACCAGGAGGTCCACGTAGTTGACGGCGTCCGACAGCCAGATGCCGAAGAGCAGGTGCAGCGCCGAGACGGCGGCGTGGTCGAACGGGCCGAGGGCGAGGAAGAACCCGACCATCGAGGTCACGAGGATCCGGGCGGTGACCGTGTCCACCGCCTTGAGCATGTAGGACAGCAGGGTCACCAGCGCCCCGGCCAGCAGGGCGCGGGCCAGGGTGGCGGCCCAGCCCGTGGCGGCGGTCTCCTCGGCGATCCGCACCAGCTCGTGCTCGGTGCCGCCCGGAAGGGCGCCGTCGACGATCATGACCGCCGTCAGGACGGCGCCGCCGACGAGGTTGAGCAGCAGGATCGCTCCCCAGAGCCGGAACAGGCGCAGCCAGACCGCCCCACCGTGTTCCTCGATGGCGGCCGCTACCGGGTCGAAGAAGTTCTCGCTGAACAGCTCCGTCCGGCCGACGATCAGGAACACCATGCCGGTCGAGAAGGCGAGCGCACCGGCGACCTCGGCCGCGTTCCGGCCCACGGCCTCCTGCAGATAGGCGACCACGATGCCGAGGGCAACGATGCCGAAGACGATCGTCACGCCGGCGATGAACCCGGTTGTGAGCTGTTCGAGGGGAGGCATGAACAGCCGCCGACGGCCCTCCGTCCGTGCGCGGTCGTAGATCTGGTCCGGATCCGGTGCCACAGCCACGGAGCGCCGGTACCCCGGCACCAGACAGGGGCCGGGCACCGTCATCGATCTGACACGGGTCCGTCGCGGGCCGGGACTCTCGTCCGCGGGGCGCTCGCGTCCTGGCCGCCGACGTCGACGAGTGCTCCATCAGAAGGGGCAGCGCGTGGGGCCTGTGCCCGACGGCAGATTCATCGGGCTGCCGACGTCGGCGCGGCGGGGGTCGGCGTGCGGCGCTGAATGGAGGGCGCCTGTCTCGCGGCGGTGCCCGTCCGACCCGTGTGGCGTCTTCGCCCCGTTCCGTGTCGGCCATCGACGCGGACCTCCGCACGCTCCAGGACGTCACGAGGAACGCAGTGGGCGAGCTCGCCGAGGTGAGGCGTCGGCTGAGTGAACTCGCCGACCTCGAGGCAGAGCTAGTCGTGGCCATCGAGGTGCGCTCCCGACGCATCGATGACGGGCTCGACGAACGGCTGCGAGCCCAGCCCGAGGCCGGGGGATGGCTCGAGGGCCTGTCCGATGCCGGGCGCGCTCCCCTCACCAGCGTGCGGTGAGGCCGAGGTCCGTCGTCCGTCCGGCTCCGCGACCCCCGGAGCGACGTGGGCTCCTCCCGCGCGGGCGGCCCGCTGAGTGATGGAGGTCTCCCGCGCGGGAGGCGGCGTGCGTCTCCCAGTCGCGGAGAGGTCGAGAGCTGGGCCGGAGCTTGAGCGTCGCGGCGCCCGTCACCCTGGAGCCGGTCACCCGTCGCGGCGTTGGCGCTGCCCGACCGTCTCGGCGGTCGCAGTTCCCCCTGACTCCTCCCGCTGGAAGATGACGTAGAGCCACGCCAGCGAGGGGACGAGCAGTACCGCGCCGACGGCCAGGCTGATGAGCACGGCCACGAGCACCGCCTCGGACGCGGCGGCATCCACCACGCTGACCCCGGGTTGGAGGACGTACGGGTACTGGGCCGCCGCCCAGGCGACGAGCAGCAGGGTGACCGCCCCGGCCGCAGTGAGCCGGACGAGGGTGTACCGGCGCCGGAGGAGGAGCACGAGGCTGACCACGCCTGCGAGGACGGAGGCGATGGCAAACGGCAGGGCGACACCGGTCAGCCCGATGAGCAGCTCCTCCGCGTCGCCGGCGACGACCACGAGCCCGCCCACGGCCAGCGCACCGGTTGCCGCGCCGGTGACGAGTGCTCGGCGGCGGAAGTCCTCGGCGAGGTCGTCGTGCCCGCCCCTACGGGCATCCCCGGTGAGGTACACCGCTGCCAGATAGGCGCAGATGAGGACGGCAGCGGCGCCGGCGAACAGGCTGGTCGGGTTGGTCCAACTGCGGACGACGTCCCCGTAGCCGCCGTAGGGGATGCGCCCGGAGGCGAGGGCGCCGGCCACGGTGCCGAAGAAGAACGGGGTCAGCAGTGACGACGCCGCGAACAGCGCGCCGAAGAGCTGCTGGCTGCGGCCGGGCGGTACGGACTTGCGGAAGACGAAGGCCGACCCCCGGAAGATGATGCCGACGGCGGCCAGCGTCAGCGGGATGATCAGCGTGCCGGCGGCGGAGGCGAAGGCGCGGGGAAACGCCGTCCAGGCGATGACGATGGCGAACACCAGCCAGACGTGGTTGGCCTCCCACACCGGTCCGATCACGTGCTCCACCAGGTCCCTGCGGCGCTGTCCGCGCTGCCCACGGCCGGCCAGCAGGTCCCAGATCCCGGCGCCGAAGTCCGCCCCACCGAAGAGCACGTAGGCCACGACGCCGAGCCACAGCAGCCCGAGGGCGATGTCCGCCGGGTTCACGGCGGACTCTCCACGGCCGGGTAGTCGCCCACGTGCTCTTCTGTGTCGTTGGCCCGCTCGAACGGTGCGCGGGCCAGGCGGCGGAGCACGTAGACGAGGCCGACGGTCAGCAGGAGGTAGACGGGGACGAGCCCGTACAGCCCGTAGCGCAGCCCGGGTGTGGGGTTCACCGCGTCCTCGGTGAGCAGGTAGCCGTAGACGATCCACGGCTGGCGGCCCACCTCGGTCACGATCCAGCCGGCCTCCAGCGCGACGACGGCGGCCGGGCCGGCCAGCACCGCGAACCGGTGGAACCAGCGGGAGGTGGGTGTGCGCCGTCGGCGCCAGGCGGTCACGGCGAACCACAGCGCCAGGGCCAGCAGCGCGAAGCCGATGCCGACCATGATGTCGAAGGCCCAGTGCACGATCCCGACCGGCGGCCGCAGCTCCTCGGGCACCTCCGCCAATCCGACCACGGTCGCGTTCGGGTCCCAGTAGGCCAGCAACGACAGGGCGTTGGGGATCTCGATGGCGTAGCGCAACTCCTCGCCGACGACGATCCCGCCGATCCGCAGGGCGGCGCCGTCCTCGGTCTGGAAGACGCCCTCCATCGCGGCGAGCTTGACCGGCTGGTGCGAGGCCACGGTGTGCGCGGCCCAGTCCCCGACCCCGATCTGGACGGGCGTCGCGATCGCCGCGAAGGCGAACGAGAGCCGGAAGGCCCGGCGGTGGTAGTCGTCCCGCTTGCCGCGCAGCCAGGCTGCGGCGTACACGGTGGCCACCAGGAAGCCGCTCACCATGAACGCCGCCAGGATCATGTGCGCCGTCTGGTGCGGGGTCGCGGGGTTGAACATCGCCTCCCACGGGGAGGCCTCCACCACCCGGCCGTCGACGAGGTCGAAGCCCTGCGGCTGCTGCATCCAGGCGTTCGCGGTGACGACGAAGAAGGCCGAGGCGACGCCGGCCAACACGATCGGGATCCCCGACAGCAGGTGTGCCCTCGGGGGCAGCCGGTCCCAGGCGAACAGGTAGATGCCCAAGAAGATCGCCTCGATGAAGAAGGCGATGCCCTCGATGGCGAAGGGCAGGCCGATGACCTCCCCGAAGGTTCCCATGAGGCCAGGCCAGAGGATGCCCATCTCGAAGGAGAGGATCGTCCCGGAGACCGCGCCGACGGCGAACACGACGGCCAGCCCCTTGGCCCAGCGTCGGGCGAGGACGCGCCAGACCTCGTCGCCGCTGCGGATCCACCGCCACTCCGCCAGCAGCACCAGCAGGGGGAAGCCGACGCCGAGGCAGGCTACGACGATGTGCCAGCCCAGGGACAGCGCCATCTGCATCCGGGCAGCGACCAGGTCGTCGATCAGCGGGAACACCCGGAGGTCCTCCGCCGCGAGCAGCCACCGGGGACGGTGGATGCGCCGTGGTCCGGCACGGTCAGCGTCGTCGTCACAGCAGCTGCTCGCCCGCCAGTACCGCCGTGATGAGTTCGGTGGCCTCCTCGCCGGTCACTCCGGGGACCACCTGCTCCGGCGGGTGGTAGGTGCGCTGCAGGCCGAAGGAGATCTCGTTGTAGTACGGCGTCTGCGGTCGCGGGGCGGCCTGCTGCAGCGACTCGCGGACCACCGGTGCCTGCGGGAAGGCGTCGAGGACTGCCGGGTCGTCGTACACGGCGGCCGAGGAGGCCGGATTGCCGTTGGTGATGAAGTAGTAGGCCTGGTTCTCGTCGGAGACGATGCACTCGGCCGCGTCGAACGCCTGGTCGGGGTGGCGGCTGAAGGCCCCCACGCCGAGGTTGATGCCCCCGTACGGCGGGCGGGCGGGGGCGTCGGCGTCGACCCGCGGGTAGACGGTCCAGCCGTAGTCGGCGGGTACGGAGGGATCCAGGGTGCCACCCTCCACCGCGCTCAGGGCGCGCGGCCAGACGAACGGCCAGTTGACCATGAAGCCACCGGCCGGTCCCTCGAAGGCGCTGGCGGAGGCGTCCTCGTTCTCCGTCGAGAAGGCCGGCCCGGCGACACCGGACGTGGCCACCGTCCGCATGACCTCGGCCGCGCGGACGGCCGCATGGGAGGTGAGCCCCAGCTCGATCCGTCCCGGGTCCTCGGCGTTCTCGGTGATGATCGTGCCTCCGGCGGACTCGATGAGGGCGTTCAGCCACACGGTGAGCGACTCGGCGCGGGCGCCCTGCGCGCCGATGTCGGTGTGCGTCCGCTGGGCGGCGTCGACGATCTGTGCCCAGGTGACCGGCTGGGACATGTCCAGGCCCGCCGCCTCGGCCACCGACTGGCGGTACCAGAGCAGCTGGGTGTTGGCCCAGAAGGGGACGGCGACCAGCTCGCCGTCCCACGTCGACCCCGTCACGGCGCTCTGCACGACCCCGTCGGTCACGCGCTCCGCGACGTCATCGGGGACGTCGGCGAGGAAGCCGGCCTCGGCGAGCTCCGGGATGAACGGCGGGTCGAGGCTCATGAGGTCGATCGAGTCGTCCTCGGCCGCCAGCCTGCGGACCAGCTGCTCGCGCTGCGCCGTGGCGTCGCGGGGCAGCCGGGAGGTCCGGATCTCGTAGGCCCCGCCGGCCGCCTCGGTGCAGCGACGAGCGATCTCGGCCTGACCGCCGGAGTCGGGGTTGGTGTACCAGGTCAGCGTGGGGACCCCGTCGTCGCCGCCACCTCCGCAGGCGGCCAGCGCGGAGGCGGTGACCAGCGCCGCGAACAGCGCTGTGACGGGACGTCTCCGTCCCCAGCCGGCGCCTGCGGCGTGGTGCGGGCTCGTCTGTCTGGCGGTGTGGGCCACAAGGATCGCCTCCGGTCGCCTCCTGGATGGCGGCCGACCCGGCGGGGGAAACCGGATCGGCCGCCCTCCTTCGGTGAGCCGGACACCGACCCCGCAACCACGCCAGCCGACGGCTGTCAGCTGACCGTCACATCGGAGGTGCGGGGGCGAGGGAGATGTGACGGCGCCGTGACCGGCGGGGGGAGCCGATGCAGGATCCGCCCATGACCTCCGGCCCTCAGGCACCGCGCGGGGTCACCCCGCTGCAGATGTCCGGGCACGGCACGTGGTCGACCGTCGCGGTCAGGAGATGGGGGTGGTCAGCACCCCCTGATCGACGGCCAGGCAACTGAGGTCCGGATCCTCCGCACCGGCTCCGGCGGCGTTCTGGGCATGCCCGGCGGGCCCGGCCCGCCGCCGTGAGGTGTCGTCATTCCCGGACGGTCGACGGCCGGGCGCGCCCTCGGGCGGAGAGTGCGAGGCCGAGCCGGGTGAGTTCGGCACGGGCGAGGACGTCGTGTCGCCCGGCGCGCAGGTCGCCGACGGGATCGTCGGTCAGGCCACGCAGGTGCCGGTACGGCAGCCGGTCCACCGCCCGGTGGGCCAGGTAGGCCGTGAGCCCCTCGTCCGGGGGCCCCGCGGCCAACCGTCGCCGCAGGGCTCCCACGTCGGCCCGGTGGGCCAGGCGGGCCGGGAGGTAGGACCAGAGCACCGGGCTCAGCGGGAGCAGCGCGATCGCGACGCCGAGCAAGACCCCGAGCCGCATCACCGTGATCCGCGACGCGGCCGCGTTGGCTGACACCTCCTGCGCCGCGGCTCGCACCCCGTCCCCCAACTCCCCGGCGTCCGCACCGACGAAGGGGAGGCCGCGGAGTGACTGCAGCGCCTCGCCGGCCCGGTCGGCGGCGAGGGCGGACGCCTCGGCCGAGTCGCTGACCGACGTCAGTTGCCCGACCTCGTGGCCGGTCCACGCCCCGACGACGACCCAGAGGACGACCCAGGAGAACGCCAGCCCGTCGAGCAGCCGTAGGCCGCGCCGATCGACGGCGCTCAGCACCGAGGTCACGTGACTCTCCTCTCGGAGGTCGAACGGCTCCGCTGGGTCCCGCGCCGGGCCGCGGACCACGGCGCGGGCACGGGCGCTGTCCCCCTCTCAGGCACCGTCCTCGGTGGGGTCCTGGTCCGGGTCGTCGTTCGGGAAGTCGTAGGGCGGGATCGGGTTCTGCCCCTCGGCGGACACCGGGACGTCGATCGTGACCTCCCCGGCGTCGGGGAACGTGAAGGTGACCGGTGTCGATTGCGAGGAGCGCAGCGACCGGCCGAGGTCGAGCAGGGTCACGTCCGGCGGGCCCTCGGCGCCGATGTAGAGGTTGTCGTTCGCGTCCACCTGCAGCGGCAGACCGGTGCCCTCACCCGTCTCGACGCGCACCCCGCCGAAGTCGGGTCCGCTGATGTCCACCAGCGCGGCCGGATCGGTTCCCGTGTTGGGGATCGCGAAGAACAGGCGGGCGTCCTCGCCTTGCTCGTACACGCCGTCCAGCGGGGACTCCAGCTGCACCTGCTGCAGGCCGAGGTCGTCGTTGACCCGCACGTCGGGCCCGACCGCGCCACCCTCCGCCTCGAACCCGGCGTCCTCGCGGGGCGCGTCCTCCTCGGGTCCGCCGCATGCGCCCACCGCGAGCACGGCGCAGCCGGCGACCGCGAGGACGGACCAGCGGGTGCGGGCCGTGGGAGTGGTTCGGGTGGTCACCGCGCGTCTCCGGGGTTTGTCGTGGCGGTGGTTCTGGCGACCCAGCGGGCGACCTGCTCGGCGACGGACGCCCCGTGGGTGAGGGGCAGCATGTGGCCCGCGCCGGGCAGCGTCACCAGCTCGGCGTCGGGCAGCGCCGACAGCAGGGCTCGTGCCTCCTCGGCCGGGACCTCGGGATCGGCGGCACCGTGGAGGACCAGCGTGGGAACGTGCAGGGCCGGGGCGAGCCGGACGCCGTCGTGGCTCACGCTGGCGAAGGTGGTGGAGGCCAGCGCCTGCGGCCGGCTGGACAGGAAGCTGTTGCGCACCTGCGCGACCAGCTCGCCGGGTTCCCCAGGGGCGAAGGCGTATCTCCGGACCAACCGGTCGGCGAGGCTCTCCGCTGACCGGAGCCGGCGGCCCACGAGGGCCGCGGCCCTCAGCAGGCCGAACCATCCCCGGTGCAGTGGGGGGGGCCCCGCCGCGGGGGGGCCGCGGGCCCGGTGGGCGGGGGGGGGGGTTCCCGCACCCCCCGAGCCTCCGAAAACAAAACCCCCCAACACCCGGGTGCCGCCCAGTTGCGCGGTGGCCAGGACGATCCCGCCTCCGAGGCTGTGCCCGACGACGACCGCCTTCTCGGGCGGCGTGAGGCAGCCGGCGAGGACGGCCGTGAGGTCGTTGGCGTGGGCCTCGAGGGAGTAGTCGCCGGATCGGGCGTCGCCGCTCTGGGCGTGGCCGCGGAGGTCGTAGGCGACGACCCGGTGGGCGTCCGCCAGCCTGCGGGGCACGTCGCCCCAGGACTCCGTGGACAGGCCGAGCCCGTGGACCAGCACCACGGTGGGGGCGTCGGCCGGGCCGCGGAGGGTCAAGGCCAGCCTGGTGCCGTCGAAGGACGTCAGGTCGGTCACCGCGGTTGCTCCGCCCGGGCGGACGGGACTGTGTGGGCAGGCCCAGCGGGCGCCAGCATGACGGCATCTCCCTTTCGATCGTTCGGGCCCGGTGGCAGCGGGCGGCGTCTCGCCGTCCTTGCTGCCCCAGCCGCACTGCCGGATACGGGATCGGCCGGTATGTCACCGGACCGTCACGTCCGGCCGCCCCCCGATCCGTGCGGCAGTGGGGGCGGTGTCGCCCGCGGGGCGGACCTGGTGCCCCCGGTGTACCGATGCGGATCGACGAGTGGGCCCCGGAGCGACGGCCCGCGTCCGCACGGCCGTGTACGGGGCTCGGAACGGGGGAGACGCCAGGTCGCGGAAGGTCGTCGCCGCGCCCGACGATCGGACGCCGATCCCGCCCATCCGGTGCCCGTGAACGCCCCCCGGCCGCCGATGCCGGGGTCGTTCCGTTCATGACCGTCCCGAGGCGGCGGGTCGGGTCGGGAGGCCCGCCCGTTACGCCTCCGTGACGGTCCACGGGATGGGGGATGACCGTTCGGGGAGGGGGCAGAGGGGCGGTGGCACCGATCCGTCGGTCGATCTGCGACGACCGGCCCGTCGCCGGGCAAGGGCCCGTCCGGTGGGCCGGCCGGCCTGATGACCCATCACCCGAGGAGTGAGCAGCATGGCCACGAGCATCGTCGAGGACGTCCGGAGGCCCGGACGGATCACCGACCTGGTCCGGTGGGGGCCGGTGGTCGCCGGGGTGGTGATCGCACTGGGGTTCTTCGCCCTGATGAACGTCCTGTGGCTGGCGCTGGCCCACAGCGTCGACGGTGGCGACGGGAACGGCTGGATCAGCGGCAACCTCGGCTGGTTCATGGGGGTGACCGCGGCCGTGGCGCTGATGCTGGCGGGCTTCCTGGCCGGCTTCTTCGCCGGTCCGCGGGGGGCAGCGGCCGGGGCGACCAACGGTCTCACCGCCTGGGGGCTGCTGTTCGTCCTGTCCCTGACCGCGCTCGTCCCTGGCGCGCTGAACCTCACCGATCAGCTGGGCGCCGGTCTGCAGGACGGGCAGGCGACCGTGGGCGGGCCCCTGGGGACCGCCGGAGGGGGGTTCACCGTGGAGTCGGCGCTGTGGGTCAGCTTCTGGTCGCTGCTGGTCGGGCTGGTGCTGGCTGCGCTCGGGGGGCTGCTCGGCGGCAGGATGCGGCGCCCGGTCGTGGCCGCCGAGCGTGCCGGCCGTGACCCGGAGCCGGTGACCGTCGCCCCCGCAGCGGCGCCGGCCGCGGGGGTGACGATGACGGACAACCACGTCGTCGACCGGGAGCCGATCGACCGGTCGGACGAGGTCACGGTGACCACGGAGGAGGCCTCCCGTCGCCGTTGAGTCACCGGCTCGGGCCCGGACGCGGCCTCGCCCCCCATGCGCGGAGGGGGGGGGGGGGGGGGGGGGGGGGGGGGGGGGGGGGGGGGGGGGGGGGGGGGGGCGGGGGCGGGGGGCCCCCGTTGGAGCCCGTCCGACAGGCTGGCGTG